>NZ_CAJPHM010000006.1:0-401866 GCF_905339955.1 Burkholderia sp. BCC1996
AAAGGCGGGGGTTTTTGCATTTGCGGCGCAGAAATGCGCGATCTCGAGCCGTCGAATCTCTCCCGTTTGTTGCTCAAGCCGCAACGCATATCCACTTTCCATCCTCCAGGACCATTTGCCCGCTTGTTCGCTTCTATCTTCGGTCAATAATCGACTCGCGCGAACTCGGCGAAGCCGCTGGCCTGGCACCATTCATACCCGCTCCACATCGTCGCACCGACTTTTCAAAGTTCGTCCCGTATCGATATTCGCCATCGGCCGCCACCGCTTTTTCGCCAAATAGGCCGGAAACTCGTGCGAAATGACGCCTTATTCGGCTCGTCCACGTAGAATTTGCGAATCTCCACCCCAGTAGCATCCAGAACGATGAACGCCGCCACTCAGATAGCTCGGGCCGTATGCCCGCACGATTGTCCGGACACGTGCGCAATGCGTGTGACCGTCGAAAACGGTCGGGCGATCAAGGTCGCGGGCGATCCCGACCATCCGCCGACGCAAGGCGTGCTGTGTACGAAAGTCAGCCGATACGCCGACCGCGTTCATCATCCCGACCGACTCACTGTGCCCCTCAAGCGCGTGGGCGCGAAGGGGGAGGGGCGCTTCGTGCCGATCAGCTGGAGCGAAGCATTCGACGAGATCGGTCGTCGTCTCGGCGAAATCGCCGCGCGCGCGCCGGAGGCGATCCTGCCGTACAGCTACGCGGGAACGATGGGGCTCGTGCAGGGCGAAGGCATCGCCCAGCGGTTCTTCCATAAACTCGGTGCGTCCCGGCTCGAGCGGGCCATCTGCGCGGCGGCCGGCGCAGCAGGGTTGCGCTATACGTATGGCGGAAGCGTCGGCATGCATCTCGAGCATTTCGAGGAAAGCGAGTTGATCCTGATCTGGGGCGCCAACCCGATCGCCTCCAGCCTGCATTTCTGGACCCGTGCGCAGGAAGCCAAGCGTCGCGGTGCCCGTCTCGTCGCAATCGATCCCTACCGCTCGCTGACGGCCGAGAAATGCCATCAGCACATCGCATTGAAACCGGGCACCGACGGAGCGTTCGCGCTCGGCATGATGCATGTGCTGATCACCGAGGATCTGCTCGATCACGACTACATCGCACGCCATACGCTCGGCTTCGATGCGCTCAAGGCGCGAGCCCTGTCCTATCCGCCGGAGCGTGTCGCGCAAATCTGCGGCATCGAGGCGTCGGAACTGATCGAACTCGCACGTCGTTACGGCGCGACCCGCAAGGCATCGATCCGCCTCAATTACGGCATGCAGCGCGTGCGCGGGGGCGGCAACGCCGTGCGCGCGATTGCGAGCCTGCCTGCGCTGACGGGCGCGTGGCGCGACCGGGCCGGCGGGCTGCTGCTGTCGTCGTCGGAATCTGCACCGGTCAATCAGGCGGCGCTGCTGCGCCCCGATCTGATGCCCGGCTGGCCGCAGAAACTGCCGCGCATCATCAACATGAATGCCATCGGCGATGCACTGCTGCATCCGGGCGACGCGACTTTCGGGCCGAAGGTCGAAGCAGTGATCGTCTACAACTCGAATCCGGTTGCGGTTGCCCCCGACTCGTCGAAAGTCGCCGCCGGGTTCGCGCGCGAAGACCTGTTCACGGTCGTTCTCGAGCACTTCAAGACAGATACCGTCGACTTCGCCGACATTGTGTTGCCGGCCACGACGCAGCTCGAGCATCTCGACGTCCACAAGTCGTACGGCCACACCTATGTGATGGCGAATCTGCCGGCGATTCCGCCGGTCGGCGACGCACGACCGAACACCGAAATCTTTCGCGGCATCGCGCGCAGCATGGGGCTGGACGAGCCCGCGCTTTATCACAGCGACGAAGAGGTCGCGCAGGCGGCGCTTCGCTGGGACGATCCGGCACTCGACAGCGACTGGGAGACGTTGAAGCGTGCCGGCTGGCTGAAGCTCAAGGTTGCGGACGCGCCTTTCGCGAATGGCGGCTTTCGCACACCGTCCGGCAAATGCGAGTTCTACAGCGCGCGACTCGAGCAGATGGGCATGGACCCGGTGCCCGATTACCTGCCGCCGTTCGAATCGGCGGAGGCGGCGCCTGAGCTTGCCGCCCGCTACCCGCTCGCGATGATTTCGCCGCCGGCCCGGCACTTCCTGAACAGCACGTTCGTGAACGTGGACAGCCTGCGCAGCACGGAAGGCCAGCCGCATCTCGATATTCACCCGGCCGACGCCGATGCGCGCGGCATCGCGGAGGGCGACGTCGTACGCATATTCAACGACCGCGGATCGATGCAGGCGGTCGCAAGAGTGACCGATCGTGCGCGGGCGGGGCTCGTCGTCGGACTGTCGATCTGGTGGAAGAAATTGTCGGCGGACGGTCGGAACGCGAACGAAGTGACGAGCCAGGCGCTGACCGACCTCGGCAACTCGGCGACCTTTTACGATTGTTTGGTTGAAGTTGAGCGGATTTGACGGAACTTCCAGATATGATCGGACGAATGCGTTCGAAAGTTCGAAGTGGACATCTAACCCTGTTGTCTCAGGACGGGCGAGCCGCTACGATGCGTTTTAGCACGACCATTCGAAAATCAGTGAGGAGACGCGCGGTATGGACAAAATTTGGCTGAAATCGTACCCACCCGGCGTTCCAGCCGAAATCGACGCGTCTCCATATCCTTCCGTCCCGGATCTCCTCGACGAGAGCTTCAGGCAGTATCGCGACCGCAAGGCGTTCGTCTGCATGGGCAAGAGCATCACGTACGGCGAACTCGATGCACTGTCGCGCCGGTTCGGCGCGTGGCTGCAGTCGCGTGGCCTGAAGCGCGGCGCACGCGTCGCGCTCATGATGCCGAACGTGCTGCAGTACCCGGTGGCGATCGTTGCCGTGCTCCGCGCGGGCTACACCGTCGTCAACGTCAACCCGCTCTATACGCCGCGCGAGCTCGAACATCAGCTGAAGGACAGCGGGGCCGAGGCGATCGTCATTCTCGAGAATTTCGCGTCGACGTTGCAGGCCGTTATCGCCAATACCGCCGTCAAGCATGTCGTGGTCGCGTCGATGGGCGACCTGCTGGGCATCAAGGGCTGGCTCGTCAATTACGTCGTACGCAACGTGAAGAAGATGGTGCCGGCCTGGCAGCTCCCGTCGTTCACGCGCTTCAAGGCCGCGCTGTCCGAAGGGGCGCGGCAGACCTTCAAGCCGCCGAAGCTCGGCCCAGACGACGTCGCGTTCCTCCAGTACACGGGCGGTACGACCGGTGTCGCGAAGGGTGCGACGCTGCTGCACCGGAACATCGTGTCGAACGTGCTGCAGGCCGGCGCCTGGCACCATCCCGCGCACGCGAAGTACCCGGAGGTGAAGCAATTCGTGACGGTTGTCGCGCTGCCGCTCTATCACGTGTTCGCGCTGACGGTCTGCGGCTTCCTGACGATGCGCACGGGCGGCATGGGCATCCTGATTCCGAATCCGCGCGACATCGGCGGCATGATCAAGGAACTGAAGGGATACCAGATCTCGACGATTCCTGCCGTCAACACGCTGTACAACGCACTGCTGAACCATCCCGAATTCAACCAGCTCGACCTGTCGAAGCTCGTGATCGCCAACGGCGGTGGCATGGCGATCCAGGAAGGCGTCGCGAAGCGCTGGTACGAGAAGACCCAAACGGCGATCATCGAAGGGTACGGCCTGTCCGAAACGTCGCCGGTCGCGACCTGCAACCCCGTGACGGCGACCGAGTACAGCGGGACGATCGGCCTGCCGCTGCCGTCGACCGAAATTGCCATCCGCGACGACGCCGGCAATGACGTCGCGCTCGGCGAGCCGGGCGAGATCTGCATCCGCGGGCCGCAGGTCATGGCCGGCTACTGGAACCGCCCGGAAGAAACCGCGAAGGTCATGTTCGCGGACGGTTTCTTCAAGACCGGTGACGTCGGCGTGATGGACGCGCGCGGTTACGTGAAGATCGTCGACCGGAAGAAGGACATGATCCTGGTATCCGGTTTCAACGTGTATCCGAACGAGGTCGAGGACGTGGTGGCGTCGCATCCGGGGGTGTTCGAGGTGGCGGCGGTCGGTGTTCCGGACGAGCACTCGGGCGAAGCCGTGAAGCTGTTCGTCGTGAAGAAGGATCCGGCGCTGACCGACAAGGACATCCTCGCGTACTGCAAGGAGCGGCTCACCGGTTACAAGCGGCCGAAACTCGTCGAGTTCCGCACGGAGCTGCCTAAGACGAACGTCGGCAAGATCCTGCGGCGCGAGCTGCGCGACGGACGCGCGTAACACTCAAGTCGAACGAAGGAGCCCGGTCTGTGCCGGGCTCTTTTGTTTGTGGTGCGCATCAGGGCTGCCGCGCCACATCGGAACGGCTCGCGTTCGTCCGGGCGCGCCGCGGCGGGCGGAGCGCCCCGGTCGGGCAGCCCGCAGCCGATTCGATTCGAACGTGGGCGGCACTTCGCTGCATGCCGGAGTCGGCAAACCGTGGCATTCGTGTCGAGTCAGCATCGCGAACGATTCGTCGCCATGAGCGCGTTACCTGGCGATCATTCCGCACACCGCACACCGCACACCGCACACCGCACACCGCACACCGCACACCGCACACCGCACACCGCACACCGCACACCGCACACCGCACACCGCACACCGCACACCGCTTCGCAGCCCCAAAAGAAAAGGCGCCCGAAGGCGCCTTCAAGATGCTGCGGCTTGTCAGGCAAGCTGATTAGAACTTGTGACGGATACCGACACGCGCTGCGACTTGGTTGCTGGTCGTCGACGGATCGAGACCGTTGATCGAAGCATGTGCCTGAACGACGTTGCCTGCCGAGTCGAGCGTGTTGCCCGATGCATGCTGGTACACGCCGATCACGTAGACGTCCGTGCGCTTCGACAGGAAGTAGTCGACGCCCAGCGAGCCCTGATGGTACTTGGCTGCCGAGTTGCCGTCGATCTTGCTGCCTTGCGTGTAGTCGTACGCCGCGCCGACGATCAATGCCGGGGTCAGCTGATACTTGAAGTTGATTTCGCCGTTGTTGAAGGTCGCGGTCTGGTTCACGAACGGACCGACCGAGAAGCCCTTGAACTTCGTGTTCGAGTACGTCGCGCCGATCGTCGCTGCGCCGAACGTGTATGCGCCGCCCGCACCGATGACCTGGTACGTGTTCGCGCTGTTCGCATACGCGCCGTACACGGGCGACGACACGGCCGTCGCCGCAGCCGACGCGCCCGTATTGAACATGCCGCCGAAGTTCGCCGGCGTACGTGCGTTCAAGTAGCCGACACCCAACACCAGCGGGCCGTTGTTGTAACCGGCGCCGAGCGACCAGACCTGGTTCTTCGAGAACTGGCCGGCTTGACCGCCGAAGCTGTACAGGCCGCCGAACGAGAAGCCGCCGTAGGTCGGGCTCGTGTACTTGACCGCGTTGTTCACACGGTAAGCGTTGTTGAAGTTGTCGAGGTCGCCCGGGTGAGCGGCGATGTAGCCGCCCCACTGGTCGCCTGCCTCGAGCGGGCCGACGAAGTCGACGACGGAGTCGTACTGGCGACCCAGCGTGACCGTACCGTACTGGCTCGACAGGCCGACGTAAGCCTGGCGGCCGAACATCAGGCCGCCCTGGCCGAGCTTGCCGGAGTTGACGTCAAAACCGTTCTCGAGCACGAAGATCGCCTTCAGGCCGCTGCCCAGATCTTCGGTGCCGCGCAGGCCGAAGCGGCTGCCTTGCATCACGCCGCTTGCCAGGCCGTACAGGTGGCCGCCCTTGGCGTTGTTGTTGAAGATGAAGCCTTCATCGATGATGCCGTAAAGCGTCACGCTGCTTTGCGCATGTGCAGCGCCAGCAAACGCGCCCAGCGCGACGAGCGCGAGAAGCGACTTTTTCATTAACGGATCTCCAAGAATCACTGAATTTTTTTGGCGGGGCGGATAGTTATGGTGTGTTGACGGGCCCCATCAACTTCGCAAGAAGTCGCACGTAATGTAGCAAAGCCGATTTTTCCGACAAAGCGAAATGCCGTGGCTCAAGGTTGCCATGTTTCCTTTATGCAACAATGGTTAAAATCACGGGTTAACCGCAATTTCCGCTGAATAATCAAGTCGGTTACGTAGCGGAGCACGTGCCGTTGCCGCTCGCGGCAGCGCACGCAGCCAGGAGAACAGGATGGTGTTGGACGAACTGATCAGCGAATTCGATCGCGGCCTGCGATCGCTGACCGGCATTAGCCGGATGAGCCGCCCGGTGCCTGCGCCGGCGGAGCCGCCGGCCGGCGAACTGACGCCCGCGGAGCGCACGCATGCCGCCGGGCTGATGCGCGTGAACCACGTCGGCGAGGTTTGTGCGCAGGCGCTTTATCAGGCGCAGAAGCTGACCGCGCGCTCGTCGTCGTCGAAGGCGATGTTCGAGGAAGCCGCGCGCGAGGAGGAGGATCATCTCGCGTGGACCGCGCATCGGCTGAAGGAGCTCGATTCGCGTCCGAGCCTGCTCAACCCGCTGTGGTACGCCGGCGCGCTCGCGATCGGCGTCGTCGCCGGCACGCTGGGCGACAAGGTCAGCCTCGGCTTCATGGCGGAGACGGAGCGTCAGGTCGAGAGCCACCTCGACGGACACTTGTCCGAGCTGCCGGCGACCGACACGGCGTCGCGCGCGATCGTCGAGCAGATGCGGCTCGACGAGGTGAAGCACGGCAAGGCCGCGACCGATGCCGGCGGGATCGAACTGCCGCTGCCCGCGCGGATGCTGATGCGCGCCGCGTCGAAAGTCATGACGCGGACTGCATACTATCTGTGACATTCGGAGGTGGGCGGCGCATGACGCCGCCCACCTCCGTCACCCATCGATACCGCCCGTTTTTTCCGCGTTTTCCCGCCCCCGAAAGCCCCGTCCGCACGCCAGTCTGGCCCGCCTTTCTCACGTATCACCTTCACAAGTTGCACTAGCTCATTCATTTATAACGGTTTTTGGTATGAGGGGCCGCATGAGCATGTGCGCGTAAGTCCTTGTTCTAACTAACAAAATTCGTCAAAAAACCGGGCCGCTCCCTTGACCGTGCCAAACCCTTCCTCTAAAGTGGGAGACAGTGTGAGAAAGTGTATTTTTGTGTGATTTGGCGGGCTATTCGGGCTAAATTCTTGAGCGTTGAGCGGGTGCTTCGGTGCCCTGAACGGGAGAGCGGAAAGTGTTCCAAGGGGCGTCGGCGCTGACGCTCGATGCGAAAGGGCGGATGTCGGTGCCGGCTCGCTATCGCGAAGCGCTGCAAGGACAGGCAGAAGGACGGGTGACTGTGACCAAGCACCCGGACGGCTGCCTGTTGCTGTTTCCGCGCCCCGAATGGGAGGTATTCCGCGCCAAGATCGCCGCGCTGCCGATGGATGCACATTGGTGGCGGCGGATCTTTCTCGGCAATGCGATGGATGTCGATCTCGACAGCGCGGGCCGGATTCTCGTATCGCCCGAGCTGCGGATGGCGGCCGGACTGGAAAAGGAAGTCATGTTGTTGGGAATGGGTAGTCACTTCGAGCTGTGGGATTCGCAGACCTACATCGCGAAGGAGCAGGCAGCGATGGCGCAGGGCATGCCCGACGCGCTGAAGAATTTCACGTTCTGATTGCGGTGACGGAGACGCCCGCGATGGGAAACGAATTGCAGCATCGGACCGTGCTTCTGGACGAAGCGGTCGATTCGCTCGTGACGCGGCCGGACGGCATTTATGTCGACGGTACGTTCGGGCGCGGCGGTCATAGCCGCGCGGTGCTCGCGCGGCTGGCGGCGGCCGGCCGGCTGATCGCGTTCGACAAGGATCCGAGGGCGATCGAGACGGCGCAGCGCATCGAGGATGCGCGCTTCTCGATCGTGCATGACAGCTTTGCATCGATGCGCGACGCGCTTGCGGCGCGCGGCGTCGAGAAGGTGTCGGGTGTGTTGCTGGACCTGGGCGTGTCCTCGCCGCAGGTGGACGATCCGGCGCGCGGCTTCAGCTTTCGCGCGGATGGCCCGCTGGACATGCGAATGGATCCGACGCGCGGCGAGTCGGCGGCCGAGTGGCTCGCGCGGGCTTCGGTGCAGGAATTGACGGAGGTGATACGGGATTATGGGGAAGAACGGTTTGCTTTTCAGATTGCAAAGGCGCTTGTTGCTCGCCGGGCAGAGTCCGACCGTCTTGGGCCT
This sequence comes from Burkholderia sp. BCC1996, assembly GCF_905339955.1. Classification (NCBI taxonomy): domain Bacteria; kingdom Pseudomonadati; phylum Pseudomonadota; class Betaproteobacteria; order Burkholderiales; family Burkholderiaceae; genus Burkholderia; species Burkholderia sp. BCC1996. Next base: position 8,134 of record NZ_CAJPHM010000006.1, read on the forward strand.
CTCGACACCACGGGCGAGCTTGCCCAAATCGTGGGTAACGTCGTCAAAACCCGTGAGAAGGGCAAGGATCCGGCAACCCGCACCTTTCAGGCTATACGGATTCACGTCAATCAAGAGCTTGCGGACCTGCAAGTCGTACTAGACGCGGCATTGTCGTTGCTGGAGCAAGGGGGGCGGCTGGTGGTCATCAGCTTTCATTCACTCGAGGACCGGATCGTCAAGCGATTCATGCAGGCGCACGCGAGCGCGCCTGCGGTCGATCGTCGCCTGCCGATCCGTGCCGTCGACCTCCCGAGCCCGCCGCTCAAGATCATCAGCCGTCAGTTTCCGAGCGAAGCGGAAGTTGCCGCGAATCCGCGCGCCCGGTCGGCCGTGATGCGCATCGCGGAGCGCGTCACGCCATGAGCCGCTTCAATATCTTCCTGCTGATCATCGTGATGGGCTGCGCGCTGTCGGTCGTCAACTCGACGAACCAGCAGCGCCAGATCTTCATCCAGCTGCAGCGCGCGCAGTCGCAGGAGCGTCAGCTCCAGCAGGACTACGCGCAGCTTCAATATCAGCAGAGCGCGCTGTCGAAGACGTCGCGTATCGAGCAACTCGCGAACGATTCGCTGAAGATGCAGGCGATCACGACGGGTCGCACCCAATACCTGACGCTGCCGCCGGGCGCCGTGAAGGCGATCGACGCACCGATTCCGGCTTCGGCCGAGACGGCCGCCAAGGGCGGGGGAGGCGCGCGATGAAGCCGGCACAAAAGCGCCAGGACGTGAAATTCTCGTCGAGCCCCGTGCTCGGCGTGCACCTGCCGATGTGGCGCTCGAAATTCGTCGTGTTCCTGCTGTTCATGGCGTTCGTCGCGCTGGCCGCGCGGGCGTTCTGGATCCAGGGGCCCGGCAACGCGTTCTATCAGAAGCAGGGCGAAAGCCGCTACCAGCGCACGATCGAGCTGCCGGCCACGCGCGGCAAGATCCTCGACCGTAACGGGCTCGTGCTCGCGACGAGCCTGCCCGTGCGCGCGATCTGGGCGATTCCGGATGCGGTGCCGGACGATCTCGGCGCGGACAAGGTCAATCAGCTCGGAAAGCTCCTCGGCATGACGCCGAAGGAACTGCGCGTGAAGCTGTCGGAAGACAAGGGTTTCGTCTACGTGAAGCGCCAGGTGCCGATCGACATCGCGGACAAGGTCGCCGCGCTCGACATCCCCGGCGTCTATCAGCGCAACGAATACAAGCGCTTCTATCCGGAGGGCGAGATCACCGCTCACCTGATCGGCTTCACGAACGTCGAGGACGAAGGGCAGGAAGGCGTCGAGCTCGGCGACCAGAAGATGCTGTCCGGCACGTCCGGCGTGCGCCGCGTGATCAAGGACCGGATGGGGCACATCGTCGAGGACGTCGCCGAGCAGATTCCGCCGCACAACGGGACAGACGTCGACCTGTCGATCGACAGCAAGATCCAGTACATCGCGTATGCGAACCTGAAGGCCGCCGTCGAGAAGTTCAAGGCGAAGGCCGGCGCGGCGATGGTGGTCGACGTGCGTACCGGCGAGGTGCTCGCGCTCGTCAACTATCCGACGTACAACCCGAACGACCGTTCGCGCATGACGGGCGAGCAGTTGCGCAACCGGATCATGACCGACGTGTTCGAGCCGGGCTCGATCATGAAGCCGTTTACGGTGTCGCTCGCGCTCGACCTGCACCGCGTGACGCCGAACACGCTCGTCGAAACGGGCAATGGGCATTTCGTGCTCGACGGCGCGCCGATCACCGACGACGCGGGTTTCGGCACGCTGACGGTCGGCGGCGTGATCCAGAAGTCGAGCAACATCGGCGCGACGAAGATCGCGATGACGATGCGGCCCGAGGAAATGTGGAATATGTATACGAGCATCGGCCTCGGTCAGGCGCCGAAGGTCGGGTTCCCGGGCGCGGTGGCCGGCCGCCTGCGTCCGTGGAAGAACTGGCGGCGCATCGAGCAGGCGACGATGTCGTACGGCTACGGCCTGTCGGTGTCGCTGTTCCAGCTCGCGCGCGCCTACACGGCGATCGCGCACGACGGCGAGCTGATGCCCGTGACCATTTTCAAGACCGACCCCAATCAGCCGATCGTGGGCACGCAGGTGTTCAACCCGACCACCGCGCGCGAAGTGCGCGCGATGCTCGAGACGGTGGTCGCGCCGGGCGGCACGTCGCCGGATGCGGCCGTGCCGGGTTATCGGGTCGGCGGCAAGAGCGGTACCGCGTACAAGCATGAAGGTCACGGCTACACGCGCAAGTACCGCGCGTCGTTCGTCGGGATGGCACCGATGCCGAATCCGCGCGTCGTGATCGCGGTGTCGGTCGACGAGCCGACCGCCGGCAGCCACTTCGGCGGCCAGGTGTCCGGCCCCGTATTCTCGGCGATCGCGGGCGATACGATGCGTGCGCTGAACGTGCCGCCGAACATGCCGATCAAGCAACTGGTCGTGTCCGACGACACGCCGGGCGCGCCCGCCAGGACGGGCCCGCAAAAGCTCGCCGCCGGCGGCGGTGCGAAGCATATGATCGTATCCAGCACGACACGTAATTCACCAGGAGTTGTTCGATGAGCGCCGCTCGCAGTTCCCATCCGGCGCATCAGCAGATCGCGGCCGCGCTTGCGTGGCTGCGCCAGCATGTGGCCCCCGCGGCGCAACTGCATGCCGACACGCGCAGCCTGCAGGCAGGCGACGTGTTTCTCGGCTATGCGGTCGACGGGGCAGACAATCGCGCCTTCATTGCCGAGGCCGTCTCCCGCGGTGCGGCCGCCGTGCTGTATCAGCCGGAAGGCCTCGCAGCCGCGCCGGCCGCACCCGTCGCACTCGCGGTGCCGGCGCTCGACCAGCTGGCCGGCGAGATCGCCAGCGGCTGGTACGGCGACCCGAGCGACAGCCTGCTCGCCATCGGCGTGACCGGCACCAACGGCAAGACGTCGTGCACGCACTGGATCGCGGCCGCGCTGACGGCGCTGCACCAGCCGTGCGCGCTGATCGGCACGCTCGGCAGCGGCATGCCGGGGCAGCTGGTGCCGACCGGCTTCACGACGCCGGACGCGCCGCAGCTGCAGCGCAGCCTCGCGCAACTGCACGACGCGGGCGCAAAGGCCGTCGCGATGGAAGTGTCGTCGCACGCGCTGCACCAGGGCCGCGTGAACGGCACGGCATTCGACATCGCCGTGTTCACGAACCTCACGCAGGATCACCTCGACTATCACGGCACGTTCGATGCGTACGAAGCCTCGAAGTCGAAACTGTTCGCATGGCGCGGCCTGCGCGCGGCGGTCGTCAATCGCGACGACGCAGCCGGCCGCCGCCTGCTCGAGAAGCTGGCCGGCCGCGTGCGCACGATCGCCTACGGGATCGGCGACGTGCACGCGGCCGACGCCGATCGCGAGCTGGTCGCGCTCGACGTGCGCGCGACCGCCACCGGCACGGCATTCCGCCTGTGCTCGTCGTGGGGCGACGCGGACATCGAGGTCGGCACGCTCGGCACGTTCAACGTCAGCAACCTGCTCGCGGTGCTCGGCTCGCTGCTCGCGGCCGACCTGCCGTTCGACGCGGCGGTCGCGGAGATTGCGCGGCTCGAGTCCGTCAACGGCCGCATGCAGCGCCTTGGCGGCCGGCTGGCGAACGACGAACCGCTGGTCGTGATCGACTATGCACATACGCCCGACGCGCTCGAGAAGACGCTCGACGCGTTGCGCCCGATCGCGGCGGCGCGCGGCGGCCGGCTCGTCTGCATGTTCGGCTGCGGCGGCGATCGCGATGCGACCAAGCGTCCGCTGATGGGCGCGATCGCCGAGCGGCTCGCCGACGAAGTCGTCGTCACGAGCGACAACCCGCGCAGCGAGGATCCGCAGCGCATCATCGACCAGGTCATCGCGGGCATGACCGCGCCCGATCGCGCACGCCGCATCGAGGATCGCGCGAGCGCGATCCTGCAGGCCGTGCGCGGCGCCGCCCGCGAGGATGTCGTCGTGCTGGCCGGCAAGGGGCACGAGGCAACGCAGGAAATCATGGGCAAGAAGCGCACGTTCTCCGATCAGGATCACGCGCGGCTCGCACTCGCGGCACGCGCGACGCATGGCAAGGGAGGCGGCGAATGACGATGCTCAGTCTCGGCGAAGCCGCCCGCCTGATCCCCGGCGCCACCGTCCACGGCGATCCGGACACCACGTTCGAGCGCGTGTCGACGGACAGCCGCACGGTCGGCCCCGGCGACTTGTTCGTCGCGCTGAAGGGCGAGCGCTTCGACGCGCACGACTTCCTCGGCGACGTGGCCGCGCGCGGCGCGTCGGCGGCGCTCGTCGCACACGTGCCGGCGGGCCTCGCGATGCCGGCGATCGAAGGCGGCGAAACGCGTGCCGCGCTCGGCGCGCTCGCGCACGGCTGGCGCAAACGATTCGCGCTGCCGCTCGTCGCGGTGACGGGCAGCAACGGCAAGACGACCGTCAAGGAAATGATCGCGTCGATCTTCGCCGCGGCGGTCGGTACCGACGCGCGGCTCGCGACGGCCGGCAACCTGAACAACGACGTCGGGCTGCCGCTGACGTTGCTGCGCCTGTCGACCGCGCATCGCCTCGCGGTGATCGAGATCGGCATGAACCACCCGGGCGAAACCGAAGTTCTGGCGCACCTCACCGCGCCGACGGTCGCGCTCGTCAACAACGCGCAGCGCGAACACCAGGAATTCATGGCGACGGTCGAAGCCGTCGCGCTCGAACACGCGGCAGTGATCCATGCGCTGCCACCGGACGGCGTCGCGGTGTTCCCGGCCGACGATGCGTACGCGGGCATCTGGCGCGTCGCGGCGACCGGCAACCGGATCCTCGATTTCGCACTGCATGACGCCGAACGGCAGAACGATGCGCAGGTCGTCGGTCGCCTTCACGGCGGCGAACTCGCGATCGACACGCCGGCGGGCGCCGTCACGGTGCGGTTGCGTGCGCTCGGCGAGCACAACGCGCGCAACGCGCTGGCCGCGACGGCCGCGGCGCTGGGCGCGGGTGTCGAACTCTCGGCGATCAAGCAGGGCCTCGAGTCGTTCGAACCGGTCAAGGGCCGGCTCCAGGTGAAGCAGGCGATCGCCGGCAGCCTCGCGGGCGCGACGGTCGTCGACGATACGTACAACGCGAACCCCGATTCGATGCGTGCGGCGATCGACGTGCTTGCTGCCCATCCGGCGCCGCGCGTGCTGGTGATCGGCGACATGGGTGAAGTCGGCGACGAAGGCCCGGCGTTTCACCGGGAGATCGGTGCGTATGCGCGCGAGCGCGGCATCGATGCGCTGTTCGCGCTCGGCGATGCGTCGCGCGATGCGTGCACGGCGTACGGCGAGACGGCCCGCCACTTCGGCGACGTCGGCGCGCTGGTGACGGCGCTGCTCGCGGCGGGCTATGGCGCGCGGGCGACGGTGCTCGTGAAGGGCTCGCGGTACATGAAGATGGAGCGCGTGGTCGACGCGCTGACGAACCAACCCGCGGCGGGCACGGTGCCCGCCGCACACTGAGTAGAAGGAAGGAAGCATGCTGCTGGCGCTGGCGCAATGGCTGCAGGGAGACGCAAGCTTTTTGCGCTTGTTCACGTACCTGACGTTCCGTGCGGTGATGGCTACCATCACCGCGCTCGGTATCGGGCTCGTGTGCGGACCGTGGGTGATCCGCAAGCTGACGCAAATGAAGGTCGGGCAGGCCGTGCGCAAGGACGGCCCGCAAAGCCATCTCGTCAAGTCCGGCACGCCGACGATGGGCGGCGTGCTGATCCTGATCGGCATCGCGGTCGCGACGCTGCTGTGGGGCGACCTGACGAACCGTTTCATCTGGATCGTGATGCTCGTCACGTTCGGCTTCGGCGTGATCGGCTGGGTCGACGACTACCGCAAGGTCGTCTACAAGGACCCGCGCGGGATGTCGTCGCGCGAAAAGTATTTCTGGCAGTCGGTGATCGGGCTGTTCGCGGCGGTCTACCTCGCATTCAGCGTGTCCGAGGCGAACAACGTGCGCGTGTTCGACCTGTTCATGGCGTGGGTGAGGAGCGGCCTGTCGATGGGGCTGCCGGCGCGGGCCGACCTGATGCTGCCGTTCCTGAAGTCGATCAGCTATCCGCTGGGCGTCTGGGGCTTCATCGTGCTGACGTATTTCGTGATCGTCGGCGCGAGCAACGCGGTGAACCTGACCGACGGCCTCGACGGGCTCGTGATCATGCCGGTCGTGCTGGTCGGCGGGTCGCTCGGCGTGTTCGCGTACGTGATGGGCAGCTCGGTCTATTCGAAATACCTGCTGTTCCCGCACATCCCGGGCGCCGGTGAACTGCTGATCTTCTGTTCCGCGATGGGCGGGGCAGGGCTCGCGTTCCTCTGGTACAACACGCACCCCGCGCAGGTGTTCATGGGCGACGTCGGCGCGCTGGCGCTCGGCGGCGCGCTCGGCACGGTCGCGGTGATCGTGCGCCAGGAAATCGTGCTGTTCATCATGGGCGGCATCTTCGTCGCGGAAACGCTGTCGGTGATGCTGCAGGTGTCGTGGTTCAAGTACACGAAGAAGCGTTACGGCGAAGGGCGGCGCCTGCTGAAGATGGCGCCGCTGCATCACCATTTCGAATTGTCCGGCTGGAAGGAAACGCAGGTGGTGGTGCGTTTCTGGATCATCACGCTGATGCTGTGCCTGTTCGGTCTGTCCACCCTCAAGCTGCGGTAAAGGAAAGGTAACAAGGATGTCTGGCGAGATGTTTGGAGATCGGCAGCGGCCGATGGTGCTCGTACTGGGGCTCGGTGAATCGGGTCTCGCGATCGCGCGGTGGTGCGCGAGGCACGGGTGCCGGCTGCGGATTGCCGATACCCGCGAGGCGCCGCCGAACCTTGCCGCGCTGCAGGCCGAAGGCATCGATGCGGAGTTCGTCGGCGGGCCGTTCACGCCCGCGCTGCTCGACGGCGGCGTCGAGATCGTCGGGCTGAGCCCCGGCCTGTCGCCGCTCGAACCGGCGCTGGCGGCGCTGATCGCAGCCGCGAGCGAGCGCGCGATCGCGGTCTGGGGCGAACTGGAATTCTTCGCGCAGGCGCTGCGCGCGCTCGGCACGAGCGGCTACCAGCCGAAGGTGCTCGCGATCACCGGTACCAACGGCAAGACCACGACGACGAGCCTCACGGGCCTGCTGTGCCAGCGTTCGGGCAAGAAGGTCGCCGTCGCCGGCAACATCAGCCCGGCGATGCTCGACCGGCTCGCGGGCGCGATCGACGAGACGGCGCTGCCCGACGTCTGGGTGCTCGAACTGTCGAGCTTCCAGCTCGAGACGGCGCGCACGTTCGCACCCGACGCGGCCGCGATTCTCAACATCACGCAGGATCACCTCGACTGGCACGGCAGCTTCGACGCGTATGCGGCCGCGAAGGGCCGGATCTTCGGCGCGACGACGACGCGCGTGCTCAACCGCGACGACGCGGCCGTGATGAAGTTCGCGCCGGCCGCCGGCGCGGCCGATGCGGCGCGCACGGTCACGTTCGGCCTGAACGAACCGGTGCAGGACGGCGACTTCGGGCTGTCGCGCGATAACGGTATCGCGTGGCTGGTCGAAGCGGTCGACCGCGATGCGCCGGACGAAACGACGACGACCCGCCGGCGCAAGCGCGACGGCGCGCATACGCCCGACATCGCGCAGAAGCGCCTGATGCCGGTCGACGCGCTGCGCATCCGCGGGCTGCACAACGCGGCGAACGCGCTGGCCGCGTTCGCGCTCGCGCGTGCGATCGACTTGGCCGCAGCGCCGCTGCTGCACGCGCTGCGCGAATACCGCGGCGAGGCGCATCGCGTCGAAGTGATCGCGACGATCGACGACGTGGACTACGTCGACGACAGCAAGGGAACGAACGTCGGCGCGACGGTGGCCGCGCTCGACGGGCTCGCGCAGAAGATCGTGCTGATCGCCGGCGGCGACGGCAAGGGGCAGGATTTCGCGCCGCTGGTCGCGCCGGTCGGGCGCTGGTGTCGTGCGGTGATGCTGATCGGCCGCGACGCGCCGGCGATTCGCGACACGCTCGCCGAAACCGGCGTGCCGCTCGCGGACCACGCGACGCTCGAAGGCGCGGTGCGTGCCGCCGCCGAGCTCGCCGAGCCGGGCGATGCGGTGCTGCTGTCGCCCGCGTGCGCGAGCCTCGACATGTTCAGGAACTACGCCCATCGCGCGGAGGTGTTCCGCGCGGCGGTGGATGAAGTCGCCATCGACAAAGGAGCGACGCCATGAGCTGGTCCGATCGCCTCGTCTCCCGTTTCAACGACCGGCGCGACACCGGCGGCAATGCCGCCGGCGGCCGCGTCGCGTCCGCCACGCGCGCTGCGACCGGCGGCCTCGCGAGCGTCGTCAACGGCGTGCGGCCGAGCCGCTCGCGGATGCTCGACTTCGACTACTCGCTGCTGTGGGTCGCGATCGCGCTGCTCGGGCTCGGCGTCGTGATGGTGTATTCGGCGTCGATCGCGATGCCCGATTCGCCGAAATACGCGTCGTATCACGATTACGCGTTCCTGATGCGCCACTGCGTGTCGCTCGTCGTCGCGTTCATCGCGGCGGTGATCGCGTTCCGCGTGCCGGTGTCGACCTGGGACAAATACGCGCCGCATCTCTTCCTGATCGCGCTGGTCGGCCTCGTGATCGTGCTGATCCCGCACGTCGGCAAGGGCGTGAACGGCGCGCGCCGCTGGATTCCGCTCGGCATCACGAACATGCAGCCGTCGGAAATCATGAAGCTCGCGGTGACGATCTACGCGGCGAACTACACGGTGCGCAAGCAGGAGTACATGCAGAGCTTCGCGAAAGGCTTTCTGCCGATGGCGTTCGCGGTCGGTCTCGTCGGCGCGCTGCTGCTGCTCGAGCCGGACATGGGCGCGTTCATGGTGGTCGCCGCGATCGCGATGGGCGTGCTGTTCCTCGGCGGCGTGAACGGCAAGCTGTTCGGCGGCCTGGTCGCGACGGCGGTCGGCACCTTCACGATGCTCGTATGGCTGTCGCCGTGGCGTCGCGAGCGGATCTTCGCGTATCTCGATCCGTGGGACGAACGGTATGCGCAGGGCAAGGCGTACCAGCTCACGCATTCGCTGATCGCGTTCGGCCGCGGCGAGTGGTTCGGCGTCGGCCTCGGCGGCAGCGTCGAGAAGCTGAACTACCTGCCCGAAGCGCATACCGACTTCATCCTCGCGGTGATCGGCGAGGAACTCGGCTTCGTCGGCGTGATGGTCGTGATCCTGCTGTTCTACTGGATCGTGCGCCGCGCGTTCGAGATCGGCCGCCAGGCGCTCGCGCTCGATCGCACGTTCGCGGGCCTGACGGCGAAGGGCATCGGTATCTGGTTCGGCGCGCAGACGTTCATCAACATGGGCGTGAACCTCGGCCTGCTGCCGACCAAGGGCCTGACGCTGCCGCTCGTGAGCTATGGCGGTTCGGGCATCCTGCTGAACTGTGTCGCGCTCGCGGTGCTGCTGCGGGTCGATTATGAAAATCGCGTCCTGATGCGGGGAGGGAAGGTATGACCGCGTCGCGACGCACGCTGATGGTGATGGCAGGCGGCACCGGGGGCCACGTGTTCCCGGGGCTCGCGGTCGCGCACCGGATGGAAGCGGCGGGCTGGCGCGTCGTGTGGCTCGGCAATCCGGCCGGGATGGAAGCGACGCTCGTGCCGAAGCACGGCATTCCGATGGAATACGTGCGCTTCGGCGGACTGCGCGGCAAGGGCCTGAAGACCAAGCTGACGCTGCCGTTCAACCTGCTGCGCGCATGCTGGCAGAGCCTCGGCGCGCTGCGCCGCGTGCGGCCCGACGTCGTGCTCGGGATGGGCGGCTACATCACGTTCCCGGCGGGCGTGATGGCCGCGCTGTCGGGTCGTCCGCTCGTGCTGCACGAACAGAATTCGATCGCGGGCCTGACTAACAAGGTGCTCGCGAAACTGGCCAAACGCGTGCTCGTCGCGTTTCCCGGCGCGCTGCCGCACGCGGAATGGACGGGCAACCCGATTCGTGCGGAACTTGCGCACACGGAACCGCCCAAAGCACGCTATGCGTCGCGCAGCGGCCCGCTGAACGTGCTGGTCGTCGGCGGCAGCCTCGGTGCGGCCGCGCTGAACGAAGTCGTGCCGCGCGCGCTGGCGCTGCTGATGCCGGACGAGCGCCCGCGCGTCGTGCACCAGGCCGGCGCGAAGCACATCGACGCGCTGAAGGCGAATTACGAAGCGGCCGGTTTCGCGGCCGGCGAAGGCGTGCGGCTCGTGCCGTTCATCGACGACATGGCGAGCGCGTACGCGGCGGCGGATCTCGTGATCTGCCGTTCCGGCGCGATGACGGTGTCGGAGATCGCGGCGGTGGGCGTGGCGGCGCTGTTCGTGCCGTTCCCGTACGCGGTCGACGACCACCAGACGACCAACGCCGCGTTCCTCGCCGATGCGGGCGCGGCCGTGCTGGTGCAACAACGCGACCTGTCGGCGGAACTGCTCGCCGACTGGCTGCGCGGCCAGTCGCGGGCGTCGCTCGCGGACATGGCGGAGCGTTCGCGCTCGCTGGCGAAGCCCGAGGCCACCGACGAAGTCGCGCGTGTCTGCGCGAAGGCGGCCGGCGCGAACCTGGAAAAACTGCAATGAAACACATCGTCAAACACATTCATTTCGTCGGGATCGGCGGCGCGGGCATGAGCGGCATCGCCGAAGTGCTCGTCAACCTCGGCTACGAGGTCAGCGGCTCCGACCTGTCGCGCAACGCGGTGACCGATCGTCTCGAGGCGCTCGGCGCGCGGATCGCGATCGGCCACGACGCGGCGAACATCGAGGGCGCGAACGCGGTCGTCGTATCGACGGCCGTGCGCTCGGACAACCCCGAGGTGCTGGCCGCGCGCCACCAGCGCGTGCCGATCGTGCAGCGCGCGGTGATGCTCGCGGAACTGATGCGCCTGAAGCAGGGCATCGCGATCGCCGGCACGCACGGCAAGACCACGACGACGAGCCTCGTCGCGAGCGTGCTCGCGGCAGGCGGCCTCGACCCGACCTTCGTGATCGGCGGCCGGCTGATCAGCGCCGGCGCGAACGCGCGGCTCGGCACGGGCGACTTCATCGTTGCCGAGGCCGACGAGTCGGACGCGTCGTTCCTGAACCTGTATCCGGTGATCGAAGTCATCACGAACATCGACGCCGATCACATGGACACTTACGGCCACGATTTCGCGCGGCTCAAGCAGGCGTTCATCGAGTTCACGCAGCGCCTGCCGTTCTACGGCAGCGCGGTGGTGTGCGTCGACGATCCGAACGTGCGGCAGATCATCCCGTTCATCTCGAAGCCGGTCGTGCGCTACGGGCTGTCGCCGGACGCGCAGGTGCGCGCGGAAGACATCGACGCGCGCGACGGCCGCATGCACTTCACGGTGATCCGCGAAGGCCGTGCGCCGCTCGCGGTGGTGCTGAACCTGCCGGGCCTGCACAACGTGCAGAACGCGCTCGCGGCGATCGCGATCGCGACCGATCTCGGCGTGGCGGACGACGCGATCCAGCTGGCGCTCGCGGAATTCAACGGCGTCGGCCGGCGCTTCCAGCGCTACGGCGAGGTGCCGAGCGCGGACGGCGGCCAGTACACGCTGATCGACGATTACGGCCACCACCCGGTCGAGATGGCCGCGACGATCGCGGCCGCGCGCGGCGCGTTCCCGGGCCGCCGCCTCGTGCTGGCGTTCCAGCCGCACCGCTACACGCGCACGCGCGACTGCTTCGACGACTTCGTCAACGTGCTGTCGACGGTCGACGCGCTGGTGCTGACGGAAGTTTATGCCGCGGGCGAAGCGGCGATCGCGACGGCCAACGGCGACGCGCTGTCGCGTGCGCTGCGCGCGGTGGGGAAGGTTGACCCGGTGTTCGTCGCGACGGTCGACGACGTGCCGGATGCATTGGCGAAGGTCGCGCAGAACGGCGACGTGGTGATCACGATGGGCGCGGGTTCGATCGGCGGCGTGCCGGCGAAGCTCGTGCAACACACTCAACAGAAGGCATGACATGAGCGGGATCGATCCGAAACGTTTCGGCAAGGTGGCGGTGTTGTTCGGCGGCGAATCCGCCGAGCGCGAGGTGTCGCTCACCTCGGGCCGCCTCGTGCTGCAGGGCCTGCGCGACGCGGGCGTCGACGCGCATCCGTTCGACCCGGCCGAGCGGCCGCTGTCGGCGCTGAAGGACGAAGGCTTCGTGCGCGCGTTCAACGCGCTGCACGGCGGCTACGGCGAGAACGGCCAGATCCAGGGCGCACTCGATTTCTACGGGATCCGCTACACGGGCAGCGGCGTGCTCGGCTCGGCGCTCGGCCTCGACAAGTTCCGCACGAAGCTCGTGTGGCAGCAGACGGGCGTGCCGACGCCGCCGTTCGAGATGGTGATGCGGGGCGACGACTACGCGGCGCGCGCGACGGACATCGTCGCGAAGCTCGGCCTGCCGCTGTTCGTGAAGCCGGCGAGCGAAGGCTCGAGCGTCGCGGTGCTGAAGGTGAAGACGGCCGACGCGTTGCCCGCCGCACTGTCGGAAGCGGCGACGCACGACAAGATCGTGATCGTCGAGAAGAGCATCGAAGGCGGCGGCGAATACACCGCGTGCATCGCCGGCGATCTCGACCTGCCGCTGATCAAAATCGTGCCGGCCGGCGAGTTCTACGACTACCACGCGAAGTATGTCGCCGACGACACGCAGTACCTGATTCCGTGCGGGCTGCCCGCCGAACAGGAAGCGGAACTGAAGCGCATCGCGCGCCGCGCGTTCGACGTGCTCGGCTGCACCGACTGGGGCCGGGCGGACTTCATGCTCGACGCCGCCGGCAACGCGTATTTCCTGGAAGTGAACACGGCCCCCGGGATGACCGACCACTCGCTGCCGCCGAAGGCCGCGCGCTCGATCGGCATCAGCTATTCGGAGCTGGTCGTGAAGGTGCTGTCGCTTACGCTCAACGACTGACGCAGGAACGGAACGACGTATGTGGAACAACGTTCGCCAACTCAACCTTGCCGCCAGCGCGCTGTACGCGCTGTTGCTGCTCGTGTTGGCGGCGGCCGGCTGCTACTGGCTGATCCAGCGTCCGACGTTCGCGCTGCGCGAAATCCGGATCGATGGCGACACCGAGCACATCAACTCGCCGACGGTGCGTGCGGGCGTGGTCGGCCGGCTGAAGGGCAATTTCTTCACGGTCGATCTCGACGCGGCGCGGGCCGCGTTCGAGCAGATGCCGTGGGTGCGCCACGCGAGCGTGCGCCGGGTGTGGCCGAATGCGCTGGCTGTCACGCTCGAGGAGTACAAACCGCTCGGGACCTGGGGCAGTGCGCAGCTCGTGAGCGTCGACGGCGAGCTGTTCACCGCGAACCAGGGCGAACTGGATCAGGAATTGCCCGCGTTCGACGGCCCGGAGGGCAGTGCGAAGGAAGTCGTCACGCGGTATCACGACTTCGCGAACTGGTTTGCGCCGCTGAAGGCGGCGCCGGAAGAAGTGACGCTGTCGGCGCGCTACGCGTGGACGGTGAAGCTGTCGAACGGTATGCAGGTCGAGCTGGGCAAGGAACGCAACAGCGAGTCGCTGCATGACCGGAGCCAGCGCCTCGTCGCCGCGTGGCCGGCTGTCACGGAGCGTTGGGGCAACGACATCGAGTACGCGGACCTGCGTTATCCGAACGGATTCGCGATTCGTGCGGCAGGCATGCGGTTCCTGACCGATACCGACAAGCGCAAGAAGTAACGAGAGATCACACGCAAGAGCACTTTATGAGCAAAGACTACAAGGATCTGCTGGTTTCCCTCGACATCGGCACGTCGAAGGTGGTGGCCATCGTCGCCGAGCTGAAGGGCGAAGGCCATTACGAGGTGATCGGCCTCGGCCAGAGCGAGTCGAAAGGTCTGAAGAAGGGCGTGGTGGTCAACATCGAGGCCACCGTGCAGTCGATCCAGCGCGCGCTCGAGGAAGCCGAGCTGATGGCCGACTGCAAGATCACCAACGTGTTCACGGGGATCGCCGGCAGCCACATCCGCAGCTTCAACTCGAGCGGGATGGTCGCGATCAAGGACAAGGAAGTCACGCAGACCGACGTCGCGCGCGTGATCGAGACCGCGAAGGCGATCAACATCCCGACCGACCAGCAGGTGCTGCACATCCTCACGCAGGAATTCATCATCGACGGCCAGGAAGACGTGCGCGAGCCGATCGGCATGAGCGGGATCCGCCTCGAGGTGAAGGTGCACATCGTGACCGGTGCGGTCAGCGCCGCGCAGAACATCGTCAAGTGCGTGCGCCGCTGCGGGCTGGAAGTGAACGACCTGATCCTGCAGCCGCTCGCGTCGTCGCTGGCCGTGCTGACTGAAGACGAGAAGGATCTCGGCGTGGTGCTGGTCGACGTCGGCGGCGGCACGACCGACATCGCGATCTTCGCCGAAGGCGCGATCCGCCACACCGCGGTGATTCCGATCGCCGGCGACCAGATCACGAGCGACATCGCGATGGCGCTGCGCACGCCGACGCCGGACGCGGAAGACATCAAGGTCGGCTACGGGATCGCGAAGCAGGCGCTCGCCGATCCGGACGAGATGGTCGAAGTGCCGGGCCTCGGCGAACGCGGTCCGCGCACGCTGTCGCGCCAGGCGCTTGCCGCCGTGATCGAGCCGCGCGTCGAGGAACTGTTCTCGCTCGTGCAGCAGGTCGTGCGCGAGTCGGGTTACGAAGAACTGCTGAGCTCCGGCGTGGTCATTACCGGCGGGGCTTCGATGATGCCGGGCATGGTCGAGCTCGGTGAAGACATTTTCCTGAAACCGGTGCGCATCGGCGCGCCGGAATACGCAGGCGGCCTCGCCGACGTGGTGCGCAACCCGCGCTACTCGACGGCGATGGGCCTGCTGGTCGAAGGCAGTGCGCAGCGCATGCGCGGCCGCAAGGTCGCCGTGCAGTCCGGCAACGCGGGGCAGATCTTCTCGCGGATGAAGGAATGGTTCCTGAGCAACTTTTGACATACCGAATCGAAATTCGCGCCGGTGCCGGCGGCTGGCGCGCGACAGGGGGTTGCCCGATCTCCTGCCGAATAACGGCCGAGTAGTTTTATTTTCTTGACGGAGGCAACAATGGAATTCGAAATGCTGGAAACCGAAACCAACGGCACCATCATCAAGGTGGTCGGCGTTGGCGGCGCTGGCGGCAATGCCGTTCAGCACATGATCAACCGTGGCGTGCAGGGCGTCGACTTCATCGTGATGAACACCGACGCACAGGCGCTGTCGCGTGCGCGCGCACCGTCCGTGATCCAGCTCGGCAACACGGGCCTCGGCGCCGGCGCGAAGCCGGAAATGGGCAAGGCGGCGGCGGAAGAGGCGCGCGAGCGCATCGCCGACGCACTGCGTGGCGCGCACATGGTGTTCATCACGGCCGGCATGGGTGGCGGCACGGGCACGGGCGCGGCGCCGGTGGTCGCGCAGATCGCGAAGGAGATGGGCATCCTGACGGTGGGTGTCGTCAGCAAGCCGTTCGAATTCGAAGGCGGCAAGCGCATGCGCGTCGCGGAAGCAGGCTCGCAGCAACTGGAGGATCACGTCGACTCGCTGATCGTCGTCCTGAACGACAAGCTGTTCGACGTGATGGGCGATGACGCCGAGATGGACAAGTGCTTCCAGTGCGCGGACGACGTGTTGAACAACGCGGTTGCGGGCATTGCCGAAATCATCAATGTCGATGGCCTCGTGAACGTCGACTTCGAAGACGTGAAGACGGTGATGGGCGAGCAGGGCAAGGCGATGATGGGCACGGCGACGGTCGCCGGCGTCGATCGCGCACGCCTCGCGGCGGAACAGGCCGTGGCGAGCCCGCTGCTCGAAGGCGTCGATCTGTCGGGCGCGCGCGGCGTGCTGGTCAACATCACGTCGAGCCGTTCGCTGCGTCTGTCGGAAACGCGCGAAGTGATGAACACGATCAAGAGCTACGCGGCGGAAGATGCCACGGTGATCTTCGGTGCGGTGTACGACGACGCGATGGGCGATGCGCTGCGCGTGACGGTCGTGGCGACGGGTCTGGGCCGTGCGGCGAAGAAGCAGCAATCGGCTCCGATGACGCTGCTGCGCACCGGCACCGACAACCAGCCGGTGAACGTCTCGCACGGCTATGCGCAGCCGCAGCACGTCAGCACGGCCGACTACGGCGCGCTCGATACGCCGGCGGTGTGGCGCAACTCGCGCGAAACCGCGGCATCGCACGTGCAGGCGCTGCAGGAGAAGGGTGTCGACACGTACGACATCCCGGCTTTCCTGCGCAAGCAGGCTGACTGACGACGCACACAGGCGAAGCCGCGGCAAGTTTGCCGCGGTAACGCCGGCGTGACGGATGCCACGGACCACGACAGGCCGCGTCGGATGCGACGCCGGGCCGGGAAACGTGCCCTCTTCGCTCGAGCGAGGCGGGATGGGCTGTGCTGTCCGCAACACGCTGAAAAACCGTATCGCTATGAGGGACCAGCCATGATTCAAGTGGGCGACGCGCTGCCCGACGCGCAACTGTTCGAGTTCATCGACGACGCGCGCGAAGGCTGCACGCTGGGGCCGAATGCCTTCAGCGTGCGCGACCAGGCTGCGGGAAAGCGGGTGGTGATCTTCGGATTGCCGGGAGCTTTCACGCCGACCTGCTCGGCGCAGCATGTGCCGGGCTATGTCGAGCACGCCGAGCAACTGCGCTCGGCGGGCATCGACGAGCTCTGGTGCGTGTCCGTCAACGACGCATTCGTGATGGGCGCATGGGGACGTGATCTGCACACCGCGGGCAAGGTGCGCATGATGGCGGACGGCAGCGCTGCTTTCACTCATGCGCTGGGGCTGACGCAGGATTTGTCCGCGCGTGGCATGGGAATCCGTTCCCTGCGCTACGCGATGGTGGTCGACGACGGTGTGGTCAAGACGCTGGCCGTCGAAGCGCCGGGCAAGTTCGAAGTGAGCGATGCGGCGAGTGTGCTCGCGACGTTGAAGTCCTGATCCTGCGGTGCGCCGTTGCCTGCCGGCAACGCTGCTCACCGGCCTCAGGGCAGTTGTAACACGGGCCGATGACCGGAAACGCCTCCGTTCCGGGCATCGGCCCGTCCCGTATCGGCGCGGGTAACCAGTCGAAACAGATTGATACGCAGTTTCAAACAGCGTCGAATAGGGAATTACGCTATAATCTCACCTATCGAATATAACTCCTGATTGATATTCTCAATCAAGACGAAGAACATCATGCTGAAGCAGCGCACCATCAAATCGATCGTGAAGACCGTGGGCATCGGTCTCCACTCGGGCCGCAAGGTCGAACTGACGCTCCGCCCGGCCGCGCCGGGCACGGGGATCGTATTCTCACGCGTCGACCTGCCCACGCCTGTCGACATTCCGGCATCCGCGATGTCGATCGGCGACACGCGGCTCGCGTCGGTGCTGCAGAAGGATGGAGCGCGCGTGTCGACCGTCGAGCACCTGATGTCGGCGTGCGCCGGCCTCGGCATCGACAACCTCTATGTCGACGTGACGGCCGAGGAAATCCCGATCATGGACGGCAGCGCCGCGTCCTTCGTGTTCCTGATCCAGTCCGCGGGCATCGAGGAGCAGAACGCGCCGAAGCGCTTCATCAAGGTGAAGAAGCCGGTCGAAATCCGCGACGGCGACAAGTTCGCGCGTCTCGATCCGTATTTCGGCTTCAAGCTGAAGTTCACGATCGACTTTCGTCACCCGGCCGTCGACAAGACCGGCCAGGAGCTCGAGGTCGATTTCGCGAATACGTCGTACGTGCGCGAGATCGCGCGTGCGCGCACGTTCGGTTTTGCCCATGAAGTCGAAATGATGCGCGAGCTGGGTCTCGCGCGCGGCGGCAGCATGGACAACGCGATCGTGCTCGACGAGTACCGGATCCTGAACAACGACGGGCTGCGTTACGACGACGAGTTCGTGAAGCACAAGATGCTCGATGCGATCGGCGACCTGTACGTGGTCGGCCATCCGCTGCTGGCGTCGTACACCGCGTACAAGTCGGGGCACGGGCTGAACAACGCGCTGCTGCGCGAACTGCTCGCGCACGAAGACGCGTACGAGATCGTCACGTTCGACGATCCGCAGGCTGCGCCGAAGGGCTTCGCGTTCGACGCGCAGACGGCCTTCGCCTGATCGGCGTCCGGCGCCCCGCGATAAAAAAAGCGACCCTCGGGTCGCTTTTTTATTGGGCGGCCGGCCCGCACGGGCGGTGGCGGTGCGCGTTCAGCGCGACGACTTCGCACCGTGCCGTGCGGCCATCCGCGCGAGCGCGGCCTGCAGCGGCGATGGCTCGAGGTGATCGGCGAGCTCGCGCAACGCGGCGGCGCCGACGGTCGTCATGCGCGCCTGCTTCACGTGCGGCGGTTCCGGCGCGTCCTTCGGACGCACGCGAACGCGCAGCGCCGAGACCGGCCAGCCGCGCTTCTGGAGATCGGCGAGCAGGCGCGGCTCGACTTGCCGCAAGCGGGCCGCGAGCGCATTGTGCGCGGCAAAGAGGGTCAGGGTGCCGTCCTTGATGGAGCCCGGTTCGACATGACTCGCAAGATAGTCGGGCAGGAGCGCGGCGAGGTCGCGCTGCAGCGACGCGACCTGTTCGACGCCGGCGCGCAGCGCCGCGAACGCGTCGGTGCGGTTGAGCACTTCGGACACGGGTTGCGGGCGATACGCGGGGAGCGGGCCGAAACGCTTGGAAAATCGATTCATCGAGGCATTCTTCGGGCGCGCACGGGCGCGGACGTTGACGCCGATTGTACCCGCGCCGGCTCCCGCACGGGCGGCTTTCGGGCCGTGCGCCCGGTTGCCTGCACGGGTTCGGCGTGCGGCGTGGGTCGGGCCGGGACACCGGCGCATGCTTTCTCGCGTGCTAAAATTCCTCGTTTGATTCCACTAATTCGCTAAGCCGCCGAGGCTCGGGCGTCGGGGCGCGCAACACGCGCCGGGCGCCGGTGCTGCGACGCAGGATCCGATCCGATGACAACCGGTTTTCTCCAGAAAATTTTTGGCAGCCGCAACCAGCGGCTCGTCAAGCAATACCAAAAGACCGTCGCGACGATCAATGCGCTCGAAACGCAGATCGAGAAGCTGACGGACGACCAGTTGCGCGGCAAGACGGATGAGTTCCGCCAGCGGATCGCGGGCGGCGAGTCGCTCGACAAGCTGCTGCCCGAGGCGTTCGCGGTCTGCCGGGAGGCGAGCCGCCGCGTGCTGAAGATGCGCCATTTCGACGTGCAGCTGATCGGCGGCATGGTGCTCCACTACGGCAAGATCGCGGAAATGCGCACCGGCGAAGGCAAGACGCTCGTCGCGACGCTGCCCGTGTACCTGAATGCGCTGGCCGGCCGTGGCGTGCACGTGGTGACGGTCAACGACTACCTTGCGCAGCGCGACGCCGAATGGATGGCGCGCCTCTACAACTTCCTCGGTCTGTCGGTCGGCATCAACCTGTCCGGCATGGAGCACGACCAGAAGCAGCAGGCCTACGCGTCGGACATCACCTACGGCACGAACAACGAGTTCGGCTTCGACTACCTGCGCGACAACATGGTCTACGAGACCGACGCGCGCGTGCAGCGGGCCCTGAACTTCGCGGTCGTCGACGAAGTGGACTCGATCCTGATCGACGAGGCGCGTACGCCGCTGATCATTTCGGGCCAGGCGGAAGACCACACCGAGCTGTACGTGCGGATGAACGCGCTGCCGCCGCTGCTCGAGCGCCAGATCGGCGAGGAGAAGGCCGATGGCACGGGCGTCGAGAAGCCGGGCGACTACACGCTCGACGAGAAGTCGCGCCAGGTGTTCCTGACGGAGTCGGGCCACGAGAAGGCCGAGCGGCTGCTCGCCGAGTGGGGCCTGATCGGCGAGGGCGAGAGCCTGTACGCGCCGCAGAACATCACGCTGATGCACCACGTGTACGCGGCGCTGCGCGCCCACACGCTGTTCCACAAGGATCAGCACTACGTCGTGCAGAACGGCGAAGTGGTGATCGTCGACGAATTCACGGGCCGCCTGATGGCGGGCCGCCGCTGGTCCGACGGCCTGCACCAGGCGGTCGAGGCGAAGGAGCACGTGAAGATCCAGAGCGAGAACCAGACGCTCGCCTCGATCACGTTCCAGAACTACTTCCGGATGTACGCGAAGCTCGCGGGCATGACGGGCACGGCGGACACCGAAGCGTACGAATTCAACGAGATCTACGGCCTCGAGACGGTCGTGATCCCGACCAACCGTCCGCCGAAGCGGATCGACAAGCAGGACCAGATCTACAAGACGGCCAAGGAGCGCTACGACGCGGTGATCCGCGACATTCGCGAGTGCTACGAGCGCGGTCAGCCGGTGCTGGTCGGCACGACCTCGATCGAGAACTCGGAACTGCTGTCGCACCTGCTGAAGCAGGCCGGGCTGCCGCACGAGGTGCTGAACGCGAAGCAGCACGAGCGTGAAGCGGCGATCGTCGCGGAAGCCGGCCGTCCGAAGCGCATCACGATCGCGACCAACATGGCCGGTCGCGGTACCGACATCGTGCTCGGCGGCAACGCCGAGAAGCAGGCCGCATTCATCGAAGCCGACGAAGCGATCCCGGCCGACGAAAAGGCGCGCCGCATCAAGCAGTTGCACGATGAGTGGGAAACGCTGCACGAGCAGGTGAAGGCCGCGGGCGGCCTGCACATCATCGGCACCGAGCGCCATGAATCGCGCCGGATCGACAACCAGCTGCGCGGCCGTGCGGGCCGCCAGGGCGATCCGGGCTCGTCGCGCTTCTACCTGTCGCTCGACGATCCGCTGCTGCGCATCTTCGCGGGCGACCGCGTGCGCTCGATCATGGATCGCCTGAAGATGCCGGAAGGCGAGGCGATCGAGGCCGGCATCGTCACGCGTTCGATCGAATCGGCGCAGCGCAAGGTCGAAGCGCGCAACTTCGACATCCGCAAGCAGCTGCTCGAATACGACGACGTGTCGAACGACCAGCGCAAGGTGATCTACCAGCAGCGCAACGAATTGCTCGAAGCGCACGACATCACCGAGACGATCTCGGCGATGCGTCACGGCGTGATCACCGAAGTCGTCCGCCAGTTCGTGCCGGAAGGCAGCATCGAGGAACAGTGGGACGTGCCCGAGCTCGAGGAAGCGCTGCGCAACGACTGGCAGCTCGACCTCGCGATCCAGGAAATGGTGAACGAGTCGTCGTCGATCACGGCCGAGGAGATTCTCGAAGCCGTGACGACCGCCGCCGACGAGCAGTACGAGGCGAAGGTCGCGCTGGTCGGCCGCGAATCGTTCAGCGCGTTCGAGCGTTCGGTGATGCTGCAGACGGTCGACCGGCTGTGGCGCGAGCACCTCGCGGCGCTCGACCACCTGCGCCAGGGCATCCACCTGCGCGGCTATGCGCAGAAGAACCCGAAGCAGGAATACAAGCGCGAAGCGTTCGAGCTGTTCGCCGCGATGCTCGACGCGATCAAGCAGGAAGTCACGCGCATCGTGATGAACGTGCAGATCCAGTCGCCTGAGCAGCTCGAGGAAGCCGCCGAGCAGATCGAGGAGCGCGGCGGTCATCTCGAAAACGTCGAGTTTCAGCACGCCGACTACGCGGAATCCGGCGCGCCGGTCGCGAACGTCGCGGCCGCCACCGCGGCCACGGCGACGGCCGACATGGTCGGCAGCGCGATGACCCACAGCGGCCCCGGCGGCGAGATGCCGAAGGTCGGCCGCAACGACCCGTGCCCGTGCGGCAGCGGCAAGAAGTACAAGCAATGTCACGGGAAGCTGTCATGATCGGCGGCGGCGCGCATCCGCGTGCCGCTTCGTTCGCAGCTTCGAGTCAGTGACGTGAGTTGCGGCGGCCCGCGCGTGCGGCCGCCGGTTCTTCCAATCGATGCCGGCGCGTGCCGGCATTTTCCATCCGGCAGGTGTGCCCCATGGCTGTCAATTTTCCGTCGATCGATCCCGCCCAACTCCATCCCGTCGCCGGCGTCACGCTCGGCTGGGCGGAAGCGAACATCCGCAAGCCGAATCGCAAGGACGTGCTGGTCATCTCCGTCGACGAAGGGGCGACGGTCGCCGGCGTATTCACCGAGAACCGCTTCTGCGCCGCGCCCGTGATCGTGTGCCGCGAGCATCTCGCGAAGGTGCGCGCGGGCGGCGCGGGCATCCGCGCGCTCGTCGTGAACACGGGCAACGCGAATGCGGGCACCGGCGAGCCGGGCCTCGCGAACACCCGCGAAACCTGCGCGGAACTCGCGCGTCTCGCGGGCCTCGACGCCGCACAGGTGCTGCCGTTCTCGACCGGCGTGATTCTCGAGCCGCTGCCGATCGACCGCCTGAAGGCCGGGCTGCCGGCCGCGCTCGCGAACCGCAAGGCCGCGAACTGGTACGACGCCGCGCAGGCGATCATGACGACTGACACGCTGCCGAAGGCCACGTCGCGCCAGGTGACGATCGACGGCCATACGGTCACGCTGACGGGCATCAGCAAGGGCGCGGGCATGATCAAGCCGAACATGGCGACGATGCTCGGCTTCCTCGCGTTCGATGCGAACGTCGCGCAGCCGGTGCTCGACACGCTCGTGAAGGAAGTGGCCGACCGCTCGTTCAACTGCATCACGATCGACGGCGACACGTCGACGAACGACTCGTTCATCCTGATCGCGTCGGGCAAGAGCACGCTGCCCGCGATCACGTCGACCGACTCGCCGGCTTATGCGGCGCTGCGCGATGCAGTGACGCAGGTTGCCCAGCAGCTGTCGCAGCTGATCGTGCGCGACGGCGAAGGCGCGACGAAATTCATGACGGTGCAGGTCGAGGGCGGCAAGAGCGTCGCCGAGTGCCGCCAGATCGCGTATGCGATCGGGCATTCGCCGCTGGTGAAGACGGCCTTCTATGCATCCGACCCCAACCTGGGCCGGATTCTCGCGGCGATCGGCTACGCGGGCGTCACGGATCTCGACGTCGGCAAGATCGATCTCTATCTCGACGACGTGCTCGTCGCGAAGGCCGGTGGCCGCAACCCGGCTTATCAGGAAGAGGACGGCCAGCGCGTGATGAAGCAGAGCGAAATCACGATCCGCGTGCTGCTTGGCCGCGGCGACGCGCAGGCAACGGTCTGGACGTGCGACCTGTCGCACGATTACGTGAGCATCAACGCGGACTACCGCTCCTGATCGGGAGCGCTCGAACGACATGGACAAGCTCGAACAGTTTCTGACGCGCGCGGAAGCGCTGCTCGGCCGCCTCGAGGGGATGCTGCCCCCGGCGCCGGCGGCCGTCGACTGGAACGCCGCCACCGCGTTTCGCTGGCGCAAGCGCCAGGGGCGCGGCTATCTGCAACCGGTGCCGGCAGCGTCGACGATCACGCTCGACGACCTGCACAACATCGATCGGCAGAAAGGGCTGATCGAGCAGAACACGCGGCAGTTCGTGCAGTGCAAGCCGGCGAACAACGTGCTGCTGACCGGTGCCCGCGGCACCGGCAAGTCGTCGCTGATCAAGGCGTGCCTGAACGCCTATGCGAAGGACGGGCTGCGCCTGATCGAAGTCGACAAGGACGATCTTCACGATCTCGGCGACATCGTCGAGGTGATCTCGCAGCGTCCGGAGCGGTTCATCGTGTTCTGCGACGACCTGTCGTTCGAGGATGGCGAATCGGGCTACAAGGCGCTGAAGGTCGCGCTCGACGGCTCGATCGCCGCGCAGTCCGACAACGTGCTGATCTACGCGACGTCGAATCGCCGCCATCTGCTGCCCGAGTACATGAGCGACAACGAGTCGTACAAGCATCTGCCGGACGGCGAGATCCACCCCGGCGAAGTCGTCGAGGAAAAGATCTCGCTGTCGGAGCGCTTCGGCCTGTGGGTCAGCTTCTACCCGTTCAAGCAGGACGACTACCTCGACATCGTCGCGCACTGGCTGCGCCATTTCGGTTGCGCGGACGCCGAGATCGAGACGGCACGCGGCGATGCGCTCGTCTGGGCGCTCGAGCGCGGTTCGCGTTCGGGGCGTGTCGCATGGCAGTTCGCGCGCGACTGGTCGGGCCGCAAGGAGCAGGCATGAGCACGGATTCCGTAACGAGCGCCGTGCGCGCGCCCGACGGCCGGAAGGTGACGGAGGTCGCGGTCGGCGTGATGGTGCAGCCAGACGGTCGCTACCTGCTCGCGCAGCGGCTGCAGGGCAAGCCGTATGAAGGCTATTGGGAGTTTCCGGGCGGCAAGCTGGAGGCCGGGGAGAGCGTCGAGGACGCGCTGGCGCGTGAGCTGCACGAGGAGCTCGGCATCGAAGTCACGGCCAGCCACCGCTGGCATACGCTCGAACACGATTATCCGCACGCGTACGTGCGGCTCTATTTCTGCAAGGTGACGGGCTGGACGGGCGAGCCGCACAGCAAGGAAGGGCAGGCGTTCGTATGGCAGCAACTGCCCGTCGAGGTCGCGCCGCTGTTGCCGGCGGCGCTGCCGGTGCTGGAACTGCTCGAGAAGGAAGCGGCGTCGCAATGACGCCGTGACGGCTCGCCTGGAAGGCGGGCCGTATCCGCCCATGGGCGGTGCCGTGCGCCGCTCAGCTGTCGCGGCGGCCGTCGGTGCCGTCTTCCTCCGAAGACGGACCCTCGTCGGAGGACCCGCCGATCCGGTACTTTTCCGCGGCCCATGCGCCGAGGTCGAGCTGCTTGCAGCGGGCCGAACAGAAGGGACGGAACTTGTTTTCAGGCGTCCAGCGCACTTCTGCGCCGCACGAAGGACATTTCACAACGGTAGTCATACGAAAGCGTCGAACCGGCACACGGCCGTTACAGATTGCACAGTGTCAGATGGAACGGCACGTCGATGTCCACCGCGCGCGGCCGCACGTCGCCGTCCTGCATGGTGAACCGTACCCACAACATGTATTTGTTGGCGCTCGCTTCGGGAATCACGCGCAGCTCCGGCGGCACGCGCACCTGCATCAGCTGATAGGTGCGCCCCGACAGCATCTGCTGGTAGCTGCCCTGCATCGCCATCACCTTCGACGCCTGGCCCGATTCGCGCGCGAGCCGCAGCACGATCGCCGCGGCATCGCGCAGCGGCAGCAGCGGCAGGATCCATTTCGCGATGTCCTGGCGCCGCTGTTCCGCGGGCCATTGCTGCCACGCGTAGTACGACGGCAGGTCGAACTTGCACGTGCCGCCGGGAATCACCGCGCGGCTGCGGATGCTGGCGAGCCACTCGTTGTCGACCAGATGCTGCCCGGTCTTGCCCTGCATCTGCGCAAGATTGGCGAGCGTCTGCTCGATTTCACCGAGCACGGACTCGAGCGCATTCTGTTCGATGCCAGGATTGCCGCGAAAGGGGGCGAGCGTCTGGCGTTGACGTTCGAGCTCTTTCATCAGATCCGATTTCAGGTCCGCGCGGCCCGTGACCTCGGCGATTTCGAACAGCGTCGTCAGCGCGACGTGATGCTCACGCGGGTCCTCCTGAGCCAAAAAGAACGCGAAGCGCTCGAACAGGTCTTCGAGGCGCAACAGCGTGCGAATTCGCTCGTTGAACGGATACTCGTAAAGAATCAAGCGCGCTCGCCTCTAGGGTAGGGATTGAAACAATGCAGGACATTCTAATGCTCACTGTCTACCCTAGCAACGCACCAATTTCGTACACCATCACGATCGCACGCCGCGATCAGTGCGCGGCAGCCGCCAATGCGAGATAGCGTTGGTGCAGTGCATCGACCTGCGCGGCGAGCGCATCGGGCGTCGTCGCGTCGTTGACGATCACGTCGTCGGCCGCTGCGAGACGCGCTTCGCGCGTTGCCTGTCTCGCGATGATCGCTTCGACCTGTTCGCGCGTGAAATCATTGCGTCGCATCACACGTGCGATCTGCGTTTCGACCGGACAGTCGACCACGAGCACACGATCGCTGCGCGCCTTCCAGTTACCTGACTCCACGAGCAGCGGCACGACGAAGATCACGTAAGGGCCCTGCGCTGCGCGGGCTTCGCGATCGGTTTCGGCGCGGATCAGCGGATGCGTGATCGCCTCGAGGCGCCGGCGTGCATCGTCGTCGCTGAAAATGAGTGCGCGCATCTTCGCGCGATCGAGCGAGCCGTCGGCCGCGACGAAGTCCGGTCCGAATGCGTGTTCGATCGCGGGCATCGCGAGACCGGCCGGTGCGGTGATGCGGTGCGCGATCAGGTCGGTGTCGACGAGCGATGCACCGCGTGCGGCGAACAGGTCGGCGACGGTCGTCTTGCCGCTGCCGATGCCGCCGGTCAGTCCTATTGCAAACATGTGAGCCTCCGCCGGGCCGCCGCGCGGAAGCGAAGCGCCTCCCCGCGACGCAGCGAACATGGCGGACGTTGGCAGCGTGTCATGTCAGCCGCCGAGCGCCGAATAGAAAGGGGTACCGAAAAACAGCGTGGCGACGCCGCCTGCCGCGAGGAACGGGCCGAACGGAATCGGCTCCTCGAAGCGCATGCGCCCGCGCCAGGTCGCGACGAGCCCGACGAGCGCACCCGTCACCGCGGCGAACAGTACGACCTGCGGCAGCGCGGCCCAGCCCATCCACGCGCCGAGCGCGGCGAGCAACTTCAGGTCGCCGAAGCCGATGCCCTCGATGCCGCGCAGCCACTTGAACAACCAGTAGACCGACCACAGGAACAGGTAGCCGGCCATCGCGCCGACCACGGCCGAACGCAGCGACGTGAACGTGCCGCCGAGATTCAGTGCGAGCCCGGCCCACAGCAGAGGCAGCGTCATCGAATCGGGCAGGTAGCCGGTCTGGATATCGATCGCGCTCATCGCCAGCAGCGCGGCGCACAGTCCGAACGCGGCGAGTGCGGCAACGGTGGGGCCGAACGCGGCGAGCGAACCGGCGGCGAGCAGCGCACCGGCGAGCTCGACGAGCGGATAGCGCACGCCGATCGCATGGCCGCACTGACGGCAGCGCCCGCGCAACAGCAGGTAGCTGACGAGCGGGATGTTTTCCCACGCGCGCAGCACGTGACCGCAATGCGGACAGGCGCTGCGCGGGCGCCACAGATCGTAGTGCGGCGGATAGCCGTCGTCCGGCGGCGAGCTTGCGCTGCCGGTTGCTTCGGCGATTTCGGCCTGCCACGCGCGCTGCATCATCACCGGGACCCGGTGCACGACGACGTTCACGAAGCTGCCGACGCACAGGCCGAGCACGACGGCGAACGCATACTGCACCGCGAGCGGCAGCATCGCCAGCGCGTGCAACGTGCTGTCGGGCGAGTCGAAAACGGCGGTCAGGGGCGCGGGCGTCATGGGGCTCGGGTTCGGGCTTGAAAGGCGACAGAATCGGTTGCGATGCTACACCACGTTGCCCAGCTGAAGGATGGGCAGATACATCGCGATCACGAGGCCGCCGACGAGCGCACCCAGGACGATCACGATCAGCGGCTCGCCGAGCGCGGTGAGCGCATCGAGGCGTGCGTCGAGCTGACGCTCGCATAGCGCGGCGATATCGGCGAGCATCGTGTCGAGTGCGCCGGTTTCCTCGGCGACGGCGATCGGCTGCACGACGTCGTCCGGGAAGCAGCCCGCCGCGTGCATCGCATCGGCGAGACGCGCGCCGCGCAGCACGTGCGTCGCGATCTGCGCGGTGGCCTGCTCGAACACCGGATGGCCGGCGGTGCGTTCGAGCGTGGCGAATGCATCGGCGAGCGGGACGCCCGCACCGAGCAGCGTTGCGAGCGAGCGGCACCAGCGCGCGGTCGCGAACCGCGTGAGCGCGCCGCCGACGAGCGGCGCATCCAGCACGTGCCGCGCGGCCGTGTAGCGCAGCGATGGCGAGCGCCGCAGCGCGTGACGTGCGGCGAGCCCCGCCACCGCTGCCCCGGCGACGAACGTGCCGCCCCAGGCCGAGGTCGCGGACGAGAGGGCGAGCAGGGCTCGGGTCGGCGCCGGCAAGGCCGCGCCGAAGCCGTCGAAGATCTGCCGGAACGTCGGCACGACCCACACCATCAGCGCGGCCGAGATCGCGAGCGCGAACACGATGACGGCGACCGGGTAGGCGAGCGCGGCACGCAGCTTGCGCCATTGCGCGTCGGCGCGTTCGCGGTGTTCCGCGACGCGGGTCAGTACGGTGCCGAGCGCGCCCGATGCTTCGCCTACCTCGATCAACTGGCGATACAGCGTGCCGAACTGGGACGGGTAGCGTGCGAGCGCGGCGGCGAAGCGTTGCCCGCCGACGATCTCGCGTGCGAGGCCGGCGGCGATGCGCGGCAGCCCGTCACGCGTGCGGGTGCGCGCGAGCATCTCGAGCGACGGTGCGAGCGGCAGTCCGGCCTGCAGCAGGCTCGCGAGCTGACGCGTGAAGCGCGTGACTTCCCGCGCGCCGGCCGACGGCGGCCGGGCCGTGCCGCGGACATCGAGCGACAGCACCGTGACGCCGTCGCGCGCGAGCGCCGCACGTGCGGCGGCGGCATCGAAGGCGATGACGTTCCCGCGGCATGGCGTGCCGTCGCGACGACGGCCACGCCACGCGAAACGCGTCTCATGCGGCGGTGCAGGCATCGCGATCACGCGTCGGGCGTCGCGGCCAGCGCTTCCGCGACGCTCGTCGTACCGTCGCGAACGTGCGCGAGTGCCGCGTCGCGCAGACTACGTACGCCCTCGGCTGCCGCGCATTGCGCGAGCGCACCGACGCTTGCGCGCGCGACGATGCGTTCCGCCATCTCCGGTGAAACCGGCATCGTCTGATGCAGGCCGATGCGGCCTCGATAACCGATGCCGTGACAGGCGGCACAGCCGCGCGCGACGAACGGGCGCCACCCGGATTCCAGTGCTGCCGGATTGCAGCCTGCTTCGCGCAGCGCGCGCACCGACGCGTCCGAACGCACGCGGCAGGTGGGGCACAGGCGCCGCACGAGGCGTTGCGCGGTGACGAGGCGCAACGCGGCGGCGAGGTTGTATGGCGCGACGCCGATGTCGAGCAGTCGCGCGACGGCTGCCGGCGCGTCGTTCGTATGCAGCGTGGACAGCACGAGGTGCCCGGTCTGTGCGGCCTTGATCGCGACGTCGGCCGTCTCCGCATCGCGAATCTCGCCGACCATGATGACGTCCGGGTCCTGACGCAGCAGCGCGCGCAGCGCAGTGGCGAACGTCAGCCCGGCTTTTTCGGCGACGCCGACCTGGTTGATGCCGTCGAGCTGGATCTCGGCCGGATCCTCGACCGTGCACACGTTGTGCGCATCGCGGTCGAGCATCTGCAGCGCGCAGTAGAGCGACAGCGTCTTGCCGCTGCCGGTCGGCCCGGTGACGAGCACGAGACCGTGCGGCGCGCGTATCGCGGCTTCCATCGCCGCGGCCTGCCGCGCGTCGAAGCCGAGACGCGCGAGCGTGAGGTCGGGCGGCAGCGTTTCGAGGCGGCGCAACACGAGCTTCTCGCCGAACAGCGTGGGCAGCGAGCTGACCCGGTAGTCGCCGCGCGTGCCGCCGTCGACCGCGATGCGCAGCCGGCCGTCCTGCGGAAGCCGGCGCTCGGCGATGTCCATGCGGGCGAGCACCTTGATCCGCGTCACGAGCGCGTCGCGCAGATGAGCGGGCGGCCGCGCGTGTTCATGCAGGACGCCATCGATGCGCAGGCGGATGCGCCAGCCTGCTTCGAACGGTTCGACGTGGATGTCGGACGCGTCGCGCACGCGGGCGGCGTGCAGCGTGTCGGTCAGCAGCCGTACGGCGGGCGAGTCGTCGAGTTGCGCCGCATCGAGCGACCGCGGTGTTTCGGCGGGCGATGCGTCGGTGGAGACAGGCGGCCGCTGCGTGTGCAGCGGCGCCCCGGGAAGTGGGAAGTGCATGTGAGCCGGCGCTCGGCCGCCTGTTGATCGTGACCGGCAAATGGTCGCGTATCGTGCGCGGCGCCGACAGTCGGCCGTTCGGCTAGCGCGCGCCGCGTGCGCGCGTGCTGCGCGGCTTGAAGAGCTTGACGGTGCGCACGGCCTGGTCGTCGCTGCGCATGACCTCGAGCATCACGTCGCGGATCTTCAGGCACACGTCGCCTTCGGGGATTTCCTCGAGGATTTCGAGGATCAGGCCATTGAGCGTCTTCGGCCCGTCGGTCGGCAGTTGCAGGTGCAGCCAGCGGTTCAGTTCGCGCAGCGGCATGCTGGCGGCGACGATGCATTCGCCGTTCTCGTTCCAGCCGCCCGCGCGTTCGCCGCGCGGCATCGACGTCGTGAATTCGCCGATCAGTTCCTCGATGATGTCCTCGGGCGTGACGAGCCCCTCGAGTTCGCCGTACTCGTTGACGACGAGCGCGGTCCGCTGCCGGCTTTCCTGGAAATACTGGAGCTGCTGGACGACCGGCGTGCCCGACGGCACGTAGTACGGCTCGGCGAGCAGCGTGCGCAACGTTTCGCGGTCGAAATCCTGGTTGTGCAGCCCGGTGAGCGTCTTGCGGACGTGCAGCACGCCGAGCACCTTGTCGATGTCGCCTTCGTAGACGACGAGGCGGTTGTGATAGCAGGTCTCGAGCTGATGCAGGATGTCGTCGAGCGGCGCGTAGAAGTTGAGCGACTCGATCTGGCGGCGCGGCACCATCACGTCGTCGACCGTGATGTTCTCGAGGTCGAACAGGTTGAGCAGGATGCTGCGGTGCTTGGTCGGCATGAAGCTGCTCGACTCGAGCACGATCGCGCGCAGCTCGTCGGCGGACATCCGCTGGTCGCGGCCCTTCTTCGTATTGATGCGTAGCATCCAGAGCACGCCGTTCGCCAGTTCATTGACGAACCAGACGACCGGCTTGAACACGCGCATCAGCGGCGCGATCACGAGACTGGCGGGCAGCGCGATGCGTTCGGGAAAGGTCGCGCCGACGATCTTCGGCGCGATTTCCGCGAACACGATGATCAGGAACGCGACGATGCCGGTCGCGATCGACAGCGCCAGGTTGTTACGGCCGAACGTGTGCAGCGCGAGCGACGTCGTCAGGACCGGGATGATCGTGTTGAACAGGTTGTTGCCGATCAGGATCACGCTGAGCAGCAGGTCGGTGCGCGTGAGGAGACCCTGCGTGGTTTTCGCGCCGAGCACGCCTTGGCCGGCGAGATGCTTCAGCCGATGGCGGTTGAGCGCCATCATCGCGGTCTCGGAAATGGAAAAGAAGCTGGAGCAGAGGAGAAGCAGGAAGACGGCGCCGATTTGCGCCCATAAGGGAATTTGGTCCACGCGTCAGAAGGGCAGTGAAGGACAGGGATGGAGGGAATATAGCAGAGGCCGGCGGCCGGGATGTGTCGTGCGCGACACGCGCGCTCGCGAGACCAGGCAGAAGAAGGCAAAAAAAAACCGTGCACGCGGTGCACGGTTTTTTCAAAATCTGGTCGGGGTGAGAGGATTCGAACCTCCGGCCTCTACGTCCCGAACGTAGCGCTCTACCAGGCTAAGCTACACCCCGATTTTTTGCTCTTCCGACTTCGCCGCTTTCGTTCAGATCGCTGCGTCGTCACAAGCAAGAACGTAACTATAACGATGTTTTTTCGAAAAGGGAATACCTTGATGAAGAAATTTTTCGAAAAGCGGTTCGCGTCGCGGTCGCCGCGCGCTTACGACTGTCGCGACGTCGAGTACGAGCACAGCGCGAGCAGGCTTTCCTTGTAGATCGAATCCGGGAACGCGGCGATCGCGGCCGCGGCGGCCTGTGCTTCCTGGCGCGCGCATTCGAGCGTATGGTCGAGCGCGCCCGAACGCGTGATCGCGTCGAAGATCGTGTCGAAGCGATCGGTGCCGCCTTGTTCGATCGCCTCGCGGGCGAGCGCCGACTGCTCGGGCGTGCCGCGTTCGATCAGATAGATGAGCGGCAGTGTCGGCTTGCCTTCACGCAGGTCGTCGCCGGCATTCTTGCCCATCGCTTCGGCCGTGCCCGCGTAGTCGAGCCAGTCGTCCATGATCTGGAATGCGGTGCCGATCCGGCGGCCGTATTCGGCGGCGGCGGCTTCGGTCGGCGCATCGGCGCCGGCGAGCACCGCGCCCAGGCGGGCCGATGCCTCGAACAGCTTCGCCGTCTTGTAGCGGATCACCTGCATGTAGCGCGTCTCGTCGACGTCCGCGTCGTGCATGTTCAGGAGCTGCAGCACTTCGCCTTCGGAGATGATCGTCGTCGCTTCCGACAGGATTTCCATCACGCGCATCTTGCCGACGCCGACCATCATCTCGAACGAACGCGAATAGAGGTAGTCGCCGACCAGCACGCTCGCCGCGTTGCCGAACAGCGCGTTGGCCGTCTGGCGGCCGCGCCGCAGTTCGGATTCGTCGACGACGTCGTCATGCAGCAGCGTGGCCGTGTGGATGAACTCGACGACGGCGGCCAGCACGTGCCGCTGGTGCGACGTCTCGCCGAGCGCGCCGGCGACGAGCAGCAGCAGGGCCGGACGCAGCCGCTTGCCGCCCGCGCCGATGATGTACTCGGCGATCTGGTTGATCAGCAGCACGTCGGACGCGAGGCTTTGCCGGATAACGCGATTCACCTGCTCCATGTCGCTGGCGATCGGGGCGAGCAGGTGGGCGGCGCTGAGGGTGGGGGAGGCGGTGGACGACGACATGATGATCGAAATGGGTGATGCCGCGGATTATAAGTCGAATCCGCGATATGCCGGTCTGTCGGACGTGTCTGCCCGGTGATTTTGGCCGTCCGGCCAGGGCTTGCGGGCGGCAATCGTGGATCGGCTTTGACTTGGGTGCTAAGCCCATGTATAATCACGTGTTTTCCGCGCGTGGTGTGCGGAAAAATTGGATCCAGAGTGAGGTTCTCAATGTACGCGGTCATAAAAACCGGCGGCAAGCAGTACAAGGTTGCCGTTGGCGAAAAACTCAAAGTAGAACAGATACCGGCTGACATTGACGCTGAAATCACGCTCGACCAGGTTCTCGCAGTGGGCGAAGGCGAATCGATTAAGTTCGGTACGCCGCTGGTCAGTGGGGCTTCCGTCAAGGCCACCGTTGTGTCGCACGGTCGTCATGCCAAGGTCACCATCTTCAAGATGCGTCGCCGGAAGCACTACCAAAAGCACGGCGGCCACCGCCAGAACTACACTGAGCTGCGCATCGACGCGATCAACGCGTAAGCGCCTCGGTAAAGGAGCAATCAGATGGCACACAAAAAGGCAGGCGGCTCTTCCCGGAACGGCCGCGACTCCGAGTCGAAACGTCTCGGCGTGAAAGTGTACGGCGGCCAGGCGATCAACGCTGGCGGCATCATCGTGCGTCAGCGCGGTACGCGCATGCACGCTGGCGAGAACGTCGGCATGGGCAAGGATCACACCCTGTTCGCGTTGGTCGACGGTCACGTCAAGTTCGCGACCAAGGGCGCGGACAAGAAGCATCTGGTCATCGTTGTCCCGGCGGCTGCCTAAGTTCAGGCACCCACGGGCTTCGTAGCCGAAAGGCCCCGCAGTCTTCGCGGGGCCTTTTTTTATTTGGCCGCCGGGCGCATGTGCGCACCGGCGGCTGTCGCGAAACGGCGCGCAATCGGCCGAACGGCAGATTGTTCAAGCGCGCCGGCGCGCGGCACAATAGCGGAAATACTGGTCGGAGTGACGAATGAAGTTCATTGACGAAGCACGAATCGAAGTCATCGCCGGCGACGGAGGCGATGGCAGCGCGTCGATGCGCCGCGAGAAATTCGTTCCGTTCGGCGGGCCGGACGGCGGCGACGGCGGCCGGGGCGGCAACGTCTACGCGATCGCCGACCGCAACATCAACACGCTGATCGACTACCGTTACGCGAAGAAGCACCTGGCGCGCAACGGCGAAAACGGTCGCGGCTCGGATTGCTACGGCAAGGGCGGGGACGACGTCACGCTGCGCATGCCGGTCGGCACGGTCGTGACCGACATGGATACGGGCGAGCTGATCGCCGACCTGACCGAGCACGATCAGCAGGTGATGCTTGCGAAGGGCGGCGCAGGCGGTCTCGGCAACCTGCATTTCAAGTCGAGCACGAACCGCGCGCCGCGCCAGAAAACCGACGGCAAGCCCGGCGAACGGCGCATGCTGCGGCTCGAGCTGAAGGTGCTCGCCGACGTCGGTCTGCTCGGCATGCCGAACGCCGGCAAGTCGACCTTCATCTCGTCGGTGTCGAACGCGAAGCCGAAGATCGCCGACTATCCGTTCACGACGCTCGCGCCGAACCTTGGCGTCGTGCGAGTCGGCCCGAGCAAGAGCTTCGTGATCGCCGATATTCCGGGGCTGATCGAGGGCGCCGCCGAAGGCGCGGGCCTCGGCCACCAGTTCCTGCGACACCTGCAGCGCACCGGCGTGCTGCTGCATCTCGTCGATCTGGCTCCGTTCGACGAAAGCGTCGATCCGGTCGCGGAAGCGACCGCGATCGTCGGCGAGCTGCGCAAGTACGACGAGGCGCTGTACGAGAAGCCGCGCTGGCTTGTCCTCAACAAGCTCGACATGGTGCCGGAAGACGAGCGCGAGGCGCGCGTCGCCGATTTCCTCGACCGTTTCGGCTGGGACGGCCCGGTGTTCGAGATTTCGGCGCTCACGGGCCAGGGCTGCGAAGCGCTGTGCTACGCGATCTACGATTACCTCGCCGAGCATTCGGACGCGCATCGTGCGGCGGAAGAGGAAGATCTGGCCGCGGACGTGCGGTTCCGCGATGCGCCGCAAGCCGATGGCGGCGCGACGCCCGGCGACGACGCCTGAGCGGGCCCGACACGCACCGGGCATCGCGTCCGGTGCCTGAATTCAATTGCGCCCGGCCGGGCAGGCATCAGATACAGGAGACGGCGCACGATGCGTTCGATCATCGCGGATTCGAAGCGATTGGTGGTGAAGGTGGGCTCCAGCCTCGTGACCAACGACGGCAAGGGGCTCGATCATGCTGCAATCGGCCGCTGGGCGGCCCAGATCGCCGCGCTGCGCGCGCAGGGCAAGGAAGTGGTGCTCGTCAGCTCGGGCGCGATTGCCGAAGGGATGCAGCGGCTCGGCTGGAGCAAGCGTCCGCGCGAGATCGACGAGCTGCAGGCCGCCGCCGCGGTCGGCCAGATGGGGCTCGCGCAAGTCTATGAAAGCCGCTTTACCGAGCACGATATCCGCACCGCGCAGATCCTGCTGACGCACGCCGACCTGGCCGATCGCGAGCGCTACCTGAATGCGCGCTCGACGCTGCTGACGCTGCTGCGGCTCGGCGTCGTGCCGATCATCAACGAGAACGACACGGTCGTCACCGACGAAATCAAGTTCGGCGACAACGACACGCTCGGCGCGCTCGTCGCGAACCTGATCGAAGGCGATGCGCTGATCATCCTGACCGACCAGACGGGCTTGTTCACCGCCGATCCGCGCAAGGATCCGAATGCGACACTGGTCGCGGAAGCCAGCGCGGGCGCGCCGGAGCTCGAAGCGATGGCCGGCGGCGCCGGCTCGAGCCTCGGCCGCGGCGGGATGCTGACGAAGATCCTCGCGGCGAAGCGCGCGGCGCACAGCGGCGCGAACACCGTGATCGCGAGCGGCCGCGAAGCCGACGTGCTGGTGCGGCTGGCGGCGGGCGAGGCGATCGGCACGCAGCTGATCGCGCGCACCGCGCGGATGGCCGCACGCAAGCAATGGATGGCCGATCACCTGCAGGTGCGCGGGCACGTCGTGATCGACGCGGGCGCGGTCGAGAAGCTGACGGCCGGCGGCAAGAGCCTGCTGCCGATCGGCGTGACTGGCGTGCAGGGCGCGTTTGCTCGCGGCGAGGTGATCGCGTGTGTCGGCCCCGACGGGCGTGAAGTGGCGCGCGGCCTCACGAACTACAGCAGCGCGGAAACGAAGCTGATTCACCGCAAGCCGAGCGGCGAGATCGAGACGGTGCTCGGCTACATGCTGGAGCCGGAGCTGATTCACCGCGACAACCTCGTGCTCGTGTGACCGTTCGGCCAGGCGCCGCGAGACAGCAAAAAGCCCGCATTGCGCGGGCTTTTTGTTGTGACGAAGCGAAACGAGGCCGGGTAGCCGGCCTCGGTTGCGTGGTCAGCGCAGCTGGCTCATCGCGGTGCGATGGAACTTGATGTTCTCGAGGATCTGCTGGGTCGTGCCCTGCGGCATCTTGTTCGCGCAGAAATAGTCCTGGTACAGCGCCGAGTGGTACGCGTTCAGCTCGCCGTTCTCGATGCGACGCCAGTCGTTCTCGACCGTGCGGTCCCAGCCGTCGTGATCCGAATTCAGGCCTGCATACTGACGCCATTCGTAGGTGTCGCAGCGGATGCCTTCGTAGTTCACGTTGCGCGCGCCGGCCGGGCTCGTGATGACGACTGCGTAGCGCACGACGCCGTCGCTGCCGACCGCGAGCGACTTCGCATCGACGGAGAACTTGAGCGGCGTGTTCTGCGACACGTTGAACGGCAGCAGATCGCCCGCTTGCGGCAGCGGCGGCAGC
This sequence comes from Burkholderia sp. BCC1996, assembly GCF_905339955.1. Lineage (NCBI taxonomy): Bacteria > Pseudomonadati > Pseudomonadota > Betaproteobacteria > Burkholderiales > Burkholderiaceae > Burkholderia > Burkholderia sp. BCC1996. Next base: position 44,502 of record NZ_CAJPHM010000006.1, read on the forward strand.
GTGTCGACCGGGTTTTCCTTCCAGTTGCCCTGGCGGTCCAGCAGGTACACGAACTCGCTGTCATCCTTGTTGGTCGGCGTCTTCGAATTCGCGCAACCGGCCAGCGTGGCCGCCGCGACGATCGATGCGAGCGCGAGAGCAATCGCTTTCAATATGCATTCCTCGTAAAAAAAGGGCGCGACACCAAGGTCGCGCCCGGTCATGCAGTCCGACTCGTCATTTGCCGACGATCACGCGGGGCGGCATCTCGTCGAGCGTGCTCGCCTCCACTTCGATCTCCGAACAGACCACCGATGTGTCGACAATCGTCAGCGTCTGCTGGGCCTGCGCGCCGATGACGCGCGGATAGCGCGACAGACGCGGCCCACGCGGCTTTTCGGCTCGCTGCGCCGGGCGGCGCAGGAAGCGCGACAGTTCCGTCAGCGCCAACTGATAGACATCCCGCTTGAACTCGATCACCGCATCGAGCGGCACCCAGTACTCGTTCCAGCGCCACGCATCGAACTCCGGGTGGTCGGTCGCGCGCAAGCAAATGTCGCAATCGCGTCCGACCATCCGCAGAAGGAACCAGATCTGCTTCTGGCCGCGGTAATGTCCGCGTACTTCGCGTTTGATGAACTTGTCAGGCACCTCGTAACGCAACCAGTCGCGAGTGCGGCCGATTATCTTGACGTGTTCCGGGTGCAGGCCCGTCTCCTCGTGCAGTTCCCGGTACATCGCCTGCATGGGGGTCTCGCCGTACTTGATCCCACCTTGAGGAAACTGCCAGGAATGCTCGCGGAGCCGCTTGCCCCAAAACACCTCGTTGCGCGCGTTCAAGAGGATGATGCCGACGTTCGGGCGAAAGCCTTCACGATCCAGCATACAACCACCTTCGAATCCTTTAAAATTGCTTTGATTATAAACAGATAACGGGCGCTGCGCACCGTGACGGAGCGAAACCGCGCGGGGTACACCGGCTGAATTGTCCCTGATTTGTCTGCTAAGTCATCTGCGCCATCGTCGTTCGTCGCGCGCAGCTTTTTCACCTTGAAACTTTTTCGGGCGCCCCGCCTGGGGGCGCCGTATTTGGAACCGTCCGCATGAAAGCTTCCCGTTTCTTTATCGGCACCCTCAAAGAAGCACCGGCCGACGCAGAGATCGTCAGCCACAAGCTGATGGTGCGCGCCGGCATGATCCGTCGCGTCGCCGGCGGCATCTACAACTACCTGCCGGTCGGCCTGCGTTCGATTCGCAAGGTCGAGGCGATCGTGCGCGAGGAAATGAACCGGGCAGGCGCCATCGAGCTGCTGATGCCGGCCGTGCAACCGGCCGAGCTGTGGCAGGAATCGGGCCGCTGGGAGCAGTACGGCCCCGAGCTGCTGCGCTTCAAGGACCGCAAGGACAACGACTTCGTGATCGGGCCGACGCACGAGGAAGTCATCACCGACATCGCGCGCAACCAGATCAAGAGCTACCGGCAGATGCCGGTGAACTTCTACCAGATCCAGACGAAGTTCCGCGACGAGATCCGTCCGCGCTTCGGCGTGATGCGCGGCCGCGAGTTCATCATGAAGGACGCGTACTCGTTCGACAAGGACGCGGCCGGCCTGAACGAGTCGTATCGCAAGATGTACGACGCATACGTGCGCATCTTCACGCGCCTCGGCCTCGAGTTCCGCGCGGTTGCGGCCGACAGCGGCTCGATCGGCGGCAACTTCTCGCACGAGTTCCACGTGATCGCCGATACCGGCGAGGATGCGATCGCCTACTGCCCGACGTCCGACTTCGCGGCGAACGTCGAAGCGGCCGAAGCGCTGCCGCTGATCGCCGAACGCGCGGCACCTGCCGAAGCGATGGAAAAGGTCGCGACGCCCGGCAAGGCGAAGTGCGAGGCCGTTGCCGAACTGCTGTCGATCCCGCTCGAGCGCACGATCAAGTCGATCGTGCTCGCCACCGACAACGAAGGCGCCGAGCCGACCATCTGGCTCGTGATGCTGCGCGGCGACCACGACCTGAACGAGATCAAGGTGTCGAAGCTGCCGGGGCTGAAGAACCACCGCTTCGCGACCGAGCAGGAAATCGTCGAGTGGTTCGGCACGCCGCCGGGCTACCTCGGCCCGGTCGGCACGAAGAAGCCGGTGAAGGTGATCGCCGATCGCACGGTCGCGAACATGAGCGATTTCGTCGTCGGCGCGAACGAGGTCGACTATCACATCGCGGGCGTGAACTGGGGCCGCGACCTGCCGGAGCCGGACGTCGCCGACGTGCGCAACGTGAAGAAGGGCGATCCGTCGCCGGACGGCAAGGGTGAGATCGACATCTGCCGCGGCATCGAAGTCGGCCACGTGTTCCAGCTCGGCACGAAGTACTCGGAAGCGATGGGCGCGACCTTCCTCGACGAGTCGGGCAAGCCGCAGCCGATGCTGATGGGCTGCTACGGCGTCGGCGTCACGCGCATTCTCGGCGCGGCGATCGAACAGAACTTCGACGAGCGCGGCATCATCTGGCCCGAGTCGATCGCGCCGTTCGAAGTCGTGCTGTGCCCGATGGGCTACGATCGCAGCGACATGGTCCGCGAGGCCGCCGACAAGCTGTACGCGGAACTGGCCGCGGCCGGCATCGACGTGATCCTCGACGATCGCGGCGAGCGCCCGGGCGTGATGTTTGCCGACTGGGAATTGATCGGCGTGCCGCATCGCCTGGTGATCGGCGAGCGCGGCCTGAAGGAAGGCAAGATCGAGTATCAGGGCCGCCGCGACGCCGAGGCGACGCTGCTGCCGGCCGACGCGGCCGCGGCGACGGTGACGGAGAAGATCCGCGCCGCGCTCGCGCGCTAAGCGCTTCGACCGGAGGACACGGTGGAATACACCTTCCTGTCGGCCACCGTGCTCCTCGTGCTGATCACGGATCCGCTCGGCAACATCCCGCTGTTCATCACGGCGATGCGGGACGTGCCGCGCGAGCGGCGCGTGAAGCTGATCCTGCGTGAAGTCGGGATCGCGTTCGTGATCCTGCTGTTCTTCATGGTGGTCGGCGACCGCTTCCTGCGGATGATGAACCTCACCGACCTGTCGCTGCGGCTCGGCGGCGGGATCGTGCTGTTCCTGATCGCGCTGCGGATGATCTTCCCGCATCCGGACGGCGCGCTCGGCAGCGATCCGCGCGCAGGCGGTGAACCGTTCATCGTGCCGCTCGCGATTCCCGCGCTGGCCGGGCCGTCCGCGCTCGCGACGGTGATGCTGCTGACGTCGCAGGCGCCGGGCAAGATGTTCGAGTGGGTCGGCGCGCTGACGGTCACGATGATCGTCTGCGCGATCACGCTGGTGCTGGCCGAACGGATCCAGCAGTGGCTCGGCGAGCGGACCGTCGCCGCGTTCGAGCGGCTGATGGGTCTCGTGCTCGTCGCGATCTCGGTCGAGATGCTGCTCGCCGGCATCAAGGCGTTCGTGCACCAGCTGCAGATGTAACGCGTCGGTGCGTACCGACGAAAAAAAGCGGCGCTCCGGGCAACCGGAGCGCCGCTTTCCATTTATATAGCGGGCAGGGCGGCGATCAGACGTTCGCGGTCAGCGCACGGATCGTCGGCAGGTTGCGCCAGTAGCCCTTGGCGTCCATCCCGCAGCCGAACACGTAGCGGTCGGGCACCGAGAAGCCGCAGAAGTCGGGATGCAGCGGTTTCGCTTTCGTGAGCGTCTTCTCGCACAGCACGGCGGACATGAAGCGCTTCGCGCCCATGTCGAGGATGCGGTCGCGGATCGCGGCCATCGTCTCGCCTTCGTCGAGGATGTCGTCGAGCACGAGCACGATGCGGTCCTTCACCGATTCGCGCGGCGCGACGCGCCAGTGCATCTCCGGGCTGCCCTGCGTCGTGTTGCGGTAGCGGGTCAGGTGGATGTAGTCGAATTCCAGCGGGAAATCGAGATGCGGCAGCAGCATCCCGGTAAACACCGCGGCGCCGCCCATCACCGAGAGGACGAGCGGGAACGCGTCGCCGATCTCGGCGCGGATCGCTTCGGCCATCCGGGCGATCGACGCGTTGACGGCGTCCGCCGAGACGATCTCTTCGGAGTGTTCGAAAATGTGGAGGGCTTCTTCGCGGTTCATGAGTTCTGGCGGGCAGTCGGTATACAAATAAGAATGAAGCAGAACGGCTGGCGCGCGCTACGGCAAAAACCCGCGCGCCGGCCGACGGGCGGAATCAGCGCATGCCGGGCATCATGCCCTTCAGGCCGCGCATCATCTTCTGCATGTTGCCGCCCTTCAGCTTCTTCATCATCGTACGCATCTGGTCGTACTGGTTCAGCATCCGGTTGACTTCCTGCACCGGCACGCCCGCGCCGGCTGCAATGCGGCGCTTGCGCGTCGCCTTGATGATTTCGGGTTTGGCGCGCTCGGCGGGCGTCATCGAGCTGATGATGCCTTCCATCCGGCGGATCGACTTCTCGGCCTGGCCCATGTCGGCGCCGGCCGCCGCCTGCTGGAACTGCGCGGGCAGCTTGTCCATCAGCGACGACAGGCCGCCCATGTTCTTCATCTGCGAGATCTGCGCGCGGAAATCGTTCAGGTCGAAGTCGCCGCCTTTCTTGACCTTGTCGGCGAGCTTCTGCGCGGCCTGCACGTCGACGCCGCGCTGCGCTTCCTCGACGAGCGCGAGGATGTCGCCCATGCCGAGGATCCGGTTCGCCATCCGGTCCGGGTGGAACACCTCGAGGCCGTCGAGCTTCTCGGCGACGCCGACGAACTTGATCGGCTTGCCCGTGATGTGGCGCACCGACAGCGCGGCACCGCCGCGCGAATCGCCGTCGAGCTTGGTCAGCACGACGCCGGTGAGCGGCAGCGTGTCGTTGAACGCCTTCGCGGTGTTGACCGCGTCCTGGCCGAGCATCGCGTCGACGACGAACAGCGTTTCGGCCGGCTTCAGCGTGCCGTGCAGCGCGGCGATTTCCTGCATCATCGCCTCGTCGATACCGAGGCGGCCGGCCGTGTCGACGATCAGCACGTCATGGTAGTGGCGCTTCGCCCAGTCGACGGCCGCGAGTGCGATGTCGACGGGCTTCTGGTCCGGCGTCGACGGGAAGAAATCGGCGCCGACCTGTTCGCTCACCGTTTTCAGCTGCATGATGGCGGCCGGGCGATACACGTCGCACGACACCGTCAGCACCTTCTTCTTGTACTTCTCGCGCAAGAGTTTCGCGAGCTTGCCGGCGGTCGTGGTCTTGCCGGCGCCCTGCAGGCCGGCCATCAGGATCACGGCGGGCGGCGTGACCGCGAGGTTCAGCTCGGCGGCCTTGCCTTCGTAGTCGCCGCCGATCACGGCGGTCAGTTCCTTCTGGACCACGCCGACGAGCGCCTGGCCCGGCGACAGGCTGCTGATCACTTCCTCGCCGAGCGCCTTTTCCTTGACCTTGGCGATGAATTCGCGGACGACCGGCAGCGCGACGTCGGCTTCCAGCAGCGCGAGACGCACCTCGCGGAGCATCTCCTGGGTGTTCGCCTCGGTAAGCCGGGCCTCGCCGCGCAGCGTCTTGACGACGCGCGCCATCCGTTGAGTGAGATTGTCGAGCATGGGGAGCGATGGACAGTGGGGCCCGAAGGCGCAACGGAACCGTACAAAAGGGAGCCGTCGCGGGAAGGGGGCCTAGTGTAAACTTCGAACATGGATATTGTACTGTATGCCCTCACCGCATTCCTGTACGGCGGCCTCGCCGTCGCAGGCTGGCGCACGCACCGCCAGGGTGCGACGCCGCTCGTCGCGAGCGTGCCGGCCGTGCCGGTGCCGGCGTCCGCCGCGTCGGGAATGAGCGGCGCCGGCCGCGCGCTGCTGTTCGCGGCGCTCGTCGCGCACGGCGTGCTGCTGCACACGACGATCTTCCCGCACGACGCGATGGTCTTCGGCTTCGCGTTCGCGCTGTCCGCGATGTTCTGGCTCGGCGCCGGCATCTACTGGATCGAGAGCTTCTTCTTCCCGCTCGACAGCCTGCGCTTGCTCGTGCTGCCGCTCGCGTGCGGCGCGTCGCTGCTGCCGCTCGTGTTCGGCGGCGTGCGGGTGCTGCCTTATGCCGCAGCGCCGCTGTTCAAGATGCACTTCCTGATCGCGAACATCGCGTACGGCCTTTTCGCGATCGCCGCGCTGCACGCGGTCCTGATGCTGATGGTCGAGCGGCGCCTGCAGTCGCTGAGGAGCGGCGGGCGCGACGGCTCGACCGGCTGGATCGCGAGCTGGCTCGAAACGCTGCCGCCGCTGCTCACGCTCGAGAAGCTGCTGTTCCGCCTGATCGGCGCCGGCTTCGTGCTGCTGACGCTGACGCTCGCGTCGGGGATCCTGTTCAGCGAGCAGGTCGATGCACGCGCGCTGCGGCTCGATCACAAGACCGTGTTCGCGGTGCTGTCGTGGCTGATGTTCGGCGGCCTGCTGGTCGCCCACAAGACGTCGGGCTGGCGCGGGCGCGGCGCCGCGCGCTGGGTGCTCGTGTCGTTTGCCGCGCTGCTGCTCGCGTATGTCGGCAGCCGGTTCGTTTTCGAGGTGCTGCTGCACCGCTCCGTGGTTTGAACGCAGGTTTCCGATGCGACAGATTCTCCTCCTGATTCTTCTCTTCTTCGCGGGTTCGTGGCTCACGCGCAAGCTGCGCCAGGCCCAGGAGCACGCGCAGGCGCGCGCCGGCCGCGGTGGCGGCAACGACGGCGCACCGGGTCCTGGCGCCGGGGCGGCACGCCCGAACGGCGACGCGCGCTCGCTGCCCGAACCGATGGTGCGTTGCGCCGAATGCGGCGTGCATACGCCGCAGGGCGACGCCGTCGCCGCGGGCGGCGAATACTTCTGCAGCACCGAGCACGCGCAGCGCCACGGCGCACACGCGAGCGGCCACGACGCCCGATGAGCGACGCAGCGCTGCTGTCGGTCGACGCGAACGGCTGGGTGCGCGAAGCGCGCCACGCGCCGTCGCCGAATTTCGAGGCTCGGCCCGCGGGCGCGGTGCCGACGCTCGTCGTCGTCCACAACATCAGCCTGCCGCCCGGCGAGTTCGGCGGCGATGCGATCGAGGCGCTGTTCCTGAATCGCCTCGATTGCGATACGCACCCCTATTACCAGCGTCACCTGCGCGACGTGCGCGTGTCCGCGCACTTCCTGATCCGCCGCGACGGCGAACTCGTGCAGTTCGTGTCGTGCGACGAGCGTGCATGGCATGCGGGCGCGTCCGAGTTCTTCGGCCGGCCGCGCTGCAACGACTTCTCGATCGGCATCGAACTCGAAGGTGCGGACGACGTGCCGTTCGACGCGGCGCAGTACGCGACGCTCGGGGTGCTCGCACGCACGCTCGCCGCGCGCTACCCGATCGATGCGGTGGCCGGGCATTCCGACGTCGCGCCGGGCCGCAAGACCGACCCGGGTCCGCACTTCGATTGGCAACGCTTCGCGAGCGATGCCGGGTTTTCCGCCGAATACTTTCCTTTCTGTCAGCACTGATCGCAGGGTTTTTGAGCGGGCGAAATTTTTTTTTCCGACCAATGCCTTGTCGCGTCTGCCCGTCCGGGCGGCCGGGTTGATGTCAATACCTCCGGCGAAAATTCTCCGTTTTGATGTCGCCGGAATGTCCACTATACTTGGTGCCAGTTGAGCGGTTCTGTACTAGATATAGTGTGTGTCGCAGGGGAAACCCGAGCGGCACCGGCCGGCGGGCAACGCCGGCGGCCAGGGTTCTCAGTGCGGCGCGCCAGGCCGGGCGGTCCGGGCGTCGCAATCAAGCGCAGCGAACTTCGACGGGGCAGCGTACACATGACGAAGCACACGACCGGATCGGTTGTCGCGCATCGACCGAACCGGCTTCCCCGACGCATCGCTCGCCTCTTACCGCTCGCGCATCCGATAGCGCAGCGTTCGTTTTAATCCGCGGTTCTCTCCGCACCATCCAACACCAGGAGCTTTGCACATGCAAACCACCGACAACGCGACGTCCCAGTACGAGAGCGCCTCGAGCCGTCCGCTCGGCGGGACCGAACAGGGCGCGCAGGCGCTCGCGCCGCAGGCCACGTTCGCCGACTACAAGGTGATCCGCCGCAACGGCAGCGTGGTGTCGTTCGAGCCTTCGAAGATCGCGATTGCGGTGACCAAGGCTTTCCTGGCCGTCAATGGCGGGCAGGGCGCGGCATCGGCACGCGTACGCGAACTCGTCGAGCAGCTCACGCACAACGTCGTGCGCGCGCTCGTGCGCAGCCGTCCGAACGGCGGTACGTTCCATATCGAAGACATCCAGGACCAGGTCGAACTCGCGCTGATGCGCGGCGGCGAGCACAACGTCGCGCGTGCGTACGTGCTGTATCGCGAGAAGCGTCACCTCGAGCGCCAGCATGCGGGCGAGGAAGCAGCGGCAGCGGGCGGCGAGTCGAGCACCGGCATCAACGTCGTCGACAACGGCGTCACGCGCCCGCTCGACCTGAACGCACTGCGCGCGCTGATCGTGTCCGCATGCGACGGTCTCGGCGCTGCGGTTAACCCTGACCCGATCGTCGCGGAAACGGTGAAGAACCTGTACGACGGCGTGCCGATGAGCCAGGTCTACGACTCGGCGATCCTCGCTGCGCGCACGATGATCGAAAAGGATCCGGCATACAGCCAGGTCACGGCCCGCATCCTGCTGCACACGATCCGTCGCGAGATCCTCGGCGAGGAAGTGGTCCAGGCCGAGATGTCGGCCCGCTACGCGGAATACTTCCCGCAGTTCCTGAAGCGCGGCGTCGACGCCGGCCTGCTCGACGACAAGCTGCTTCAGTTCGACCTGAAGCGTCTGGGCGAAGCGCTCGACGCGAACCGCGACCTGCAGTTCGGCTACCTCGGCCTGCAGACGCTGTACGACCGCTACTTCCTGCACGTCGACGGCAGCCGCATCGAAATGCCGCAGGCATTCTTCATGCGTGTCGCGATGGGCCTGTCGCTGAACGAGATCGACCGCGAAACGCGCGCGATCGAGTTCTACAACGTGCTGTCGAGCTTCGACTTCATGAGCTCGACGCCGACGCTGTTCAACTCGGGCACGCACCGCTCGCAGCTGTCGTCGTGCTACCTGACGACGGTCGCGGACGACCTCGACGGCATCTATGAAGCGCTGAAGGAAAACGCGCTGCTGTCGAAGTTCGCCGGCGGTCTCGGCAACGACTGGACCCGCGTGCGCGCACTCGGCTCGCATATCAAGGGCACGAACGGCAAGTCGCAAGGCGTGGTCCCGTTCCTGAAGGTCGTCAACGACACGGCCGTCGCGGTCAACCAGGGCGGCAAGCGCAAGGGCGCGGTGTGCGCGTACCTCGAATCGTGGCACCTCGACATCGAGGAGTTCCTCGAGCTGCGCAAGAACACCGGCGACGATCGCCGCCGTACGCACGACATGAACACGGCGAACTGGATTCCCGACCTGTTCATGAAGCGCGTGATGGAAGGCGCCGACTGGACGCTGTTCTCGCCGTCGACCTGCCCGGACCTGCACGACAAGTTCGGCGCGGAGTTCGAGGCGGCTTACACGGCTTACGAAGACAAGGTTGCGCGCGGCGAGATCAAGCTGTTCAAGAAGATCCCGGCGCAGCAGCTCTGGCGCAAGATGCTCGGCATGCTGTTCGAGACGGGCCACCCGTGGATCACGTTCAAGGATCCGTGCAACGTGCGCTCACCGCAGCAGCACGTCGGCGTCGTCCACTCGTCGAACCTGTGCACGGAAATCACGCTGAACACGAGCGACACCGAAATCGCGGTGTGCAACCTCGGCTCCGTGAACCTCGTCGCCCACCTGGTGAAGCAGGCCGACGGCAGCTACGCGCTCGACCACGACAAGCTGAAGCGCACGATCAGCGTCGCGATGCGCATGCTCGACAACGTGATCGACATCAACTACTACGCGGTGCCGAAGGCGCGTAACTCGAACCTGAAGCACCGTCCGGTCGGCATGGGCATCATGGGCTTCCAGGACTGCCTGCACCTGCTGCGCACGCCGTACGCGTCGGAAGCGGCGGTCGAGTTCGCCGATCGTTCGATGGAAGCGGTCTGCTACTACGCGTACTACGCGTCGACCGAGCTGGCCGAGGAACGCGGCCGCTACTCGAGCTACCGCGGCTCGCTGTGGGATCGCGGCATCCTCCCGCAAGACACGCTGAAGCTGCTGACGGAAGCGCGCGGCGGCTACGTCGAGGTCGACACGTCCGAGTCGCTCGACTGGACGACGCTGCGTTCGCGGATCGCCGCGCACGGCATGCGCAACTCGAACTGCGTCGCGATCGCGCCGACGGCGACGATCTCGAACATCATCGGCGTGTCGGCGTGCATCGAGCCGACCTTCCAGAACCTGTACGTGAAGTCGAACCTGTCGGGCGAATTCACGGTGGTCAACGAGTACCTCGTCCGCGACCTGAAGGAACGCGGCCTGTGGGACGAAGTGATGGTCGCCGACCTGAAGTACTTCGACGGCATGCTGTCGCGCATCGACCGCATCCCGGCCGACCTGCGCGCGATCTACGCGACCGCGTTCGAAGTCGACCCGACGTGGCTGGTCGAAGCGGCATCGCGTCGCCAGAAGTGGATCGACCAGGCGCAGTCGCTGAACATCTACATGGGCGGCGCGTCGGGCAAGAAGCTCGACGAGGTCTACAAGCTCGCGTGGCTGCGCGGTCTGAAGACGACCTACTACCTCCGCACGATGGCGGCGACGCACGTCGAGAAGTCGACGGTTGCACACGGCGCGCTGAACGCAGTGCCGACGAGCGGCGGCTCGAGCAGCGGCGGCGCGCAAGGCGCGGCAGGCGGCTTCGGTGCAGCGGGCGGCGCAGCGTCGTCGTCGGGCGCAGTCGACGCGGCACCGGCACTCGCACCGGTCGAAGCGGACGGTCCGGTATGCACGATGCGCCCGGGCGATCCCGGCTTCGACGAGTGCGAAGCGTGCCAGTAACGCGGCGCGCATGACCTGAAGAAGGTTCGGGCGGCGCGCACGACAACCGATCGAGGTTGAAGTGTGCGCCGCTCTCAACTAAAAAAATGATAAGGAATCTGTAACGCGGCACTCGCGTTGCAGGCAGTGACAAGCGATCGAAACATCCCCGACGACGTCGCGTTTCGATCAGCGTTCGATGCGTCGAGCGCACCTCGCGATACACGTGCGACACACGTCGCGCGCTGCATGAACGACGATGCGTTGCTCAAAGTGTTGTATCGAGGTCGCAACGCGAATCGAAAAAAGGATTTTTCGTGAGCGAGCCCTTTTATCGCTCAGGAAAAGATGGTACAAACCGTTCTAAATTGATGGTGAGAATTTATGCTCAACTGGGATGACGAGAAGACTGCCGTAACCCCCGCGAGCGGAGCGCAGCAAAACGCGTTGCGCACCTCCGCAGGGATGGCTGTCGGAATGCAGGCTGCAACGCCTGCCGCCCATCAGGTCCGCGACATTTTCGAAGGCGATCTTGCGGTGCCGCCGCAAGCATCGGCTGTTCCCGCCGGCGGTTCGGAGGCGCGGGTCAACGTTGCAGACAAGCGCATCATCAACGGCCAGACTGACGTCAATCAGCTGGTGCCGTTCAAGTACAAGTGGGCGTGGGAAAAGTATCTGGCGGGTTGCGCGAACCACTGGATGCCGCAGGAAATCAACATGTCCCGCGACATCGCCCTGTGGAAGGATCCGAACGGTCTGACCGAGGACGAGCGCCGCATCGTCAAGCGCAACCTCGGCTTCTTCGTGACGGCCGATTCGCTCGCCGCGAACAACATCGTGCTCGGCACGTACCGCCACATCACGGCGCCCGAGTGCCGGCAGTTCCTGCTGCGCCAGGCGTTCGAAGAGGCGATCCACACGCACGCGTACCAATACATCGTCGAATCGCTCGGTCTCGACGAAGGCGAGATCTTCAACGCGTACCACGAGGTCACGTCGATCCGCGCGAAGGACGAATTCCTGATCCCGTTCATCCACACGCTGACGGACCCGGCCTTCAAGACCGGCACGCTCGAAGCGGATCAGAAGCTGCTGAAGTCGCTGATCGTGTTCGCCTGCATCATGGAAGGCCTGTTCTTCTATGTCGGCTTCACGCAGATTCTCGCGCTCGGCCGCCAGAACAAGATGACGGGTGCTGCAGAGCAATATCAGTACATCCTGCGTGACGAGTCGATGCACTGCAATTTCGGCATCGACCTGATCAACCAGATCAAGCTCGAGAACCCGCATCTCTGGACCGCGGAATTCCGCGCCGAGATCCGCGAGCTGTTCAAGCAGGCTGTCGAACTCGAATACCGCTACGCCGAGGACACGATGCCGCGCGGCGTGCTGGGTCTGAACGCGTCGATGTTCAAGAGCTATCTGCGCTTCATCAGCAACCGCCGTTGCCAGCAGATCGGCCTCGACCCGCTGTTCCCGAACGAGGAAAACCCGTTCCCGTGGATGAGCGAGATGATCGACCTGAAGAAGGAACGCAACTTCTTCGAGACGCGTGTGATCGAGTATCAGACGGGCGGCGCGCTGTCCTGGGAATAACCCGCAGCAGCGAACCCGTCACATGATGTGAGCAGCCGGCGGCCTCTCGGCCCCGGCCCAAGGTTTAGGAGCAAGAACGCCTGATGCAAAGCATGCCCGGTGCCTTAACGGCCCAACGACATGATCGGCACTTTGCGAACCCTTCAGTGGGATGGGCAAACTTCCCTCCGGAAAAAGCGGACGGCCGTGTGGCGGTCCGCTTGATCAAGCGATTAGGGGTGGCGGCGCGAGGCGCGCCGGCTACCGACTTGATTTGGCGCGCGAGGCCATGGGGTCACGCGCGCCATACCGTATTCATTAGCGTAAGCGCGTGGTATCCGCGTACGCCGATGAATAGCCCGCTTCGAAGCGCACGTCCTGAACAGCGTCCGCGGGAAGCGGGTTTTGACGAAGGGTGTAGTTTGAACTGACTCTCATCTGAACCTGAAGGAGAACAACATGGCTACTGCCAAGAAGAAACCGGCTGCTAAGAAGGTTGCTGCCAAGAAGACCGTTGCGAAGAAGGCTGCTGCTCCGGCGAAGAAGGCCGCTGCGGTGAAGAAGGTTGCTGCGAAGAAGGTCGCGGTGAAGAAGGTTGCCGCGAAGAAGGCAGCACCGGCGAAGAAGGCTGCTGCGAAGAAGGTCGCGGCAAAGAAGGTCGCAACGAAGAAGGTTGCTGCGAAGAAAGTCGCGGTGAAGAAGGTTGCCGCGAAGAAGGCAGCACCGGCGAAGAAGGCCGCTGCGAAGAAGGTTGCAGCCAAGAAAGTCGCGGTGAAGAAGGTTGCTGCGAAGAAGGCAGCACCGGCGAAGAAGGCTGCTGCCAAGAAGGCCGCGCCGGCGAAGAAGGCTGCCGCCAAGAAGGCTGCGCCTGCGAAGAAGGCTGCTGCGAAGAAGGCTGCGCCTGCCAAGAAGGCTGCCCCTGCGAAGAAGGCTGCCGCTGCACCGAAGGCCGCTGCTGCACCGAAGGCTGCCGCTGCTCCGAAGGCTGCCGCACCGGCGAAGAAGGCCGCTGCACCGAAGAAGGCTGCTGCTCCGAAGAAGGCCGTCGTGAAGAAGGCTGCACCGGCAACCACCGCGTCGACCGCATCGGTCGCGCCGGCATCGGGCGTGAAGACCGCGCTCAACCCGGCAGCGGCATGGCCGTTCCCGACCGGCAGCCGTCCGTAATCGCGGCTGACCAGCACTACCCGGACACTCACGCGGTGTCCGCGGGTTGAGTAGCGCTACTCAATCGATCCCGCCATCTGGTTCAGGTGGCGGGATTTTTTTCGTCCGCCTGCATCGATGGGCCGGCCGGCTGCCGGGCACGGACGAAAAAAAACGCATGTGCAGCTTCGCACATGCGTTCGACCGCGGCTTGCGCCGCGCGCTGAGGATGCTCGTTAGTGCGTGACGCGCGTGACGCCGCCGCTCGACAGCAGTCGCACCCGTTCGCCGGCGCGGAACACTTCGCCGCTCGCTGCCTGCGTGATCGAGCGCAGGTCGCCGTTGTCGAGGCGCACGGTGATTTCGACACCGTTCGCCGTGCTGAGGTTTTCGCCGACCGCGTTGCCTGCGACCGCGCCGACGAGACCGCCCGCGATGGCCGTCAGGATCGATCCCTTGCCGCCGCCGATCGCGCTGCCCGCGACTGCGCCGAGCGCGCCGCCGCCGAGCGTGCCGATCGCGCTGCCGCCGCCATCGGACTGGATGCGCACCGCACGGACGCTTTCGACGGTGCCCATGCGCACGGTTTGCTCGCGCTGCGCCTGGCCGACGCTATAGACATCTGCCGAGCCCGGCGCCGTGAAGCAGCCGGCGAGCGTCAGCGTGGCCGTCAGCATGGCAGCGAGCGTGAGGGTTTTCTTGGTCAACATCTTTGCTCTCCCACAATATTCATTTGAGACTGTACCCGAAGGCAGCCTCGAAGCGCGCGTCGATTTCGGCGCGCGTCAGTGCGTAAGTTTGAGGCCCCTGGTGGGCGATCTTGATCGAGCCCATCAGGCTCGCGAGGCGGCCCGTGGTTGCCCAGTCGAGGCCATTCTCGATGCCGTACAGCAGGCCGCCCCGGAAGGCGTCGCCGCAGCCGGTCGGATCGACGACACGCTCGGCTTGCACGACCGGAATCTGTTCTTCGCCGTTTTTGTGAAGAATGGTGGCGCCGCGCTCGCCGCGCGTGATGATCAACGCCTGAACCCGGCTAGCGATTTCCTGTTCGGACCAGCCCGTCTTGTCGCTGACGAGCTTGCCCTCGTAGTCGTTGACCGCAACGAAGGTGGCGAGTTCAATGATGCGGCGCAGCGTCGCACCGTCGAACAGCGGCAGGCCCTGGCCCGGATCGAAGATGAACGGGATGCCGGCCTTCGCGAATTGCTCGGCGTGCTGGACCATCCCGTCGAAGCCGTCCGGCGCGACGATGCCGAGCTTCACGCCCGACACTTCGTCCGCGCGGTTCAGGTGCGACTGCATCATCGCGCCCGGGTGGAATGCGGTGATCTGGTTGTTCTCGAGATCGGTCGTGATCATCGCCTGCGCGGTGTGCGTTTCGGGCACCACGCGTATGCTGGCCTTCGACAGGCCGAGGCTGTCGAGACGCTCGAGATAGCGATCGGCGTCGTTCGCGCCGACCGTCGCCATGATGCGCGCGTCGCCGCCGAGCATGTGCAGCGCGTAGGCGATGTTCCCCGCGCAACCGCCGAATTCGCGACGCATCGTCGGCACGAGGAAGCTCACGTTCAGAAGGTGAACCTGGTCGGGCAGGATGTGCTCGCGAAACCGGCCTTCGAAGGTCATGATGTTGTCGTAGGCGAGCGAGCCGCAAATCAGCGTAGTCAAGGCGTGCGTTCCTGTAGAGAGCAAAGGGAGGCGGCTGCCCGGCCGGCGCGCGCAGGCTGTCGGGCCTCGCGCGGCAGGGCCGGGCGGCTGCGGGTTACTTCAGTGCGGCGAGCGCTGCGTCGTAGTTCGGCTCGTCCTTGATCTCGCCGACGAGTTCCGCGTGGAGCACCTTGTCCTGCGCGTCGAGCACGACGACCGCGCGGGCCGTCAGGCCGTTCAGCGGGCCGCTCGTCACGTCGACGCCGTATGCGTTCGCGAACGCGCGGCCGCCGCGGAACGTCGAAGCCGTCACGACGTTCGCGAGGCCTTCGGTCGTGCAGAAGCGCGTGGCGGCGAACGGCAGGTCGCCGGACACGACCACCACGACGGTGTTGTCGAGCGACGACGCGGCTTCGTTGAACTTGCGGGTCGACGTCGCGCAGGTGGGCGTATCGAGGCTCGGGACGATGTTCAGTACCTTGCGCTTGCCGGCGAAGCTGGCGAGCGACAGGTCGGCGAGGTCCTTGCCGACCAGCTTGAAGTCGGGGGCTTGCGAGCCGACGGCCGGGAACGTGCCGGCGAGATCGATCGGGTTGCCACCCAGCGTAACTTTGCTCATGTTCGTGCTCCGAAATAGCGCGCCGCAGCGGCGCGCGGGTTGAGACGGCGCGCATGCGCGCGCCGCGGGGCGTCACGGATAGAAGATCTGGACGCGGAAATTCGAGGCGGGCGCGCCGTTCGTGTCGAGACGGACGACCATCGTCTGCGTCGTGCCGGGCGGCAGCCCGGCGTCGATCGGCATGCCCGGGCGCACGTAGTCGCGCGGCGCGAGCACGCGGCGCACGGTCACGTGATTCGTGTCGTCGAGCAGCGTCAGCTCGAGCGACGGGTAGGCGAGCGCGACGCGGTAGCGGTTCGTCAGCGGCACCTTCAACTCCAGCACGCGCGGGCCGTCGATCTGGCGCAGGTCGGCCGCGTCGAGCCGCAGGCCGTCGATCGCGCGCGGCGGCGTCACCTTGCAGCCGAGCGGCGCGCACGCCTGCCGGAACCAGCCCTGCGTGACGGGCCAGTAGATCATCACGGTTTCGCGCTGCCACCACGCGAGCTGCGCGACGAGCAGCACCGCGAGCACGGCCGCGACGAGGCCGCCGAAAAAGCCGCCGAGCGTTCCACGTCGCTGCTGCGCGCGCGGCTCGCGCGTCACGGCGAAGGGCGGGCGGTCGTCGTCGGACAGTGCGGCGGGGAAGGGGACGGCCGGTTGGACGGCCGGTTGTACGTCCGGTTCGGCACCCGGTTCGCTGGCGGCTGCGGCCGGTGCGGCGGCACGTTCGGCGCGGGTGTCGGGTTCGGGTTTCGGTTCGAGTCCGGGCTCGGCTTGCACCGGCCTGAACGCGAAGCGCGGTTCGCGTGGCGCGTGCTCGTCGTCGGGCACGGCGAAGCGCGCGTTGCCGACCGGTTCGACGGGCGCTGCTGCGGCGGGTTCGACCGACGGCGCGGGCGCGACGAAGCGCGGTTCGCGCAGGTCGGGTTCGGTGAGCGGCGTGAGCGGTTCGTCGGTTTCGGGCGGCACTGCATCCGGTCCGGCCGATCGCGCGGCGACGGCGTGCAACTCGGCCGGCTGCGATGCGATCGGCGCCGGCGTGCCGGACAGGTGAACCACACCGGATTCCGTCGACGGCAGCGCAAGCGGGATCAGCGGCTCGGCGCGCACGGTCTCGACACTGTGCTGCAGGGACGGGTCGACGCCGGCATCGAGCCACGGCGCCCACATGTCCCAGCCTTCCGGCTGGTAATCGGAACCGGCCGCCGGTTCGACCGGTGCGTCGGTGGTGAAGAGCCGCGCGGGCGCGGCGTCGTGTTGCGGGTTGGCGGCGGCCGGCTCGACCGGCGCCGCTTCGGTCAGCGCGGATTCCGGCGGTGCCGGATCGGGTACGAGCGACTGCGATGCGTCGAAGACCTGCTGACAGTGTCCGCAACGCACGAGCCCGTCATGCAGCGCGAGCTGTTCCTGCTGCAGCCGGAAGACGGTTTCGCAATGAGGGCAGCGCGTCGCAAGAAGCATGTCGAGCCGGGCGGCCTGCTGGCCAGAGTGAAGGACAGCGCTATTCTAATGGCTTTCCCGCCGCGTTCCGGCGAGGCATACCCAACCTTCGTGTTCGCGCCAGACCGAGATGTCGACGTAGCGCGCATAGACGGCCGCGACTTCGTCCGCCTGGCGCGCGAGCACGCCCGACAGCGCGATGCGCCCGCCCGGTTTCACCTTCGATGCGAGCATCGACGCCATCAGTTTCAGCGGGTTCGACAGGATGTTGGCGACGACGATGTCGAATTCGCCGGCCGGGCACGCATCGGGCAGCCCGTACGTGACTTCCGCATGGTTGCGTTCGCTGTTCTGGCGCGCCGATTCGACCGCTTGCGGATCGATGTCGATGCCGACCACGGGGTTCGCCCCGCATTTCCGCGCGAGGATCGCGAGAATGCCCGAGCCACAGCCGTAGTCGAGCACCGACTGGCCGGGCTTCACCGACTGTTCGAGCCATTCCATGCACAGACGCGTGGTCGGGTGGCTGCCGGTGCCGAACGCGAGACCGGGGTCGAGTTCGAGGATCAGCGCGTCGGGGTCGGGCGCGTCGTGCCACGACGGCACGACCCAGATCCGCTCGCCGATCGGAATCGGCTCGAACTGCGACTGCGTGAGCCGCACCCAGTCCTGTTCCTCGACTTCGCGCACGTCGAACGTCGGCGTGTCGGCGACGCCGATCTCGTTCGCGGCCGCCGCGAGCAGCACGGCCGGGTCGTGATCGGGCGACAGCAGCGCGATCACGCGCGAGTGCTGCCACGCGGTGCGTTCGGGAACGAGGCCGGGCTCGCCGAAGAGCGGCTGTTCGTCGGGCGTGTCGGCGTCGGCGTCCTCGACGGACACCGACAGCGCGCCGAGGTCGAGCAGCGCGTCGGACAGCGCCTCCGCATGCTCACGGGCCAGTTCGACGACGAGTTCGCGATAGCTCATGCTTACGCTTCTTCCGGTGCGACCTGCTGCTTCTGGGCGAGCCGGTGTTCGAGATAGTGGATGCTGGTGCCGCCTTCGACGAACTTCGAGTCGATCATCAGCTCGCGGTGCAGCGGGATGTTGGTCTGGATGCCTTCGACGACCATTTCCGACAGCGCGATGCGCATCCGGCGGATCGCCTGGTCGCGCGTGGCGCCGTAGGTGATCAGCTTGCCGATCATCGAATCATAGTTCGGCGGTACGAAATAGCCATTGTACGCATGCGAGTCGACGCGCACGCCGGGGCCGCCCGGCGTATGCCACGACGTGATCCGGCCCGGCGACGGCGTGAACTTGAACGGATCTTCCGCGTTGATCCGGCATTCGATCGCATGTCCGCGGAACTCGATGTCGCGCTGGCGCAGCGCGAGCTTCTCGCCGGCCGCGATGCGGATCTGTTCCTGCACGATGTCGACGCCCGTGATCATCTCCGACACCGGGTGCTCGACCTGCACGCGCGTGTTCATCTCGATGAAGTAGAACTCGTTGTTCTCGTACAGGAATTCGAACGTGCCGGCGCCGAGATAGCCCATCTTCTTGCACGCGTCCGCACAGCGGTCGCCGATGCGCTCAATCAGGCGCCGCGGAATGCCGGGCGCCGGCGCTTCCTCGATCACCTTCTGGTGCCGGCGCTGCATCGAGCAGTCGCGCTCGCCGAGCCAGATCGCGTTCTTGTGCGCGTCCGACAGCACCTGGATTTCGATGTGGCGCGGGTTCTCGAGGAACTTCTCCATGTACACCTGCGGGTTGCCGAACGCACGGCCGGCTTCCTCGCGGGTCATGTTGACCGCGTTCACGAGCGCGGCTTCGGTGTGCACGACGCGCATCCCGCGCCCGCCGCCGCCGCCCGCTGCCTTGATGATGACCGGATAGCCGATCGCGCGCGCAATCTTCACGATCTCCTTCGGATCGTCCGGCAACGCGCCTTCCGAGCCCGGCACGCACGGCACGCCGGTCTTGATCATCGTCTGCTTCGCGGTGACCTTGTCGCCCATCATCCGGATCGTTTCCGGGCGCGGGCCGATGAACGTGAAGCCCGACTGCTCGACGCGTTCCGCGAAGTCGGCGTTCTCGGACAGGAAGCCGTAGCCGGGGTGGATCGCCTCGGCATCGGTGACTTCCGCGGCGCTGATCAGCGCCGGCATGTTCAGGTAGCTCAGGTTCGACGGGGCCGGGCCGATACAGACGGCTTCGTCCGCGAGGCGCACGTACTTGGCTTCCTTGTCGGCTTCCGAGTAGACGACCACCGTCTTGACGCCGAGTTCGCGGCACGCGCGCTGGATGCGCAGCGCGATTTCACCGCGGTTGGCAATGAGGATTTTTTCAAACATAGCGAGTATTCGTCTCTTCGAGGGGCGCGCGAACGGCGCCTGGCGAGCATCGGCGGCGCGCGGCCGGACAGGCCGCGCGGCGGACTTAGCCGATCACGAAAAGCGGCTGGCCGTATTCGACGGCCTGGCCGTTCTCGACGAGGATTTCCTTGATCACGCCGGCCTTGTCCGACTCGATCTCGTTGAGCAGCTTCATCGCTTCGATGATGCAGATCGTCTGGCCTTCCTTGACCGTGTCGCCCACCTGGACGAACGGGTCCGCGCCCGGCGACGGCGCGCGATAGAACGTGCCGACCATCGGCGACGTCACGACGTGGCCTTGCGGGGCGGCCGGTGCGGCGGCGGCGCCTGCTGCCGGCGCGGCAGCGCCTTCGGTCGGCAGCGCGACCGACGGAGCGGGCGCGCTGACTTGCGGGGCATACCCAGCCGTCGGCTGCACGTAGACCGGCGGCGCGTTCTTGACGATACGCACCTTGCCTTCGCCTTCCGTGACTTCCAGCTCGGAGATGCCGGATTCGGAAACGAGGTCGATCAGAGTTTTCAGCTTACGAAGATCCATCGGGAATTCCCCTTTCAATACGTGAAAGCGCCGGTGGGACCGGCGCTGAATCTAGATCGCGAAATCAGCCGCGCGACGCGCCTTGCAGCTTGTCCAGCGCGTACTCGAGCGCGTACAGATAACCTTTCCAGCCGAGCCCGCAGATCACGCCTTCGGCCTGGTCGGAAAAGTAGGAGTGATGCCTGAACGCTTCGCGGCGGTGCACGTTCGACAGGTGAACCTCGACGAACGGGATGCCGACGCCGGCGATCGCGTCCCGGATCGCGACGCTCGTGTGCGTATACGCGGCGGGATTGATCAGGATGAAATCGGTCTGTTCCTCCCGCGCGGCCTGAATGCGGTCGACGAGCGCGCCTTCATGGTTGCTCTGGAACGACGACAGTTCGGCGCCGGCTTCCTGGGCTCGCGCGGCAAGCGCCTGATCGATCTGCGCAAGCGTGACGCGGCCGTACACCTCCGGTTCCCGGGTGCCGAGAAGGTTCAGGTTGGGGCCGTGCAGCACCAGCAATCGTGTCATGGTCGCTTCTATTTCTGCGGAATTGCGCGAACTTTAGCGCTATTTAGAGAAATTTGTCTAGTTTTGCCGAACGGCTGAGCGCGCTGGACCTGCAAGAATTACCGGTGCGGCTGCAAAGTATCAGCGAATTCACGTGAAATTGCGGCGATCGACGTACAAATCGCCGCCAACGTGCTGGCCGCCGTTCAGGGCGATCACAACGCGTCGAGGGTCTTTTTCAGCTCGGCCGGTTGGATTTGTCCTAATTTTGTCTCGCGAATCTTGCCGGTTTCGTCGATGACGACCGTAAACGGCAGCGCGCCGGCGGTATTTCCGAAATTACGGGCCAGATCGGCGCCCGCATAACCGCTGACGAAAACCGGATAGTCGACCTTCACCTTCTGGAGAAAGTTCTTCACGTTCTGGTCGGAATCGACGCCGATCCCGATGAAGCGGATGCCTTTCTGCTTGTATTGGTGCGACAGCGCGACGAGCTCCGGCATCTCCTCGACGCACGGGCCGCACCACGACGCCCAGAAATTGACCACGACCTTCTGGCCCTTGAAGGAGGCGAGCGACGCCGGCTTGCCGTCGACGCCGGTCAGCGACGCGGCCCACAGCTGGTCGACCGGGCTGCCCTGCGCAGCGGGCGCGGCGACGGCGACGCCGTCATCGGCGCTGCCGCCGCGGAACCAGTGGCCGGCGGCGAGCCCGCCGGCGACGGCGGCGGCCGCGACCACCGCGAGCGGCAACATGCGTTTCATCATCATCGTTGAATCATTCCGGTTCGGAAGGGGCGTTGCTGGCTTCGACGAGCGCACGCAAGGCGGCGGCGTCCGCGCGGGCGACCCGGCCGCGCGCGTCGGCCTTGACCGCGCCGCGCAGGTCGTCGCTCGCGTAGAGCGCGACGTGAATGCCGATCGCGTCCACGTCGCGCCGCGGGCGCCACAGGAAGCTGAGCGTCTCGACGTCGGCGCGACCGGCGAAATGCCGCGTCTCGGACACGTCGTACTGAACGTTCTGGTTCAGCAGGTAGATCGCGACGTCCTTCGGGTTGTCGGTGAAGATCTGCAAATGGATATCCGAATGCGCGTTCGCGGTGCCGTTCAGCACCGCGCCCGTCACGTACGGATTGAACTCGGCGAGCCGGCGCATCCAGTCGAGCGCGATCTCGCGCAGGCGGCGCAGTTCGTCCGGCTGCGTGTCGCTCTGGAACAGGGCGAGGTACTCGCGCAGTTCTTCCTCGATCAGGTCGTTATCCGGCAGCCATTCGCCGGCAACGCGCGTGTCGCCGAACAGCTGGCGCGCGGCCTTGCGTTTCGCGCTGGCGTAATCGAGGCCGTCCTCCGCGATCAGGCGGGCGGCGGACTGGGCGATTTCCTCGCGGGCGCGCCGCGGGTCGACAAGAGGTTTGCGAGACATGATCCGGCAATCATACTCGATCGTGCGGCGGCCGAACGCGGTGCGGCCGCGCGTCGTCCGCCGTGCCGCGCGGCATCCGGATCCGTCGTTCGGGCCGCCGGGCACGGCGGGCCGTCAGTTACAATGACGGTCTTTGTGTCGCGGCGAAAGTCGTTGGCCGGGCGGCCCGTCCGGCGTGCCGCAGACCATTCTTTCCGAATCGACGGCGCCCGGCGGCGCGAAAGCATTCATCTATGCACATCCACATTCTTGGCATCTGCGGCACCTTCATGGGCGGTCTCGCCGTGCTCGCGCGCGAGGCCGGCCACACGGTGACGGGTTGCGACGCGGGCGTCTATCCGCCGATGAGCACGCAGCTCGAAGCACAGGGCATCACGCTGATCGAGGGCTACGGCGCCGAGCAGATCGACCTGAAACCCGACCTGTTCGTGATCGGCAACGTCGTCACGCGCGGCAACCCGCTGATGGAGGCGATCCTCGATCGCGGCCTGCCTTATGTATCCGGCCCGCAATGGCTCGGCGAACACGTGCTGGCAGGCAAGTGGGTGCTGGCGGTCGCGGGCACGCACGGCAAGACGACCACGTCGTCGATGCTCGCGTGGCTGCTGGAAGATGCCGGGCTGAACCCGGGCTTTCTGATCGGCGGCGTGCCGCTGAACTTCGGCGTGTCGGCGCGGCTGACCGATTCGAGTTTCTTCGTGATCGAGGCCGACGAATACGACACGGCGTTCTTCGACAAGCGCTCGAAGTTCGTCCATTACCGGCCGCGCACCGCGGTGCTCAACAATCTCGAATTCGATCACGCCGACATCTTCCCGGATCTCGCCGCGATCGAAACGCAATTCCATCATCTCGTGCGCACCGTGCCGGGCGTCGGCCGGATCGTGACCAACGGCCGCTCGGACGCGCTCGAGCGCGTGCTCGCGCGCGGCTGCTGGAGCGAGGTCGAGCGCTTCGGCGTCGACGGCGGCTGGCAGGCGCTGCCGGCCGAGGACGGCGTGCCGGTCGACGAGCGCTTCGCCGTGTATTCGCAGGCCGAGCGTGTCGGTGAAGTCGCGTGGCAGGTGCAGGGCGACCACAACCGGATGAACGCGCTCGCGGCGATCGCCGCCGCCCGCCACGTCGGCGTGCCGCCCGCGCAGGCCGCTGAATCGCTCGCATCGTTCCGCAACGTGAAGCGGCGCATGGAAGTGCGCGGCAGCGTGGACGGGGTAACCGTCTACGACGACTTCGCGCACCATCCGACCGCGATCGAAACCACGATCGCCGGCCTTCGTGCACGCATCGGCCGCCAAAATTCCCGCATTCTCGCGGTGCTCGAGCCGCGTTCGAACACGATGAAGCTCGGCGTGATGAAGGCGCAACTGCCGGCCAGTCTCGCCGACGCCGACCTGGTGTTCGGCTACGGCGCGCCGACCGGGCGCGACGCGCTCGGCTGGAACCTCGGCGACGCGCTCGCGCCGCTCGGCGACAAGGCTCGCGCGTTCGACGATCTCCATCTCCTGGTGAAGTCGGTCGTCGAGGCCGCGCGTCCGGGCGACCACGTGCTCGTGATGAGCAACGGCGGCTTCGGCGGCGTGCACCAGAAGCTGCTCGACGCGCTCGGGAGCCGCGCGTGATCCTGTACCTGCACGGGTTCCGGTCGTCGCCGGAGTCGCAGAAGTCGCGGCTCCTCGCCGCGCGCATGGCCGAGCTCGGCCGCACGCCCGAATGGCGCTGTCCGTCGCTGTCGGTGTCGCCGCTCGAGGCGATCGCCGTCGCGGAAGCCGCGGTGGCCGGGGTGCGCGACGTGACGGTGATCGGCAGCTCGCTCGGCGGCTACTACGCGACCTGGCTCGCCGAAAAGCACGGCTGGAAGGCGGTGCTGCTGAATCCGGCGATCGTGCCGCAGCGCGACCTCGAGCAGCATCTGGGCGAACAGCCGCTGTGGCACGGCGGCGGCTCGATCGTCGTCGAACGCCATCACCTGCAGGAGCTCGATGCGCTGCGCGTGCCGGCGATTTCGCGGCCCGAACGCTACTATCTGTTCGCGGCGACGGGCGACGAAGTGCTGGACTACCGCGAGATGCTCGCCCACTACCCGGGCGCGAAAACGCGCGTGATCGAAGGCAGCGACCACGGAATCAGCGAATTTGCCGACTATGTCGACGACGTTCTCGCCTTTTGCGACGACCGAACGTCATGAACCCGGCGTCATGCCGATCGAATTCCCATCATCATGCGGCGCCGCCGATGCGGCGCCCGGCAGTCTGAACGAGAGTACTGAGTGAACGTTTTCTTCGAGGAATCGGGCAGTTTCAAGGCGGGCAGCGTGCTGTCGCGCCAGGGCGACGCGTTTCAGGTCGAGTTGCCCGGCGGGCGGCGGGCGAAGGTGCGCGCGAAAGACGTGCTGATCGAATTCGAGAAGCCGGCCGCGAGCGAGCTGATGCAGGAAGCCGACACGGCCGCGCAGCAGATCGACCTGGATTTCCTGTGGGAATGCGCGCCGGCCGACGAATTCGCGTATACGGCGCTGGCCGCGGAATACTTCGGCGCGACCTACGGTCCGGTCGAGCGCGCGGCGCTGGTGCTGCGGCTGCACGGCTCGCCCGTCTACTTCCGCCGCAAGGGGCGCGGCCAGTATCAGCGCGCGCCGGAAGAGCAGCTCAAGATGGCGCTCGCGTCGCTCGAGCGCAAGCGCCAGCAGGCGCTCGTCCAGGCGCAGTACGAAGAGGAGTTGAAGGCCGGCAAGCTGCCGGAAGCGTTCGCGGGCAAGGTGCTCGGGCTGCTGACGCGGCCGGACAAGAACGCGATCGAATACAAGGCGATGGAAGCGGCGGCCGGCGCGCGCGGCGTGTCGCCGGCGCGGCTGATGCTCGACTGCGGCGGCATCGCGTCGCCGCGTGCGCTGCACGAGGCGCGCTTCCTCGCGGAATTCTTCCCGCACGGCACCGGCTTCCCGGCCGTCACGGTCGGCCCGCTGCCGGACGACCTGCCGCGCGCGGACGTCGAGGCGTTCTCGATCGACGACATCACGACGACCGAAATCGACGACGCGTTCTCGGTCGAGCACCTGTCCGACGGTCGCGTGCGGATCGGCGTGCACATCGCGGCGCCGGCGCTCGGCATCGTGCGCGGCGACGCAGTCGACGCGATCGCGCGCGCGCGCCTGTCGACCGTCTACATGCCGGGCGACAAGATCACGATGCTGCCGGACGACGTGGTCGACGTGTTCACGCTGAAGGAAGGCGACTACCGCCCGGCGCTGTCGCTGTACATCATCGTCAACCGCGAGACGCAGGAGATCGTCGCGAACGAGACGCGCGCCGAACTCGTGTTCGTGAAGAACAACCTGCGCCACAACACGCTCGACGAGCTCGTCAACGAAGAGACGCTCGCCGCCGGCACCGGCGACTATCCGCACAAGGACGACATCGCCGTGCTGTGGCCGCTCGCGCAGGCGCTGTTCGAGAAGCGTCAGGTCGCGCGCGCGGGCTACGGCCTGAAGCGCGAAGTGCAGCGCAACACCGACTACAACTTCTACGTCGAAGGCGAGCACGTGACGATCACGCCGCGCCGCCGCGGCTCGCCGCTCGACCTGATCGTGTCGGAGCTCGCGATCCTCGCGAACTCGACGTGGGGCGCGTTCCTGCACGATCACACGGTGCCCGGCATCTATCGCTCGCAGCGCGGCTTCGGCGCGCCGGGCCCGAAGCGCACGCGGATGCAGACGACGGCCGCGCCGCACGAAGGCCTCGGTGTCGCGCAATACGCGTGGAGCACGTCGCCGCTGCGCCGTTACGTCGACCTCGTGAACCAGTGGCAACTGCTGGCATGCGTGCAGCACGGCGTCACCGCGAAGCTCGCCGCGCCGTTCAAGCCGAAGGACGCCGACCTGTACGCGGTCGTGCAGGGCTTCGACGACACCTATACCGCGTACGCCGACTACCAGCGCCGGATGGAGTACTTCTGGTGCCTGCGCTGGCTCGCGCAGGAGCAGAAGAAGCAGGTCGTCGCGAGCGTCGTGAAGGGCGATCTGGTGCGCCTCGAGGAAATTCCGCTGCTGCTGCACGTGCCGGGGCTTGGCGTGCATGCGCGCGGCACGCGCGTGCTGCTCGACGTGATGTCGCTCGACGAGCTGACGATCGAGGCGTCGGTGCGGCTGCTTAACGTGCTCGACGCGCCGACCGTGACGAGCGGCGACGCGGCCGACGACGAAGACGAGAACGAAGGCGGAGACGACACGCTGGTCGATGCGCAGGACGCGTCGGCGCAAGCCGAGGCTGAAGCACTGGCCGAAGCGGACGGCGCGACGGCCGCGGGCGACGAGGCCGCGACCGCCAACGGCCAGGATAGCGAAGAGGGGCGCGCATCATGAACGCAGCCGCGTCGACGAGCGGCGCCGACCGCTATGTGGTGTTCGGCAACCCGGTGGCGCACAGCAAGTCGCCGTTCATCCACGCGCAGTTCGCCGCGCAGACGGGCGAGGCGATCGTCTACGAGCACCGGCTCGCGCCGGTCGACGGCTTCGAGGCCGCCGTGCGCGCGTTCATCGCCGAAGGCGGACGCGGTGCGAACGTGACGGTGCCGTTCAAGCTCGACGCGCACGCGCTCGCCGACACGCTGTCGCCGCGCGCGGCGGCGGCGGGCGCGGTGAACACGCTGCGCATCGATGCCGACGGCGGCATCTACGGCGACAACACGGACGGCGTCGGCCTCGTGCGCGACATCGAATCGAATCTCGGCGTGTCGCTCGCGGGCGCGCGCATCCTGCTGCTCGGCGCGGGCGGTGCGGCGCGTGGCGTCGTGCTGCCGATGCTCGAGCGCGCGCCGCTGTCGATCACGATCGTGAACCGCACCGCGAGCAAGGCCGAGGCGCTCGTCGGCCAGTTCACGCAGGCCGCGCACGATGCGGGCTGCGTACTGTCGGGCGGCGGCCCGGACGCCGTGCGTGCCGAGCCGTACGACGTGATCGTCAACGCGACGGCAGGCAGCCTCGATGCGGCGCTGCCGGCGTGCGACGCGGCCGCGTTCGGCGCGGGCACGCTCGCGTACGACATGATGTACGGCGCGCAGCCGACGGTGTTCATGCAGCATGCGGCGTCGCTCGGCGCGCGCACGGCCGACGGGCTCGGGATGCTGGTCGAGCAGGCGGCCGAATCGTTCTTCATCTGGCGCGGCGTGCGGCCGGACGGCGCACCGGTGCTGGCCGCGCTGCGCCAGGCGCTCGCGGCCGGCTGAGCGGAGCGCGGCACGTGGTGGCGGTCAGCGGCACGCAGCGCACGCGCACGGTCGGCGCGACGCGCTGGCTCGTCTATGCGGGTTCGGTGTTCGCGGGCGCATGGCTCGCGACGCAGCTGTTCTATCTCGTGCAGATCGCCGCGTGGTCGTTCATCAATCCCGGTTCGACCGCGTTCATGCGGACCGACGCATGGTGGCTGTCGCGCGACAACCCGCCCGCGCGGATCCAGCACCAGTGGGTGCCATACGACCAGATCTCGCGCAACCTGAAGCGCGCGCTGATCGCGTCGGAGGATTCGACCTTCGCGACCAACAACGGCTACGACGTCGACGCGATCCTGCAGGCATGGGAGAAGAACAAGGCGCGCGGCCGGATCGTCGCGGGCGGTTCGACGATCACCCAGCAGCTCGCGCGCAACCTGTTCCTGTCGCGCGAGAAGAGCTACATCCGCAAGGGGCAGGAGCTGATCATCACGTGGATGCTCGAGACGGTGCTCGACAAGGAGCGGATCTTCGAGATCTACCTGAATTCGGTCGAATGGGGCCGCGGCGTGTACGGCGCCGAGGCCGCCGCCCGTTATTACTACAGGATTCCCGCGAGCCGGCTCGGCGCGTGGCAGTCGGCGCGCCTCGCGGTGATGCTGCCGAAGCCGCGCTGGTTCGACGCACACCGCGGCTCGGCCTACCAGGCGCAGCGCGCGGCCGTCATTGCCCGCCGGATGGGCGCGGCCGAACTTCCGCAATCGCAGTGAGCGGCGCACCCGCGCCGTCGCATTGTCCGTTCCGTCGCCGGTGCGCCATTGGTGCACTGCAGTGCATTCGTGATGCCCGCATTTCGGGCCGCATCCATTAGACGAATTCGTCTATTTCGCTTTGCTGAGCAATGCCCGCACGCGCGGAATTTTGTTTGTCGATATGGCACGAAATCCGCGTGATTTTTAGTGCTCCGGAGTAAACACGAAAGCAATCGAAAGGCGACTGAAAAGCGACGGTTCGCGAATCGAAGCATTCCTGAAAGGTGTGCACTGCACCGCCCGCCGATCGAGTATTTCCAAATTTTTCAAAGCCGACCCGCTCGCGTATATTGGCCGGCGCCTCGGCTTATCGGCCGCAATCGAGGCGGGGGGCGGCTCACCCGGCTGCTCGACACAAAAAAACATTCGAGAGAAGGAAAGCAACGATGCCAGCGAGCAAAGCGAAGCTGTGGTTGGGAGTTGTGTTCTCTTCGCTGATTCTGACGGCCTGCAACGACGACGTGACCCCGTCCTCGGCAGCAGGTACCGACAATTCAGCCGATCCCGCCGCTCAGGTGGACAGGCCGTACAACGATCCCAACAGTTATTCATCGAGCGCGACCGCATCGCTCGACGCGTCCGCCGCGGTCGAAAAGGCCGCCGTCACCCATCACCAGATCACGCTGAACGGCAAGACGATTCGCTACACGGCCACCGCCGGCCATCTCGTCGCGCGCAATCCGCAGACGGGCGCGCCCGAAGCCTCGTTCTTCTACATCGCGTACACCGCGGACAACCAGCCCGCGGCGAAGCGGCCCGTCACGTTCCTGTACAACGGCGGCCCCGGTTCCGCATCGGTGTGGCTGCATCTCGGCTCGTTCGGTCCGAAGCGGATCCAGACGGGCGACCCGAACGCGAAT
Source organism: Burkholderia sp. BCC1996 (assembly GCF_905339955.1). Taxonomy (NCBI): domain Bacteria; kingdom Pseudomonadati; phylum Pseudomonadota; class Betaproteobacteria; order Burkholderiales; family Burkholderiaceae; genus Burkholderia; species Burkholderia sp. BCC1996. Next base: position 73,487 of record NZ_CAJPHM010000006.1, read on the forward strand.
GCCTCGACGTTCCCGTTCGTCGACAACGCGGAAAGCCTGCTCGACACGACCGACCTCGTGTTCGTCGATGCGATCGGCACCGGCTTCTCGGAGGCGATCGCGCCGAACACGAACCAGACGTTCTGGGGTGTCGACCAGGACGGCGGCGCGTTCCGCGACTTCGTGACGCGCTACATCGCCGTGAACCGGCGCAACGATTCGCCGAAATACCTGTTCGGCGAGTCGTACGGCACGCCGCGCACCGACGTGCTCGCGAACCTGCTCGAGACGGCCGGCGTGAAGCTCGACGGCATCGTGCTGCAGTCGTCGATCCTGAACTACAACGCGAACTGCGACATGGCGAGCGACTATGTCGGCAACTCGAACAACGGGGCGAGCCCGGTGAGCTGCGCGGGCTTCGTGCCGTCCTACGGCACCGTCGGCGCGTACTACCAGCTCGACAATCCGAACCCGTCGAGCCTGCCGCAGTACGCGGACCAGATGCGCCAGTTGACGGCCGGCAGCTACACGCCCGCCGTGAACGCCTATCTCGCGAGCCACACGCCGCCTCCGCCTGCGCTCGTCACGACGATGGTGAATTCGACCGGCGTGAAGCAGTCGCTTTGGAGTGCTGACTTCAACGTGGTCCCGACCTTCTTCGACAACAGCTTCCAGGTGGCGCTGATCCCGGGCACGCTGATCGGCCGCTACGACGCACGCGTGAACGTGCCGTCGTCGAGCCCGCTCGCGGCGGACGGGGACCCGTCGAGCACGTTCATCACGAAGCCGTTCACCGACACGATCGGCAGCTACCTGCCGAACGTGCTGAAGTACAGCGCGCAGTCGGCGTATTCGCTCAGCAGCAATGCGATCGAGACCTGGGACTGGACGCACGACGGCCTCGCGATGCCCGACACGATTCCCGATCTCGCGGCTGCGCTGACGTTGAATCCGTCGCTGAAGGTGCTGTCGCTGAACGGGTATCACGACATCGCGACGCCGTTCTACCAGACCGAGCTCGACCTCGCGCGGCTCGGCACGCAACCGAACCTGACGATCAAGGACTATCAGGGTGGACACATGGTCTATCTCGACGATACGTCGCGTCCGCAGGAGAAAGCCGACCTCGTGACTTTCTACAACGCGGCCGCGCACTGATGCGATGTGCGGGCCTGGCGACGCGCGCCCGCGGCGGCGCCGTTCGCCGGCCGTCGACGACCTCATTCCAGACTGGAGCCTGACATGAAGAAACGTTTCATCGTCGTTGCCGCGGCGCTCGCATGCGCCGGGGTTGCAGCATCCGCATCGGTGTCCGCGTTCGCGCAGGCGAGCGACGCCGCCACCCCGGCGCGCGCGCGCCAGGCGCAGCTCGGCGATCCATACGTGCCGCCGGCCGCGCGCAAGCCGACCGCCGGCACGCAGACGACGGGCGCCGCGCTGCACGCGCAGGTGGTGCGCAAGCTCGCGCGGCAGTTCGGCGCGGCCGACACGCAGAACACCGGCTCGATCACCGAAGCGCAGGCGCGCGCGGCCGGCCTCGGCTACGTCGCGAACCACTTCCGGCAGATCGACGCGAACGGTAGCGGCCGCGTGTCGTTCTCCGACGTGCAGCGCTACATGCAGGCGCGCAGCACGAACCAGCAGTAAGCGCGCCGCGCGCGGATAACGGGGGCGGGACCCGCAACGTGTCGGGTTCCGCCCCCGTGCGCATGGCGCGGCGGTTCCGCGCCGAATGCCGCGGCTTCCGTCGCTTTTCTCATTATCTGGACAATGCACTCAAATATTGGAGGCGAGTGCGTGCGCTCCTACAATCCGAAGCACATCGACAGCTTCGGACCCACGCATCGCGCGGCGCCCGACGCACACGGAGACACCTTCCATGACGTTCGCCGGGCGCTTTCCTCGGTGCATCGACCGCCGCGTTGCCGCGACGCCCGACTTCGTTCCGGCCTCGCGACAGCGGCTAGACCGATTCCGCTGAAGAAGCCCGTTCCATGACCAAGATGCCCGATAACCTTGCTCTCGACGCCCGGCGCGCGACGCCGGACGATGCGCCGCTGACCGACAGCATCGGCGCGACCAGCACGCCGCTCGACCTCGCCGCGCAGCAGGCCGGCACGCAGACGCTGCTGCGCGGCCTCGCGATCCTCGAAGCGATCGCGAACGGCGCGCGCGACATGCGTGCGATCGGCGCCGCGCTCGGCACGACGCGCAGCACGACGCACCGTCTCGTCAGCAGCCTCGTGCAGGCGCGCTACCTGCGCCAGGTGCAGGGCGGCTACCTGCTCGGCCCGAAGCTGATCGAACTCGGCACGATCGCGCTCGAGCAGATGCCGCTCACGGCGGTTGCACGGCCGCACCTCGAGGCGCTCGCCGAAGCGACGCTCGACACGATCCACCTCGGTGTGCGCGACGGCGACGACGTGCTGTACATCGACAAGATTCCCGGCACGCGCGGCCTCGAGATGCGTTCGCGCGTCGGCCACCGGATGCCGCTCGCGTCGACCGGCATCGGCAAGGCGATGATGCTCGACCTCGATCCGGACCGGTGGCGCTCGCTGTTCGAAGCCGCGCGGCGCGCGCTGGCCGGCGTCAATTTCAAGCCGGACAACCGGCCCGAGACGAGCGCGTTCCTGCAGCGCATGGCGCATTACGCGGCCGGCGGCTACACGTTCGACCTCGAGGAAAACGAAGCGTCGATCCGCTGCGTGGCCGCGCCGATCCGCGACGCGTCGGGCGCGATCGTCGCCGCCGTATCGGTCGCGAGCACGATCCCGTACATGCCGCACGACCGGATGGACGAACTGATTCCGCTCGTGCAGCGCGAAGCGCGAGCCATTTCCGCGGAACTGGGCTGGAGCCCGCCGCAGGGTACCCGCAGGATCAAACGATGACCCATTCGACCCGGACCGCTCCGGACGCCAACTCCGCCGCCCCGTCGCTGATCGCGCTCGACTGGGGCACGACGTCGCTGCGCGCGTATCTGTTCGACGCGCACGGCGCGCTGCTCGACACGCGCAGCCGCGCGGCAGGCGTGATGCACGTGCCGGCCGGCGGCGCGCGTGCCTTCGACGTCGTGTTCGAGGAAGCGTGCGGCGACTGGCTCGACCGCGCGCCGGGCGTGCCGGTGCTGGCGGCCGGGATGGTCGGCAGCGCGCAGGGCTGGCGCGAGGCGCCGTACGTCGCGGTGCCGGCCGGCGCCGACGCGCTCGTCGCGGGGCTCGTCACGGTGACGACGGCGCGCGGCACGACGGTGTCGATCGTGCCGGGCGTGATCGCGACGGGCGAATTGCCCGACGTGATGCGCGGCGAAGAAACGCAGATATTCGGCGCACTCGCGAACGATCCCATGCTTGATGCCGATCGTTCAGGGGTACTGATCGGCTTGCCGGGCACGCATGCGAAGTGGGCATGGGTGAAGGACGGGCTCATCGAGCGCTTCCAGACCTTCATGACGGGCGAGCTGTTCGCGGCGCTGCGCGATCACACGATCCTCGGCCGCACGATGCGCGCGAGCGCGTCGCCCGACCGCGCGGCGTTCGCGCGCGGTGTCGCGGTGGCCCGCGGCGCGCAGCGCGCGGGGCTGCTCGCGACGATCTTCAGCACGCGCACGCTCGGCCTGACCGACCGGCTCGCGCCCGATGCGCAGGGCGACTATCTGTCCGGGCTGCTGATCGGCCATGAGCTGAACGCGCTCGACGCGATGCTCGCGGAGCGCGGTGTCGCGCTCGCGAACCAGCCGCTGCTGCTGATCGGCGACGACGGATTGTGCATGCGCTACGTCGACGCGCTGAGCGTATTCGGCTGCACGCATGCACGCGTCGTCGCACAGGCGACCGAGCGCGGCTTGTGGTGGATCGCGTCGCGTGCCGGACTCGTGCGCGCGGATGGCGAACCCGTCTGCGCCGACCAATGAACCGATTGAAGAGGAACCGCCGATGTCGTCCGACCTTACGCTGCCCGCGCCGTACACGCCGCACGCCGCGCTGATGCGCGCGTTCGACGCGTGCCCGCTGATCGCGATCATGCGCGGCATCGCGCCCGCGGAAGCTGTCGACCACGGCCTTGCGCTGCATGAAGCCGGCTTCCGGATCGTCGAGGTGCCGCTGAACTCGCCCGATCCGTTCGGCAGCATCGCGGCGCTGCGCCGCGCGCTGCCCGACGACATGATCGTCGGCGCGGGCACCGTGCTGCGCGCCGAATTCGTCGACCGCGTGCAGGACGCGGGCGGCACGCTGATCGTGATGCCGCACAGCGACGCGGCGGTGATCCGCCGCGCACGCGAGCGCGGGCTCGCGAGCGCACCGGGCGTCGCGACGCCGACCGAGGCGTTCGCCGCGCTCGCGAACGGCGCCGACGTGCTGAAGATGTTCCCGGCCGAGCAGCTCGGCGTGCCCGTCGTGAAGGCGTGGCGCGCGGTGATCGACCGCGCGGTGCCGCTGCTTCCGGTCGGCGGGATTACGCCGGACAACATGCAGCCGTTCCTCGCGGCAGGCGCCGACGGCTTCGGCCTGGGTTCGGCGCTGTACCGGCCCGGCCAGTCGGCGGACACGACCGCGGCGAACGCACGCGCGTTCCAGGCCGGCCTGCGCGCGGCGCGCGGCGGAGCCGCATGATGGAACGCCTCGCGGGCAAGGTCGCGATGGTGACGGGCGCGGGCCGCGGGATCGGCGCCGCGATCGCGCAGGCGTTCGCACGCGAGGGCGCGGCCGTCGCGCTCGTCGACCTCGACTTCGCGCAGGCGCAGCGCACGGCCGCGGCGATCACCGACGACATCGACGGCGCGCGCGTGCTGGCGCTGCATGCGGACGTCGCGCGGCAGGACTCGGTACGCGACGCGCTCGCGCAGACCGAAGCGGCTTTCGGCCCGCTCGACGTGCTGGTGAACAACGCGGGCATCAACGTGTTCGCCGATCCGCTGACGATGACGGACGACGACTGGCGCCGCTGCTTCGCGGTCGACCTCGACGGCGTGTGGCACGGCTGCCGCGCGGCGCTGCCGGGCATGGTCGAGCGCGGCCGCGGCAGCATCGTCAACATCGCGTCGACGCATGCGTTCCGGATCATCCCGGGCTGCTTTCCGTACCCGGTTGCGAAGCACGGCGTGCTGGGCCTCACGCGTGCGCTCGGCATCGAATACGCGGCGCGCAACGTGCGCGTGAACGCGATCGCGCCCGGCTACATCGAGACGCAGCTCACGCGCGACTGGTGGGATGCGCAGGCCGACCCCGCCGCGGCGCGCGCCGAGACGCTCGCGCTGCAGCCGATGAAACGGATCGGCAAACCGGAGGAAGTCGCGATGACGGCCGTGTTCCTCGCCTCCGACGAGGCGCCGTTCATCAATGCCGCGTGCATTACCGTCGACGGCGGGCGCGCGGCGCTGTACCACGACTGACGCAACGATTCGACAGACCGCACGTGCGACGGCCGCGCGCACGCTGCGTCGAAACCAACAAGCGGCTGCATTCCGTTCGATGAAGACAAGGAGACACTGGAGATGAAACGCAGAACGTTCGTAACGCTGGCCGCCGCGGCCGCGGTGGTGATGGGAAGCCCGGTGGCGCACGCGGCCGACCCGGTCAAGATCGGCTTCCTCGTGAAGCAGCCGGAAGAGCCGTGGTTCCAGGACGAATGGAAGTTCGCCGAGATCGCGGCGAAGGACAAGGGCTTCACGCTCGTGAAGATCGGTGCGCCGTCGGGCGAGAAGGTGATGAGCGCGATCGACAACCTGTCCGCGCAGAAGGCGCAGGGCTTCATCATCTGCACGCCTGACGTGAAGCTCGGGCCGGGCATCGTCGCGAAGGCGAAGTCGCACAACCTGAAGATGATGACGGTCGACGACCGTCTCGTCGACGGCGCGGGCAAGCCGATCGAGGCGGTGCCGCACATGGGGATCTCCGCGTACAACATCGGCAAGCAGGTCGGCGACGGCATCGCGGCCGAGATCAAGAAGCGCGGCTGGAACATGAAGGACGTCGGCGCGATCGACATCACCTACGAGCAGCTGCCGACCGCGCACGACCGCACGAGCGGCGCGACCGATGCGCTGGTGGCCGCGGGCTTTCCGAAGGCGAACGTGATCGCGGCGCCGCAGGCGAAGACCGATACCGAGAACGCGTTCAACGCGGCGAACATCGCGCTCACCAAGAACCCGCAGTTCAAGCACTGGGTCGCCTACGGCCTGAACGACGAGGCCGTGCTCGGCGCGGTGCGCGCGGCCGAAGGGCGCGGCTTCAAGGCGGACAACATGATCGGCATCGGCATCGGCGGTTCCGATTCGGCGTTGAACGAGTTCAAGAAGCCGCAGCCGACGGGCTTCTACGGCACCGTGATCATCAGCCCGAAGCGCCACGGCGAGGAAACCTCCGAGCTGATGTACACGTGGATCACGCAGGGCAAGGCGCCGGCGCCGCTCACGCTGACCACCGGCATGCTTGCGACGCGCGACAACGTGTCGAAGGTGCGCGAGGAGATGGGGCTTGCCTCGAAGTAAGCGGCACGCCGGCCGCCGCGGCGATGCGGCGGCCGGCGATCGATGGATCTGCAAGTGGGGAGACGACGTGTCAGCGGCACTGCGTTTTGACAATATCGGCAAGGTATTTCCCGGCGTGCGCGCACTCGACGGCATCTCGTTCGACGTGCACGCGGGCGAGGTGCATGGCCTGATGGGCGAGAACGGCGCGGGCAAGTCGACGCTGCTGAAGATTCTCGGCGGCGAATACCAGCCCGATGCGGGCAGCGTGCTGGTCGACGGCCAGCCCGTGCATTTCTCGAGTGCGGCCGCGTCGATCGCGGCCGGCATCGCGGTGATTCACCAGGAGCTGCAGTACGTGCCCGACCTGACGGTCGCGGAGAACCTGCTGCTCGGCCGCCTGCCGAATGCGCTCGGCTGGGTGAGGAAGGGCGAGGCGAAGCGCCACGTGCGCGAGCGGCTCGCGGCGATGGGCGTCGATCTCGATCCGGACGCGAAGCTCGGCCGCCTGTCGATCGCGCAGCGGCAGATGGTCGAGATCTGCAAGGCGCTGATGCGCAATGCGCGCGTGATCGCGCTCGACGAGCCGACGAGCTCGCTGTCGCATCGCGAGACCGAGGTGCTGTTCAAGCTCGTCGACGACCTGCGCGCGCAGGGCCGCGCGCTGATCTACATCTCGCACCGGATGGACGAGATCTACCGGCTGTGCGATGCGTGCACGATCTTTCGCGACGGGCGCAAGATCGCGTCGCACGAATCGCTCGCCGACGTGCCGCGCGAGCGACTGGTCGCCGAGATGGTCGGGCGTGAAATTTCGGATATCTACCATTACGCGCCGCGCGCGCTCGGCGACGTGCGGTTGTCGGCCGAAGGCGTCGATGGTCCGGCGCTGCGCGAACCCGCGAGCTTCTCGGTGCGCGCGGGCGAGATCGTCGGGTTCTTCGGCCTCGTCGGCGCGGGACGCAGCGAGCTGATGCGGCTCGTGTACGGCGCCGACCGCCGGCGCGCGGGCACGCTGACGCTCGACGGCCGGCGTATCGACGTGAAGCGCACCGGCGACGCGATCCGTCACGGCATCGTGCTGTGTCCGGAAGACCGCAAGGAGGAAGGGATCATCGCGATGGCGTCGGTCGCGGAGAACATCAACATCAGCTGCCGCCGTCATTCGCTGCGCGCGGGCCTGTTCATCGACCGCAAGACCGAAAGCGAAACGGCCGACCGCTTCATCCAGCGGCTGAAGATCAAGACGCCGAACCGGCGGCAGAAGATCCGCTTCCTGTCGGGCGGCAACCAGCAGAAGGCGATCCTGTCGCGCTGGCTCGCGGAGCCCGACCTGAAGGTCGTGATCCTCGACGAGCCGACGCGCGGCATCGACGTCGGCGCGAAGCACGAGATCTACGACGTGATCTACCGGCTCGCGGAGCGCGGCTGCGCGATCGTGATGGTGTCGTCGGAGCTGCCGGAAGTGCTCGGCGTGTCCGACCGCATCGTCGTGATGCGCGAAGGGCGGATCGCAGGCGAGCTGCCGCGCGAACGGGCGAACGAGCATGCGGTGCTGAGCCTCGCGCTGCCGCAGACGAGCGTCGTCGAGGCGGCTGACGCAGTGTGAGGTCGCCGCGGGCGACGCAGGACATTCGAATCGATCACGCGCGGCGCGGGCCGCGCGACGCAGGAGCAGGAGACACAACCATGCAAGTCAGGGAAAACCTCGCCAGCGCAGCCGTGAAGCCGTCGGCCGACGCGCTGGTTCCACAGCAGAGCGACCGCCAGAAGTGGTGGCAGCACCTCACCGAATACAGCCTCATTGCGATCTTCGCGGTGATGTTCTTGACGATGTCGCTGACGGTCGATCACTTCTTCTCGATCGACAACATGCTCGGCCTCGCGCTGTCGATCTCGCAGATCGGGATGGTCGCGTGCACGATGATGTTCTGTCTGGCCTCGCGCGACTTCGACCTGTCGATCGGCTCGACCGTCGCGTTCTCGGGCGTGCTGTGCGCGATGGTGCTGAACGCGACCGACAACACGTTCGTCGCGATCGTCGCGGCGGTCGCGGCAGGCGCCGCGATCGGCTTCGTGAACGGCGCGGTGATCGCGTACCTGCGCATCAACGCGCTGATCACGACGCTCGCGACGATGGAAATCGTGCGGGGGCTCGGCTTCATCGTGTCGAAGGGGCAGGCGGTCGGCGTGTCGTCGGATACCTTCATCGCGCTCGGCGGGCTCACGCTCTTCGGCGTGTCGCTGCCGATCTGGGTCACGCTGCTGTGCTTCATCGTGTTCGGCGTGCTGCTGAACCAGACCGTGTACGGCCGCAACACGCTCGCGATCGGCGGCAACCCCGAGGCGTCGCGTCTCGCGGGGATCAACGTCGAACGCACGCGCGTGTACATCTTCCTGATCCAGGGCGCGGTGACGGCGCTCGCCGGCGTGATCCTCGCATCGCGCATCACGTCGGGCCAGCCGAACGCCGCGCAGGGCTTCGAGCTGAACGTGATCTCCGCGTGCGTGCTCGGCGGCGTGTCGCTGATGGGCGGCCGCGCTACGATCTCGGGCGTCGTGATCGGCGTGCTGATCATGGGCACCGTCGAGAACGTGATGAACCTGCTGAACATCGACGCGTTCTACCAGTACCTGGTGCGCGGCGCGATCCTGCTCGCGGCCGTGCTGCTCGACCAGCTGAAGAACCGCGGCGTACGCGACTGACCGATTCCACGGAGACGATTCGCATGACCATCGAAACTTCCGCGCCGGATCCGCGCGCCGCGCGCGACGCGCGTTATGCGCGCTACCCGAGCCTCGAGGATCGCGCGGTGCTGATCACGGGCGGCGCGACCGGCATCGGCGCGGCGTTCGTCGAGCACTTCGCGCGGCAGGGCGCGCGCGTGGCGTTCGTCGATCTCGACGCACAGGCGGGCCAGGCGCTCGCGGAAAGCCTCGCGCAGGCGCCGGACGTGCGCCACGCGCCGCTGTTCCTGCCGTGCGACCTGACCGACGTCGACGCGTTGCGCCGCACGATCGACGCGATCCGCGCACGGATCGGCGCGATCGCGGTGCTCGTGAACAACGCGGCGAACGACACGCGCCACGCGATCGGCGACGTGACGCCCGCGTCGTTCGACGCGGGCATCGCGGTGAACCTGCGCCACCAGTTCTTCGCCGCGCAAGCGGTGATCGACGACATGAAGCAGCGCGGCGGCGGCGCGATCATCAACCTCGGCTCGATCAGCTGGATGCTGAAGAACGGCGGTTATCCCGTCTACGTGATGGCGAAGGCGGCCGTGCAGGGCCTCACCCGCGGGCTCGCGCGCGATCTCGGCCCGTTCGGGATCCGCGTGAATTCGCTGGTGCCCGGCTGGGTGATGACCGACAAGCAGCGCAGGCTGTGGCTCGACGACGCGGGCCGGGCGGCGATCAAGGCCGGCCAGTGCATCGACGCCGAGCTGCTGCCGGACGATCTCGCCCGGATGGCGCTGTTTCTCGCGGCCGACGACAGCCGGATGATCACCGCGCAGGACGTGGTGGTCGACGGCGGCTGGGCCTGATTGCCGATGTCCGTGTTCGCGCGGCACCGCGCGACGATCCGTATCGCTTCATCGACGAAGCAAAGGAGTTCACCATGACCGCCACGTCCTCGCGCGCAGCGTCGTCGTCCACGAGCCAGTCGCGCCGTGCGCGCCTGGCTGCCGCCGCGCAGCCGGTCAGCGCCGGCCCGCAGACCGCCACGTTCGCGCAGGGCGTCGGCGCCGCGCATGCGGCGGCCGTCACGCTGTCGAGCGCGGCGTTGCGGCTCGACGTGCTGCCCCACCTCGGCGGCGGCATCGCGCGCTTCGACTGGCGCGGCGACCACGGTGCGCTGGTGCCGGTGTTCCGACGCTGCGAACACCCGGAGACGGCGACGGACCCGAACGCACTCGCGTGCTATCCGCTGCTGCCGTATTCGAACCGGATCGGCAACGGCCGCTTCGAATGCGACGGGCGCAGCGTCGCGGTGCCGCGCAACCGCCGCGACGAGCCGCTGCCGATCCACGGCGACGGCTGGCTCGCGCCGTGGCAGGTGGACGACGCGACCGACACCACGCTGCAGCTGTCGCTCGATCGCGCGAGCGGCGCGCCGTACGCGTTTCGTGCGATCCAGTCGTTCGCGCTCGACGACACGACGCTGTCGATCGCGCTGACGATCGAGAACGTGGGGCGCGCACGGCTGCCGTTCGGGCTCGGCTTGCACCCGTTCCTGGTGCGCGACGACGCGACCGAGCTGGCCGCGGCCGCGGGCGGCCTGTGGCTGTCGGGCGCGGATTTCCTGCCGGTGCGGCACGTGTGCGTGCCGCCGGCGTGGCAGTTCGGCGTCGCGTATCCGCTGCCGGCGACGCTCGTCAATCACGCGTTCACCGGCTGGGGCGGCCACGCGACGGTGAGCTGGCCGCACCGCGGGCTGTTGCTGACGATCGCGGCCGACGCCGATGCGTACGTGCTCTATACGCCGCCCGGCGAGCCGTTCTTCTGCTTCGAGCCGGTCGATCATCCGATCAATGCGGTGAACCTGCCGGGCGGCGCGGCCGCGCACGGGATGACGCTGCTCGCGCCGGGCGAGCGGCTCACGCGGCGTTTCGCGTTCACCGTCGAGCGCGCCGATGCACGGGTCGACGCCGCCGTGCGCGAAGGCCGCCGGCGACGCGGGTAAAATACGCGGTCTATCAACGGTTTGCCGCGAGTATCCGCCATGTCTTCCCCGCTTACTTTCATCGAATCGCTGCGCGCCGCGTGGCAGCGCACGAATTCGCTGCTGTGCGTCGGCCTCGATCCCGAGCCGTCGCGTTTTCCCGTGCAGTTCGACGGCCAGCCCGACGCGATCTTCGAGTTCTGCCGGCAGATCGTCGACGCGACCGCGCAGTATGCGAGCGCGTTCAAGCCGCAGATCGCGTACTTCGCCGCGCATCGCGCGGAAGACCAGCTCGAGCGGCTGATCGCGCACATCCACCTCCAGCACCCGGGCCTGCCCGTGATCCTCGACGCGAAGCGCGGCGACATCGGCAGCACTGCCGAGCAGTACGCGCGCGAAGCGTTCGAGCGCTATCGCGCGGACGCGGTCACCGTGAACCCGTACATGGGCTACGACTCGGTCGAGCCGTACTTCGAGCATGAAGGCAAGGGCGTGATCGTGCTGTGCCGCACGTCGAACCCGGGCGGGTCGGACCTGCAGTTCCTCGAAACGGGTGGCCGGCCGCTGTACCAGGTCGTGGCCGACCTCGCGGCGAACAAGTGGAATGCGAAGAACGGCCAGCTCGGCCTCGTGGTCGGCGCGACGTTCCCGAAGGAGATCGAGATCGTGCGCGGGATCGTCGGCGACATGCCGCTCCTGATCCCCGGCATCGGCGCGCAGGGCGGCGACGTGCAGGCGACCGTCAACGCGGGCCGCACCGCCGACGGCACCGGGATGATGATCAACTCGTCGCGCGCGATCCTGTACGCGAGCAAGGGGGAGGATTTCGCCGAAGCCGCCGCGCTCGCCGCGCAGAAGACGCGCGATACGATCAACGCGCATCGCTGAAATATCGCTGAGTCACAGGCCGTCCGCCCGGGCGGCCTTTCAATGCCGAACCCGCATCCGCGGGCCGCGCGCCTGCCTCGCGTGTTTGCCGTCCTGGCGCACGCGAACAACTTCCCGTCGCTTGCGCACCGCATGCCCGCGCCACAATCGCGCGATGCTGCCGCTTGTCATCGATCCGTCACCAGAATGTCATAAAAGGAGCGGCGCCATGCCCAAGCTGTCCCGACGTCTTCTCAGCGCGCTTGCCGCGTCGTTGTGCATGTCGTTCGCTCACGCGGCGGACCTGTCGCACTGGCCGGCGGACAGCGCGAAGGCGCTGAACGCGATGATCGCCGCGCACGCGAACCGCGGCGACTACGCGGTGTTCGACGCCGACAACACCACCTATCGCTACGACCTCGAGGAGTCGCTGCTGCCGTATCTCGAGAACCGCGGCGTGCTGACGCGCGACTCGCTCGATCCGTCGCTGAAGCTGATCCCGTTCAAGGATTCCGCCGACTACAAGGAGTCGCTGACGAGCTACTACTACCGGCTCTGCGAGATCGACGACCTGGTCTGCTATCCGTGGATTGCGCAGGCGTTCGCGGGGCTGTCGCTGGCCGACCTGAAGCGCCACGTCGACGCGATGCTCGCCGACGGCAAGCCGGTGCCGATCCGCTACTGGCAGGGCGACAAGGTCGTCGACGGCACCGCGAACCCGCCGCGCTTCTTCCGCGGCATGCAGGAGCTGTACAACGCGCTGCGCGAGAACGGGATCGAGGTGTACGTGATGACCGCCGCGCACGAGGAGCTCGCGCGGCTCGTGCTGTCCGATCCGAAATACGGCTACAACGTGAAGCCGCAGAACGTGATCGGCGTGACGACGCTGCTGCGCGACCCGGCGACGGGCGCGCTGACCACGTCGCGGCTGCAGATCAAGGCCGGCAAGTACGACGAGGCCGCGAACCGCAATCTCGTGATCACGCCGTTCCTGATGAACCCGATGACGTGGTACGAAGGCAAGCTCGGCTCGATCGCCGGCTGGATCGACCAGTGGAAGAAGCCGGTGCTCGTCGCGGGCGACACGCCGAAATCCGACGGCTACATGCTGCTGAACGCGACCGACGTCGCGCGCGGCGGCGTGCGCGTGTGGGTGAACAAGAAGGACAAGCAGATGGCGCAGATCCGCGCATGGTCGGACGAATCGGCCGCGCAGCAGAAGGCGCTCGGCCAGCCGGTCACGGCGGACAAGAACTGGATCGTCGTGAAGCCCGACGCGATCCAGTAAGCGGCGAGGGGCGGCGGCCGCCCCTGCCGTCGCGCGGGGGAATCAGCCTTCGCGCTCGTCGAGCAGCTTGAGCAGCCCGCGCAGCGCGTGCGCGGCCGCCTGCGTGCGGATCTGCTCGCGGTCGCCCTTGAACACGAGCGTTTCGACGTCGGTATGCAGCCGGTTGCTCCACGCGAACGACACGGTGCCGACCGGCTTCTTCTCGCTGCCGCCCGCCGGGCCGGCGATGCCGGTGACCGACAGCGCGACCTGCGCGCGGCTGTTGCGCAGCGCGCCCTCGGCCATCGCGCGCGCGACCGGCTCGCTGACGGCGCCGTGTTTCTCGATCAGGTCGGGCGGCACGCCGATCATGTCGATCTTGGCCTGGTTCGAGTAGGTGACGAAGCCGCGCTCGAACCACTGGCTGCTGCCGGAGATGTCGGTGATCGCGGCGGCGATCATGCCGCCCGTGCAGGATTCGGCGGTGGCGAGCGACAGGTGCTCGTCACGCAGCTTGTTGCCTGCGCGGATCGCAAGCTGATGGACGACGGAATCGGTTGGCATGCGCGTCGGGAAACGGGAGTCGGGAAATCGGTCAGCCGACGACGGAGCGCCAGAAGGCGATCACGAGCAGCGTCATGAACGCGGCGATCAGGTCGTCGACCATGATGCCGAGCCCGCCTTTCACGCGACGGTCGAAATAGCGGATCGGCGGCGGCTTGAGCATGTCGAAGCAGCGGAACACGACGAACGCCCACAACTGGCCGATGAAGGTCGCGGGCGTGACGAACAGCATCACGAGCCAGATCGCGACGATCTCGTCCCAGACGACGGCGCCCGGATCGCTCGTGCCCATCCTGCGTGCGGTGAAACCGGTGACCCACGTGCCCGCCGCGAAACCGACCGCGATCAGCGCCCACCATTCGGGCACCGTCAGGTAGCGGTTGAGCACGACGAACGCGAGCCAGCCGAACAGCGTGCCGAACGTGCCGGGCATGAACGGCGCGAGCCCGCTGCCGAAGCCGAGCGACACGATGTGCGCCGGGTGCGACAGCATGAAGCGCGCGGTGGCGCGCTGCGGCGCGTTGCGGGCGGCGCCTGGCGCGGCCGCGGATTGCGCGGTCGTCGGGTCAGTCTGCATGGAAGTGGTCGAAACCGTGCAACGTGAGAGTCAGGGGCGCGCCGGCGGCGTCGCGCCACGCGATCGCGGGCTGCTCCGACGGCGACGACAACGCATGTATTGTACCGACTCGCGTGACCGGAACCCCGGCGCTCGCGCCCGCTGCCTCGATCGCCGCGCGGGCCGCGGCCGGCGCGGTGAAGCACAGCTCGTAGTCGTCGCCGCCGGCCAGCGTGCAGCGTCGCTGCACGTCGGGCGGCAGCGTCGCGAGCGCGGCCGAGCGCGGCACCGCGTCGGCGTCGATCTCGGCGCGCACGTTCGAGCGGGTCAGGATGTGCCGCAGGTCGCCGGCGAGGCCGTCCGAGATGTCGAGCGCCGCATGCGCGACGCCCGCGAGCGCGAGCCCGAGCGCAATGCGCGGCTCCGGGCGCTCGAGTGCGTGCCGGAACGCGGCGGCTTCGTCCGCGCCGGCGGTCCATTCGCCGCGCGCGAGCCCGAGCCCCGCGCGCGCGTCGCCGAGCGTGCCGGACACCCAGACGTCGTCGCCGTCGCGCGCGGCGTCGCGCCGCAGCGCCGCATCCGGCGCGACTTCGCCGAACACGGTCACGCACAGGTTCAGCGGCCCGCTCGTCGTGTCGCCGCCGATCAGCTCGCAGCCGAACCGCTCGGCGAGCGCGAACAGGCCGTTGCTGAACGCCTCGAGCCACGCCGCGTCGGCGCGCGGCAGCGCGCACGCGAGCGTGAACGCGCGCGGCTCGGCGCCCATCGCCGCGAGATCCGACAGGTTGACCGCGAGCGTCTTGTGGCCGAGCGCGTCGGGCGCGACATCGGGGAAGAAATGGCGGCCCTCGACCAGCATGTCCGTCGAAATGGCCAGCAATTTGCCGGATCGCGGCGCGATCAGCGCGCAATCGTCACCGATGCCGAGCGTCGACGCACGCGCCCCCCGGGCCGCGCGGCGCGCGAAGAAGCGATCGATCAGCGAAAACTCGGACAGGGCGGCTGGCACGGCGGAGGAACCCGGAAGCGGTGAAAGGAATGGCATTGTACGCAGCGAGCGGTGCCGTTCCTGCACCGTTCAGTACATTTATGTCGCGGCTGTCGCACCCGAATCGCAGGTCTGACGGCCTTCGATTGGCGCTACAATGCCGTCGAACAGTCATTCTAATCCGCCCGCCACGAGACACATGTCGACCCAAGCCTCCTCCAAAGCCAAGCTCCGCGAAGCCGCTCTCGACTATCACGAATTCCCGACGCCGGGGAAGATCGCGATCGCACCGACCAAGCAGATGATCAACCAGCGCGACCTCGCGCTCGCGTATTCGCCGGGTGTCGCGTATGCGTGCGAGGAGATCGTCGAGAACCCGCTGAACGCCGCGCGCTTCACCGCGCGCAGCAACCTGGTCGGCGTCGTCACGAACGGCACGGCGGTGCTGGGGCTCGGCAACATCGGCCCGCTCGCGTCGAAGCCGGTGATGGAAGGCAAGGCGGTACTGTTCAAGAAGTTCGCCGGCATCGACGTGTTCGACATCGAGCTGAACGAGTCGGACCCGCACAAGCTGGTCGACGTGATCGCCGCGCTGGAGCCGACCTTCGGCGGCATCAACCTGGAAGACATCAAGGCGCCGGACTGCTTCATCGTCGAGCGCGAAGCGCGCAAGCGGATGAAGATCCCGGTGTTCCACGACGACCAGCACGGCACCGCGATCGTCGTGGCCGCGGCCGTCACGAACGGCCTGAAGGTCGTCGGCAAGGACATCAAGAAGGTGAAGCTCGTCGCGTCGGGCGCGGGCGCGGCCGCGCTGGCGTGCCTGGACCTGCTGGTCGACATCGGCCTGCCGCTCGAGAACATCACGGTGACCGACCTGGCCGGCGTGGTCTACAAGGGCCGCACCGAGCTGATGGATCCGGACAAGGAGCGTTTCGCCCGTGAAACCGAAGCCCGCACGCTGGCCGAGGTGATCGACGGCGCGGACATCTTCCTCGGCCTGTCGGCCGCCGGCGTGCTGAAGCAGGAGATGGTGAAGGGCATGGCCGAGCGCCCGCTGATCCTCGCGCTCGCGAACCCGACGCCGGAAATCCTGCCGGAACTGGCGCTCGAAGTGCGCCCCGACGCGATTCTCGCGACCGGCCGCACCGACTACCCGAACCAGGTCAACAACGTCCTGTGCTTCCCGTTCATCTTCCGCGGCGCGCTCGACGTCGGCGCGACGACGATCACGCGTGAAATGGAAATCGCGGTCGTCAACGCGATCGCCGAACTCGCGCAGCACGAGCAGAGCGACATCGTCGCGACTGCCTACGGGATCCAGGATCTGTCGTTCGGGCCCGAATACCTGATTCCGAAGCCGTTCGATCCGCGCCTGATCGTCAAGATCGCGCCGGCCGTCGCGCAGGCCGCGATGGACGGCGGCGTCGCGACGCGCCCGATCGAGGACATGGAAGCCTACAAGCAGCACCTGCAGCAATTCGTGTATCACAGCGGCACGACGATGAAGCCGATCTTCCAGCTCGCGCGCAGCGCGCCGGCGGAGAAGAAGCGCGTCGTGTTCGCGGAAGGCGAGGAAGAGCGCGTGCTGCGCGCCGTCCAGATCATCGTCGACGAGAAACTCGCGAAGCCGATCCTGATCGGCCGTCCGTCGGTGATCGAGCACCGTATCCAGCGTTACGGCCTGCGCCTCACGCCGGGCACCGACTTCACGGTCGTCAACACCGAGCACGACGAGCGCTACCGCGATTTCTGGCAGACGTACCACAAGATGATGGCGCGCAAGGGCATCAGCGAGCAGCTGGCCCGTGTCGAGATGCGCCGCCGCACGACGCTGATCGGCTCGATGCTGGTGAAGAAGGGCGAAGCGGACGGGATGATCTGCGGCACGATCAGCACCACGCACCGCCACCTGCACTTCATCGACCAGGTGATCGGCAAGCGCCCGGGCTGCAGCGTGTACGCGGCGATGAACGGCCTCGTGCTGCCGGGCCGCCAGATCTTCCTGGTCGATACGCACGTGAACGTGGATCCGACCCCGGAGCAACTCGCCGAGATCACGATCATGGCTGCCGAGGAAGTGCGCCGCTTCGGCATCGAACCGAAGGTCGCGCTGCTGTCGCACTCCAACTTCGGCACGAGCAACGCGCCTTCGGCGCAGAAGATGCGCGATACGCTCGCGATCCTGCAAGAACGTGCGCCGGAATTGAAGGTCGACGGCGAAATGCACGGCGACGTCGCGCTCGACGCGGCGCTGCGCAAGGAAATCCTGCCGGAATCGACGCTGGAAGGCGACGCGAACCTGCTGATCCTGCCGAACATCGATGCCGCGAACATCGCGTACAACCTGCTGAAGACGGCGGCCGGCAACAACATCGCGATCGGGCCGATCCTGCTGGGCGCGGCCCAGCCGGTGCACGTGCTGACCGAATCGGCGACCGTTCGCCGCATCGTCAACATGGCGGCGCTGCTGGTCGCCGACGTGAACGCCGCACGCTGAGCGGAATGAACGCGCGGCGTCGGTCGAACCGCTGCCGCGCGGCGGGCGAAATTGTAAACAAAAGCAAAAAGAGGCGTGCCCGCAATGGGCACGCCGCGGGCAGGGCGCAAACGCGCTTCCCATAAGCAACAGCGGCATCTCTCCACCCAGGTTAGCGGGCGTGGCAAGGAGGCAGGTCTTGCCATGCGAGAGATGCCGCGGATATTTTATCTCACGTAAGATAAATGTAGTCTTATTTCGGTAAAAAATGCGCGATTCGGGGCGGAGCCAGCCTTTCGGTTCCCAAACGAACATTGATTCGCGCGGACAATAGCGCTACGCTAACGCCTTTGGTTGGTCGTCAACTACTTGATTTAACAGCGGGAACCCTGGTTCATGGCACGCAAGTGGCTCCGCAACGGCGCGCTCGCGTCCGTCTTCGCGATGTTCGCGATGGGTATCGTCGGTACACCGACGGGCAGTCTGGTTTCCGCCGCTTACGCACGGCAGGCCGTTTCGGCCGACCTGGCCGTCGGCGGGGTCGATACGATCCCGACCGCCCGTCTGCCGCGCGAGGCCGTGACCACGCTTGGCCTGATCGGCGCCGGTGGCCCCTATCCGTACGAGAAGGACGGCGTCGTCTTCGGCAACCGCGAGCGGATCCTGCCGAAGGCGAAGCGCGGCTACTACCACGAGTACACGGTGCCGACGCCGCGCGCGCGCAATCGCGGCGCGCGCCGGATCGTCTGTGGCGCGCCATTGCGCCGGATCGACAACTGTTATTACACGGACGACCACTACAACAGTTTTAAACGTATTGTTGAATGACTTCGGGATGAACGGCATGAGCGACTCCATCTACGCGCACGATACGGCGGCGGCGGAACTGTTCGCGGCCGGCGACGGCAACCTGTTTCAGCGCGTGATCCAACTTCACGCGGCGGCACAGGCTGGCGTCGCGGCGGAGCAACAGGAAGCCGAGCCCGGGCTTTCATCGAACGAGGAGCCTATGAGCCTTTTCACGACCGTGCGACCCAATCTCGTGCAGTCGATCCGCGCGTTCCGCGTGCAGGATCTCGCCGACGAAGCCGGCCGGCTCGGCCAGCATTTCCTGTACGCGTATTGCGGTGCCGCGCAGTCGAAGCAGGAAGTGATGGAGACGATCGCGACGTCGTTCCTGTTTCCGAAGCATTTCGGCAAGAACTACGACGCGCTGTACGACTGCCTGACCGACCTCGTCGCGAAGGCCGGCGCGCAGCCCGGTTTCGTGATCGTTCTCGAAGGGTTGCCGATCGCGCAGAAATTCGACAAGGAAGGGCGCGAGACGCTGCTCGACGTGTTCCGCGAAGCCGCCGAGTTCTGGGCCGAGCGCAAGGTCGCGTTCCGCGTGTTCTATTCGTTCGCGTAAAGCACGGATCCGCTGGCCGCCCGAGCGCGGCCGATTCGGCAAAAAGCCCGCATCGCGCGGGCTTTTTTGCGTCTGCGTTCCGGCCGATGGGCGCCAGGAAGTCACGCGCGGCGTCGGTCCGAACGTGCGTCAGGCATCGGGCCGGCGTCGGTCATTTCGGGTGCATGCCACGCCGGCCGCGCCCCGACGCATCACCATCCGCCCCAGCGCGCGGCCAGCGCCGCCAGCACGGCCGCGCCGGCCGTCTCGGTGCGCAGCACGCGCGGGCCGAGCGACAACGCGGTGAACCCGTGCGCGCGGGCCGCGTGTTCCTCGTCCGGCGACAGCCCGCCTTCGGGCCCGATCAGCAGCGTGACGGCCGCCGCGGGCGGCGCGTCGGGCAGCGACGCAAACGGGATGCTCGCGCGCGGCGACAGCAGCAACCGCAGCTCGCCGTCGGCCGGCGCGGCCGGCAGCGCATCGAGCCACGCGCCGAAGCCGCGTACCGGCGCGA
Source organism: Burkholderia sp. BCC1996 (assembly GCF_905339955.1). NCBI lineage: Bacteria > Pseudomonadati > Pseudomonadota > Betaproteobacteria > Burkholderiales > Burkholderiaceae > Burkholderia > Burkholderia sp. BCC1996. The sequence goes on from NZ_CAJPHM010000006.1 coordinate 93,223, forward strand.
CGTCGGGCACGCGGTTGCGCCCGCATTGTTCGCACGATGCGCGCACGACGCCGCGCCAGTGCGCGACGCGCTTGTCCGCGCGCTCGCCGGACAGTTTCACGACGCCGCGCGCCGTCGACAGCGGCACGACCGCCGCGACGCCAAGCTCGACGGCCTTCTCGATCACCCAGTCCATCTTGTCGCCGCCGGCGATGCCTTGCGCCAGCGTCACGCGATAGGGCGGCTCGGCCTCGGCCGGATCGAACGCTTCGAGCTGCGCGAGCGCGCCGCGCTTGTCGATCTCGACGAGCCGCGCGCGGTACTGGCCGCCGCTGCCGTCGAACAGTGCGAGCGCGTCGCCGGGCTGCAGCCGCAGCACTTGCGCGTGCCGCGCGACGTCGGCCGGCAACGCGAGCGTCGTATCGGCGCGCAGCGCCGCTTCGACGAAGAAACGCGGCACGGCCGCGGTGGTGGTGGCTTCACTCATGCGTATCGCGGCTCCGTTCATGCAGCCAGGCGGCGCGCGAGCGCCCAGCGGTAGCCGTCGAGATCCTCGATCTGGGCGAAGCGGTCGCCCCAGAACTGATCCTGCGGCGAGGTCAGCGATTGCGCGCCCGCGTCGAGCGCGCGCTGCCAGGTTGCGTCGACGTCGTCGACATACAGGTAGAAAGACTGCGGAGCGGTTGCGTGCGCACTCTTCGGCGTGAGCGCGATCGAGCCGAAGGCGCCTTCGGGCGCGAACATCACGATCAGCTGCCCGCGGTAGGTCATCTCGACGTGCATGATCGCGCCGTCCTCGTCGAGGACGTCGCGCAATTCGAAGCCGAAAGCGGCCTTGAAGAACTCGATGGTCGCGTGCGCATTGCGCACGGCCAGGTAAGGCGTCAACCAAGGCACGTTGGCCGGACGTGGATCGGTCATGAAATCTCCTGTCGAACGGGGTTGGCGCTTGAGCGGTGACTCCGGTCCCATGCTTTGCAGTCCAACGGATATTGGCGCGCGGGCGCCCGGGGCGGCACCGCGCCGTGCAGAGGATACGCAGGCGGGCCCGCCTGCGTCGCGCCGGGCCCGCGCGTGGCGGGTCGGGCGCGGCAGAAAGCGTGGCCCGCCCGCGAAGCGATGCTCCGCCGGGCAGCTCAGCGACGAACGCCCAGTGTATCGCGCAGCGCGCGCGGCAGGGCAAAGAGGGCCGCATGGAGTCGCGCGTCGTAGTAGCGCAAGCCCTGCACGCGGCGTGCGGCGAGCCGTTCGTCGATGTCGTGCGCGAACAGCGCGGCCGCGTCGAGCGTGTCGCTCGCGATCGCCATCAGCCACTGGGATCCGTACAGCGGCACGTGCGCGGACAGCGGATCGACGACCGCGAAGCTCGCGCGCAGATCGTCGAGCAGCGCGGCGATGCGCGCCGTGTGGAACACCGGCGAGCCGAGATGCATCGAGATCGCGCCGCACGGCGTGAGGATCCGCTTGAGCCGCGCGTAGAACTCGCGCGTATAGAGGCCGGCCGCCGGCGAGTCGGGCGGCGTGAGGTCGAACACGACGAGATCGAAATGCTCGACGGTCGACGCGACGAAATGCGCGGCGTCGCCGATCACGACCGCGACGCGCGGGTCGTCGAGCGCGCCCTGGTGCACGTCGTCGAGATAGCGGCGCGCCATGCCGATCACCTCGTCGTCGAGCTCCGCGACGACGATCCGCTCGATGCACGCGTGCTTGAGCAGCTGGCGCGCGGCGCCGCCGTCGCCCCCGCCGAGCACGAGCGCCTTCCTCGGGCACGGGTGCGCGAGCGCGGCCGGGTGCGTCATGCACTCGTGGTACACGTATTCGTCGCCGACCGACGTCATCGGCCGGCCGTCCAGCGTGAACAGGCGGCCGAGCTGCGGGGTTTCCCAGACCTCGATGTGCTGGTGCGGCGACGCGACGTGCGCGAGCCGGCGTGCGTTCGGGAAGCCGTACGCGACGTCGGGCGTGGGATGGAAGAGAAGGGTCGTGTTCACGGGCGGGCCGCTCGGGCAGACAGTTCCGACGTCTGAATTATAGGAGGCGGGCGGTTTGGCGGAAAACCGTGCCGGAACACTACGCGCCGACAAGGGAAATGTCAGCCCATCTGTTAAAATGACGAGCTTTGCAGCCCCGTCCGTAGGCTCCGTCCGCTTCGCGTCCGTCAGGCGCCGCACTGCGCGCCGGGAACGATTGACGCTCGAGCTTCCGGATGCCGCCGTGCCCCCGTTTCCTCGACTCGTTCTCCGGACTCGACATGACGACTTCGTCTCCCGCCTCCACCACCCTGATGGCCAATGCGATCCGTGCGCTCGCGATGGACGCCGTCCAGCAAGCGAACTCCGGCCACCCCGGCATGCCGATGGGCATGGCCGAAATCGGCGTCGCGCTCTGGTCGCGCCACCTGAAGCACAACCCGACGAACCCGCACTGGGCGGACCGCGACCGCTTCGTGCTGTCGAACGGCCATGGCTCGATGCTGCTGTACTCGCTGCTGCACCTGACCGGCTACGACCTGCCGATGGAAGAACTGAAGAACTTCCGCCAGCTGCACTCGAAGACGCCGGGCCACCCCGAATACGGCATCACGCCGGGCGTCGAGACGACCACCGGCCCGCTCGGCCAGGGTCTCGCGAACGCGGTCGGCATGGCGCTCGGCGAAGCGCTGATGGCCGACGAGTTCAACCGTGACGGCGCGAAGATCGTCGATCACCACACGTACGTGTTCCTCGGCGACGGCTGCCTGATGGAAGGCATCTCGCACGAAGCCTGCTCGCTCGCGGGCACGCTGAAGCTGAACAAGCTGATCGCGCTGTACGACGACAACGGCATCTCGATCGACGGCGACGTCGTGAACTGGTTCCACGACGACACGCCGAAGCGCTTCGAAGCGTACGGCTGGAACGTGATCCCGAACGTGAACGGCCATGACGTCGACGCGGTCGACGCGGCGATCGCGAAGGCGAAGCTGTCGGACAAGCCGACGCTGATCTGCTGCAAGACGGTGATCGGCAAGGGCGCGGCGACCAAGGCGGGCGGCCACGACGTGCACGGCGCGGCGCTCGGCGCGGAAGAAATCGCGAAGACGCGCGCGGCGCTCGGCTGGACCTGGGAGCCGTTCGTGATTCCGCAGGAAGTCTACGCAGCGTGGGACGCGAAGGAAGCCGGCAAGCGCGCCGAGACCGAATGGGACGCGACGTTCGCCGCCTATCGCGCGAAGTTCCCGGCAGAAGCTGCCGAATTCGAGCGCCGGATGGCCAACAAGCTGCCGGCCGACTGGGCCGAGAAGGCTGCGGCGATCATCGCCGGTGCGAACGAGCGCGCCGAGACGGTCGCGACCCGCAAGGCGTCGCAGCAGGCGATCGAAGGGCTCGCCGCCGCACTGCCGGAACTGCTCGGCGGCTCGGCCGACCTGACCGGCTCGAACCTGACCAACTGGAAGGCATCGAAGGCGGTCCGCGCGAATCCGGAAGGCGCGGGCGTGCTGCTCGGCAACCACATCAACTACGGCGTGCGCGAATTCGGCATGAGCGCCGCGATCAACGGCCTCGCGCTGCACGGCGGCCACAAGCCGTTCGGCGGCACGTTCCTGACGTTCTCCGACTACAGCCGCAACGCGCTGCGCGTCGCGTCGCTGATGAAGGTCCCGTCGATCTTCGTGTTCACGCACGACTCGATCGGCCTTGGCGAAGACGGCCCGACGCACCAGTCGATCGAGCACGTGTCGAGCCTGCGCCTGATCCCGAACCACGACGTCTGGCGTCCGGCCGACACGGTCGAGACGGCCGTCGCCTGGACCCACGCGGTTGCCGCCGACCGTCCGTCGAGCCTGATCTTCAGCCGCCAGAACCTCGCGTTCAACCCGCGCACCGACGCGCAGATCGCCAACATCGAGAAGGGCGGCTACGTGCTGAAGGACTGGGACGAAGAGATCGTCGCGCGCAAGATCATCCTGATCGCGACGGGCTCGGAAGTCGAACTCGCGATGAAGGCCGTCGAGCCGCTCGCGCAGCAGGGCATCGCGGCCCGCGTCGTGTCGATGCCGTCGACCAACGTGTTCGACCGCCAGGACGCCGAATACCGCGAACGCGTGCTGCCGCACGGCGTGCGCCGCGTCGCGATCGAAGCGGGCGTGACCGCGTTCTGGCACAAGTACGTCGGCCTCGAAGGCGGCGTCGTCGGGATCGACACGTTCGGCGAATCGGCGCCGGCCGGCGTGCTGTTCAAGTACTTCGGCTTCACCGTCGAGCACGTCGTCGAGACCGCCAAGGCCGTGCTGGCCTAAAAGCATTCGCGACGCGCGCCACCCCTCGCGCGCGTCGCACCGTGAAGCTGCACGAAACGAATTTTTTCAGCCATCAGGAGATAGACCATGACGATTCGCGTCGCAATCAACGGCTACGGCCGTATCGGCCGCAACACGCTGCGCGCGTTCTATGAAAACGGCAAGAAGCACGATCTCGAGATCGTCGCGATCAACGACCTGGGCGATGCGAAGACCAACGCGCACCTGACCCAGTACGACACCGCGCACGGCAAGTTCCCGGGCGAAGTGTCGGTCGACGGCGACTTCCTCGTCGTGAACGGCGACAAGATCCGCGTGCTCGCGAACCGCAACCCGGCAGAACTGCCGTGGGGCGAGCTGGGCGTCGACGTCGTGATGGAATGCACGGGCTTCTTCACGACGAAGGAAAAGGCGAGCGCGCACCTGAAGGGCGGCGCGAAGAAGGTCATCATCTCGGCGCCGGGCGGCAAGGACGTCGACGCGACGATCGTCTACGGCGTGAACCACGACGTGCTGAAGGCCGAGCACACCGTCATCTCGAACGCATCGTGCACGACGAACTGCCTCGCGCCGCTCGTCAAGCCGCTGAACGACAAGATCGGCCTCGAAACCGGCCTGATGACGACGATCCACGCGTACACGAACGACCAGGTGCTGACGGACGTCTACCACGAAGACCTGCGTCGCGCGCGTTCGGCCACCCACAGCCAGATCCCGACCAAGACGGGCGCTGCGTCGGCCGTCGGCCTCGTGCTGCCGGAACTGAACGGCAAGCTCGACGGCTACGCGATCCGCGTCCCGACGATCAACGTGTCGATCGTCGACCTGTCGTTCATCGCGAAGCGCGACACGACGGTCGAGGAAGTCAACGCGATCATGAAGGAAGCATCGGAAGGCGCGCTGAAGGGCATCCTCGGCTACAACGACGCACCGCTGGTGTCGATCGACTTCAACCACAACCCGGCTTCGTCGACGTTCGACGCAACGCTGACCAAGGTGTCGGGCCGCCTCGTCAAGGTGTCGAGCTGGTACGACAACGAGTGGGGTTTCTCGAACCGCATGCTGGATACGGCAGTCGCATTCGCGAACGCGAAGTAATCCCGCACGTCGCGCGGCCGCCGCACGGCGGCCTGCGTGGCGAACGAGCCCGGCCCGGAATTTTTCCCGGCCGGGTTTTTTATTGCGCGGCGTTCGCCGTCACCTGCTCGAGCGCGTCGACGAACGCGCGCTTCAGCGGGCTGTCGAGGTCGGTCCACGCGAGGCCGATGCCGGTCCGGTGGCCGGCCAGGTCGAGCGGCCGCGCGAGCACGTTCGGCGGCAGCGCGCTCGCGGCTTCCGCCGGGATCAGCCCGATCCCCATGCCGGCCGCGACGAGCGCGAGCATCGTCGTGAATTCCCCGAATTCCTGCGCGATCTCGAGTGTCGTGCCCGCGCGGCTCAGTGCCAGCAGCATGTCGTCGTGAAAGCCGGGCGCGTAGCGGCGCGCGAGCACGAACGCGGGCTGGCCGCGCAACGCGGACGGTGAAATCGTGTCGTGCGCGGCGAGCGGGTGGTCGAGCGGCAGCGCGACCACGAAGCCTTCCTCGAGCACCACGCGCGTGTCGATGCCCGCATACGCGGCCGGCAGCCGGATCATCCCGAAATCGATGCGCCGGTCGCGCAGCGCGGCGATCTGGTCGGGCGTCGGCAAATCCTTCAGTTCGAGCGCGATCAGCGGATAACGCTCGCGCATCGTGCGCAGCACGGCCGGCAGCAGCGCCGGCAGCACCGACGACACGAACGCGATGCGCAGCGTGCCGATCTCGCCGCGGCTCGACAGCCGCGCCATCTGCTCCGCGCGCGCGGCCTGCTGCAGCGTCGCCCGCGCTTCGGGCAGGAACACGCGCCCCGTATCGCTGAGCTCGACCTTGTGACGGTCGCGCTCGAACAGGCGCGCGCCCAGATCCTCCTCGAGCGCCTTGATCTGCATGCTCAGCGCGGACTGCACGATGAACAGGCGCTGCGCGGCGCGCCCGAAATGCAGTTCTTCCGCGAGCGTGACGAAGGCGCGCAATTGCTTGAGTTCCATGGTGGGCGGGCGGTAGCGAACGGTGAAGAGAACGGTGATCGGCTTTCATGATAACCGGATCAAAAAAGACCATTGGCGCGACGCCCGGCCGAGCGCCGAAGATACCCTCGACGCGAGACCGGCCGCGACCGGCGGTCGGCTCGATGGCACGAGGAGACATGCATGAACAACGCGCTTGACCGGTTCCGCCTGGATGGCCGCCGCGCACTGATCACGGGTTCCGGACGCGGGATCGGCCTGACGCTCGCCCGCGGGCTGGCGGAAGCCGGTGCGGCGATCGTGATCAACGATCGCAATGAGGAGAAGGCCGCGACGCTCGCGCGCCATTTCCGCGAGGAAGGCTTCGCGGCCGACTACGCAGTGTTCGACGTCGCCGAGCACGCGCAGGTGCGCGCGGCGATCGACGATTTCGAGGCGCGCGTCGGCGCGATCGACATCCTCGTGAACAACGCGGGCATCCAGCGCCGCGCGCCGCTCGACGCATTCGACCCGGACGACTGGCATGCACTGATGCGCGTGAACCTCGACGGCGTGTTCAACGTCGCGCAGGCGGTGGCGCGCCACATGATCGCGCGCGGCCGCGGCAAGATCATCAACATCTGCTCGGTGCAGAGCGAGCTCGCCCGGCCGACGATCGCGCCGTATGCGGCGACGAAGGGCGCGGTGCGGATGCTGACGAAAGGGATGTGCGCCGACTGGGCGCGCCACGGCATCCAGGCGAACGGCCTCGCGCCCGGCTATTTCGAGACCGAACTGAATCGTGCGCTGGTCGACGACGCGGCGTTCTCCGACTGGCTGTGCAAGCGCACGCCGGCCGGCCGCTGGGGGCAGGTCGACGAGCTGTGCGGCGCGGCGATCTTCCTCGCGTCGGCCGCATCCGATTTCGTGAACGGCCAGACGCTGTTCGTCGACGGCGGGCTGACCAGCGCCGTCTGAGCGGCGACGCTTGCGCCGTGAGCGCAGCGTCGTTGCGCCGGTGAGCGCCGGCCAATGCCGGCTCGCGCCGGCATCCGAATGCCCAGAAGAGCCCGCCGCACGAGCGGGCCGATATCCCGGTGCGTCTCGCGCCGGGTTCCGGAACGGAACGCAGGAGACAGGAGACAACGATGGATCGCACTTCCCCGCCGCCCGCGCGGCGCGATGCAATGCCCGGCACGGACGCGCCGGCCGATGCCGCCGAGCGTCGCGGCGTCGACACGCAGCAGCTGAACCGCGCGGCATGGACCTGCTCGCTCGGCAGCGCGCTCGAATACTACGATTTCGCGCTGTACACGCTCGCATCGGCGCTGGTCTTCGGACCGCTGTTCTTTCCCGCGCAAACCGCCGAGATGCGGTTGATCGCGAGCTTCGGCACGTACTTCGTCGGCTTCGCGGTGCGCCCGCTCGGCGGCGTGGTGTTCGGCGTGCTCGGCGATCGCGTCGGCCGCAAGTTCGTGCTGACCGCGACGGTGCTGCTGATGGGCGTCGCGAGCACGCTGATCGGCGTGCTGCCGACCTATGCGAGCGCCGGCTACTGGGCGCCCGCGCTGCTGGTGCTGCTGCGCATCCTGCAGGGCCTGGGTGCCGGCGCGGAGCAGGCCGGCGCGGCCGTGCTGATGACCGAATACGCGCCGCCCGGCAAACGCGGCTTCTATGCGTCGCTGCCGTTTCTCGGGATCCAGCTCGGCACGCTGCTCGCGGCCGCCGTCTATTTCCTGCTGCTCGCGAACCTCGAGCGCGTGACGGACGGCTGGGGCTGGCGCGTGCCGTTCCTGTTCAGCGCGGTGATCGTCGCGGTCGGACTCTACATGCGCGTGCGGCTGCACGAGTCGCCGACCTTCGTGCGGCTCGAGAAGCGCGCGCAGGTGTCGGCGAATCCGCTGAAGAGCGCGGTCCGGCATTCGAAGCGCACGCTGCTGATCGGCATCGGCCTGCGGATGGCCGAGAACGGCGGCTCGTCGATCTACCAGGCGCTCGCGGTCAGCTATCTCGCCGGCGTGATCGGGATGAAGGGGCCGATCGGCGCGCTCGCGCTGGTGTGCGCGGCGACCGTCGGCGCGTGCACGGTGCCGCTGGCCGGGCGGTTGAGCGATCGCTACGGCCGCGTGCGCGTGTACCGTACGTTCGCGTGGCTGCAGCTCGCGCTCGCGTTTCCGGTGTGGTGGATCTTCAGCCAGGGGAACGTGGTGGCGAGCGTGATCGCGATCTCGATCGCGCAGGGCTTCGCGAACTGGGGGATGCTCGGCGCGCAGGCCGCGCTGCTGCCCGAACTGTTCGGCGCGCGGCATCGCTACATGGGTGTGTCGTTCTCGCGCGAAGTGTCGGCCGTGCTCGCGGGCGGGATTGCCCCGCTCGTCGGCGCGACGCTCATCGCGACCGTGATCGCGCGGCACGGCGGCGACCATGCGGCGGGCGTGCATGCGTGGGTACCGATCGCCGCGTACCTGGTGCTGCTGACGCTGATCACGCTGTTCACCACCGCGCGGATGCCGGAGACGTTGAACCGCGATCTCGACGATCCGCTCGACGCCGCGCAGGCGCAATCGGCCCCGGACGCCGAATCGCTCGCACGGCATGCATGAACGGGCCGGGCGGCCGACGCGGCCCGGCACGCATTCGACTTTCAACGCTTTTCGACAGGAGCAAGCGCAGATGGCGCACGAATCGAACCGGCGGCCCGAGCTGCTGATGACGGGCCCTTACCAGCCGTGGGACGACGCATGGTTGTCGACCGGCTACGACGTCCATCGGTTGTGGGAGGTCGCCGATCGCGCGGCATGCCTCGCCGAACACGGCGCCGGCGTGCGCGCGATCGCGACGCGCGGCGACCTCGGCGCCGACGCGGCGCTGATCGCCGCGCTGCCGAAGCTCGAGATCATCGCGTGCTACGGCGTCGGCACCGATGCGATCGATCTCGCGGCCGCCCGCGAGCGCGGGATCCGCGTGACCAACACGCCCGACGTGCTGACCGGCGACGTCGCCGATCTCGGCGTCGGCCTCACGCTCGCGCTGCTGCGCCGGATCGGCGCCGGCGACGCGTACGTCCGCTCCGGCGCATGGTCCGACGGCGACATGCCGCTCGTCACGCGCCTGTACGGCAAGCGCGTCGGCATCGTCGGCTTCGGCCGGATCGGTTCGACGCTCGCGCGCCGGCTGTCGGGCTTCGACGTCGAACTCGGCTACTTCGACGTCGCGCCGCGCGACGACAGCCAGCATCGCTTCTTCGGCCGGCTGGCGGAACTGGCCGGCTGGTGCGACGTGCTGATCGTCACGCTGGCGGGCGGCGCGTCGACCCGCCACCTCGTCGACGCGGGCGTGCTCGACGCGCTCGGCCCGCGCGGCTATCTGGTGAACGTGTCGCGCGGCACGACCGTCGACGAGCCCGCGCTGCTCGACGCGCTCGAACGCGGCGCGATCGCCGGCGCGGCGCTCGACGTGTTCTGGAACGAGCCGCGCATCGACCCGCGTTTCCTCGCGTTGCCGAACGTGCTGCTGCAGCCGCATCATGCGAGCGGCACCGTCGAGACGCGCCAGGCGATGGGCTGGCTCGTGCGCGACAACCTCGCCGCGCACTTCGCCGGCGCGCCGTTGCTCACGCCGGTCGCCTGAGGAGGCTGTCATGCGTATGCGTTGCATGTGTCTCGTGATCCACGGGCCGAACGACCTGCGGCTCGAGGAGCAGGACGCGGGCGAGATCGGCCCGGGCCAGGTGCGCGTCGAGGTCGCGATGGGCGGCATCTGCGGCTCCGATCTCCATTACTTCCGGCACGGCGGCTTCGGCGCGATCCGGCTGCAGCAGCCGATGGTACTCGGCCATGAAGTCGCCGGCACGGTGGCGGCGGTTGCGCCGGACGTGACGTCGGTGAAGGTCGGCGATCGCGTCGCGGTGAATCCGAGCCGCCCGTGCGGCGCGTGCCGCTACTGCCTCGAAGGGCTGCCGAACCAGTGTCTCGACATGCGCTTCTACGGCAGCGCGATGCGCATGCCGCACGTGCAGGGCGCGTTTCGCAACGCGCTCGTGTGCGATGCCGCGCAGTGCGTGAAGGTGGCGGACCATGTGCCGCTGTCGCTCGCGGCGCTCGCCGAGCCGTTCGCGGTCGGGCTGCATGCGGTGTCGCGCGCGGGCCCGCTGATCGGCCGGCGCGTGCTCGTGTCGGGGTGCGGGCCGATCGGCGTGCTGGCGGTCGCGGCGGCGCGGGTGCATGGCGCGGCCGAGATCGTCGCGACCGACGTGGTCGATGCGCCGCTCGAGGTCGCCCGCGCGCTCGGCGCCGACCATACGATCAACGCGGCGGCCGACACCGGCTGGGTTGCGCGCTACGGTGCCGACAAGGGTACGTTCGACGTGATGATCGAGTGTTCGGGCAATGCGCGTGCGCTGCGCGACGGTCTCGACGTGATGCGGCCGCGCGGCGTCGTCGTGCAGCTCGGGCTCGGCGGCGACGTCAGCCTGCCGCAGAACGTCGTGGTCGCGAAGGAGCTGTCGATCTGCGGCTCGTTCCGCTTCCATGCGGAATTCGCGCTCGCGGTGCAGCTGATCAATGCCGAGCGCGTCGACCTGCGCCCGGCCGTGACGGGCGTGTTCCCGATGCGCGACGCGAACCGCGCGTTCGAGCTGGCCGGCGACCGGCAGCGCGCGATGAAGGTGCTGATCGATTTCGCGGACGCGGCGGCATGATCGTCTGCTGATGGCGCGCGACGGCGCGCAAGGCAAAAAAGGCAAAGAAGGCACGCTCGCGATTGGCGGAGCGTGCCTTTTTCATTGGCTGGAGCGAAACCGGATCATTGCGCGACTTGCCGCGCGCCGATGCGCTGCGACGCGAGCCACAGGGCGATCAGCACGCCCGCGAGCGCGGCGCCCGCGATGCACACGCCGCGCCAGCCGTCGATGCCGTACGCGACGCTCGCCGCGAACGATCCGCATGCGCCGCCGACGAAGTAGCTCGTCAGGTAGATGGTCGTCACGCGGCTGCGCGCGTGGCCCGCGAGTGCATAGATCACGCTCTGGTTCGAGATGTGCATGCCCTGTACGCCGACGTCGAGCAGCAGGATCCCCGCGATCAGCGCGACGAGCGAATGCGCGCCGGCCGCGATCAGCGCGAACGACGCGAGCACGGCCGCCGCGAACAGGCCGGTCGCCGCGTTGCCGTGGCCGCGATCGACGAGCCGGCCGGCCGACGTCGCCGCGAGCGCGCCCACCGCGCCGACGATCCCGAACAGGCCGATCTGCCCTTCGGAATAGCTGTACGGCGGCTGGCTCAACAGGAACGTGAGGCCGGTCCACAGCAGGCTGAAGCACGCGAACACGAGCGCACCGTAGGCCGAGCGCAGCGCGATCAGCGGCTGCGCGCGCACCAGCGCGACGAGCGAGCGCATCAGCGCCGCGTAGTCGAGCCGCGCGTGGCGGCGATCCTTCGGCAGCTTCACCGCGAGCACGCCGGTCAGCGCGAGGATCATCGCCGCGGCGATGCCGTACACCGCGCGCCAGCCGAACCCGTCGGCGATCGCGCCGGCCGCGACGCGCGCGAGCAGGATGCCGAGCAGCAGCCCGCTCATCACGGTGCCGACCGCGCGGCCGCGCGTGCGCGCGTCTGCGAGCGACGCAGCGAACGGCACGAGCAGCTGGGTCGAGCAGGTGACGAAGCCGAGCGCGATGTTCGCGACGACGAACATCGTGAAGTTCGTGCTGAACGCGACGGCGGCCAGCGCGATCACGTTGAGCACGAGCAGCCGCACGATCAGCGTGTGGCGGTTGACCGCGTCGCCGAGCGGGACGATCAGCAGCAGGCTCGCCGCATAGCCGAGCTGCGTCAGCGTGACGAGATAGCCGAGTTCGGCGGGCGGGCGGCCGAAGCTGTGCGCGATCGCGGCGAGCAGCGGCTGCGCGTAGTAGATGTTGCCGATGACGATGCCGCACGCGCAGGCGAACAGCAGCGTCATCGCGCGGGTCAGGGGAGGATGGTTGTCTTGATGCGGTTCCATGGTTGCGAAAGAAACAGCGGTGCCGGCCGGCGGCACGGGCCGTCGGCAACGCGGGGTTGCGGAAATCGGGGCCGGCGTCAGCGGATCGACGATGCGCGCCGGGGGCGCGTGGCCGGCACCCGGTCGGGGCGGCGGCGCAACGTCGTGCGGCGGGCGGGGAGGGCGGGCCCGGCGGGCCGCTCCGGTGCGGCGGCCAGTCGGCGTGCGCGGGAGCGGATGTGCGTATGATGCGGGAACCGAACCATAGCGTCCAAGACTGGATCCTTATGGTATCAATTGGTTATACCAATACCCGGGTCGCCATGCTACTCCGCCACATCCGCTATTTCCTGGCCGTCGCCGAGCAGCGCAGCTTCACGCGCGCGGCCGATGCGCTGCACGTGTCGCAGCCGACGCTGTCGCAGCAGGTCCGCCAGCTCGAGGACACGCTCGGCGTGCAGTTGTTCGACCGCTCGGGCCGCACGGTGCGCCTCACCGAATTCGGCGAGGTCTATGCGCGCCACGCGCGCGCGGCGCTGCACGAGCTCGACACCGGGCAGCGAGCGCTGCACGACGTTGCCGATCTCGGCAGCGGCTCGCTGCGGCTCGCGATGATGCCGACCTTCGCGGCCTACCTGAGCGGCTCGCTGATCGATGCGTTCCATGCGGATTTCCCGAACGTCGCGCTGACGATCGACGCGATGTCGCAGGAGCGCATCGAGGCGCAGCTTGCCGACGACCGTCTCGATGCGGGCTTCGCGTTCATGCCGCCGCGCGCGCCCGACATCGACGCGCTGCCGCTGTGGGACGAACCGCTCGCCCTGGTGACGGGCCGCGCGCACCGCCTAGCCCGCCACCGCCGCGCGCTGAGCCCGGCCGAACTCGCCGGCGAGCCGCTGGTGCTGCTGAGCCGCGCGTTCGCGACGCGCGCGAGCATCGACCGGTATTTCATCGAGCAGGGTGTGCAGCCGAGGATCGCGATCGAGACGAATACGATCAGCGCGGTGCTCGAACTCGTGCGCCGCGGGCGGCTCGCGACGGTGCTGCCCGACGCGATCGCGCGCGAGAGCGGCGACTTGTGCGCGCTGGAACTCGATCCGCCGCTGCCGTCGCGCACGGCCGCGCTGCTCACGCGCAAGGGCGCATACCGCAGCGTCGCGGCGCGCGCGTTCATCGAGCGCGCGCTCGCGTATCGCGATCCTTCGGGGGGATGACCGGTACGACCGGCGAACCGCTGTCGCGCCGGCCGCGACCGTAGGCCGGCGGCTGCGTCAGGTGCCCGGCGTCGGGAAGAAGATGCCCGCGCGCTGCGCGGCGTTCGCGATGTGCGTCTCGATCGCGGTGCCGGCCGCGGCCGCATCGCGGGCGATCAGCGCGTCGACGATCGCGCGGTGCTCGTGCCACGTCGACAGCAGCAGCTCGCGCCGGTAGAACGGCATGCGCTGGCTTTCCTTCATGATGTCGGCGCTGCTGCGCAGCACCGACTCGATCGCCGCGTTGCCCGCGAGATGGATGATCCGCATGTGGAAGTCGAAGTCGAGCTGCGACGCTTCGTCGAGCGCGCTGTCGGTCAGCGCGACGTGCAGGTCGGCGAGGTTGTCCTCGAACCACGCGATGTCGTCGTCGCTGACGACGTGCGCCGCCATCCGCGCGGCGAACCCTTCGAGCGCATAGCGCATCTGGTACGTATCGGGCGGCGACGACTGCTCGGCGAATTGCCACGGATGCGCGGCCGACGCCTGCGCGCTTTCGACGTACACGCCCTTGCCGGCGCGGATGCGCAGCATCCCGAGCGCCTCGAGCGTCGACAGCGCCTCGCGCAGCGACGCGCGGCTGATCTCCAGCTCCTCGGAGAGCTGGCGCTGGGCCGGCAGCAGGCTGCCGACCGGATACACGCCTGCCTCGATCCGGTCGCGGATCGTCGCGATGGCGGCGTCGGTCACGGTGTGCGGAACGTTTTTCATGATGTGAACGATGGCCGGTCTGACCGGCATTGTAATCCGCACGCGCGCGGTGCACGACCGGCCTACGGGAAAGCCACGATCCGCCCCCGCACGGTGCGGGGCACAGGGGCGGGAAATCCCTATTTTGTCCGTCCTTGACTCGACTATATCGGCTTCCTACTATCCACCATAACATCACTGGTCTTACCAGTATGAACAGACGAAACTGCAACCGTTGGATCGGGAGAGCGCCGTGTCGAAATTCCTCAATTCGCTGTTTGGCCGGGTAGTCGTCGCATTGATCCTGGGGGTCGCGCTCGGCGCGTTCTTCCCGCATTTCGCCGAGTCGCTCAGGCCGCTCGGCGACGGCTTCCTGAAGCTCATCAAGATGGTCATCGGCCCGATCGTGTTCTGCGTCGTGGTCAGCGGGATGGCCAATGCGGGCGACCTGAAGAAGGTCGGCCGGGTCGGCCTGAAGGCGGTCGTCTACTTCGAGATCATGACGACGCTCGCGCTCGGCATCGGGCTCGTCCTCGCATGGGTCACGCGCCCGGGCGTCGGCATGAACATCGACCTGCGCTCGCTCGACGCGGCCTCGCTCTCGACGTACGCGAAGAACGCCGAAAGCCTGAAGGACACGGCCGGCTACCTGATGAAGATCATCCCCGAGACCGCGATCGACGCGTTCGCGAAGGGCGACATCCTGCAGATCCTCGTGTTCGCGGTGCTGTTCGGCTCGGCGCTGTCGCTGCTCGGCGACAAGGCGCAGCGCGTCAATTCGCTGATCGAGGAACTGTCGCACGTGTTCTTCCGCATCATCGGCTTCATCATCAAGCTCGCGCCGCTCGGCGTGCTCGGCGCGATCGCGTTCACGACCGGCAAGTACGGCGTCGCGTCGCTCAAGCAGCTCGGCTACCTCGTCGCGGTGTTCTACCTGAGCTGCTTCGTGTTCGTCACGGTCGTGCTCGGCGCGGTGATGCGTCTCGCGGGCTTCTCGGTGTTCAAGCTGATCCGCTACCTGCGCGAGGAACTGTCGATCGTGCTCGGCACGGCGTCGTCGGACGCGGTGCTGCCGCAGGTGATGAGCAAGCTCGAATACATGGGCATCAAGGATTCGACGGTCGGCCTCGTGATCCCGACCGGCTATTCGTTCAACCTCGACGGCTTCTCGATCTACCTGACGCTCGCCGTGCTGTTCATCGCGCAGGCCACCAACACGCCGCTGTCCACGCACGACCTGATCGTCGTGCTGCTCGTGTCGCTCGTCACGTCGAAGGGCGCGCACGGGATTCCCGGTTCGGCGATCGTGATCCTCGCGGCGACGCTGTCGGCGATTCCCGCGATTCCGGTGCTCGGCCTCGTGCTGATCCTGCCGGTCGACTGGTTCGTCGGCATTGCCCGCGCGCTGACCAACCTGATCGGCAACTGCGTCGCGACGGTGGTCGTCGCCGTGTGGGAGAACGACATCGACCGGGCCCGTGCGAAGCGCGTGCTGAACCGCGAACTGCGCTACGTGGCCGACGAAGCCGGCAGCGCCGCGCCGGTCGCCGGCGACCAGGCCCACGCGCTCTGAGCGCACCCGCGCGCGAAGCGGCCTCTCGGGCTGCTTCGCGCGAACGAATGTCCCGTGGCCGGCGCGACGATGCGCCGGTCCTTGCCAAAATAATGGAGACGACATGGCAGCCCCCATCCTCGATCCGAATGCGCCGGCCTTCACGCGGCGCTACATGAACCTCGCCGACCCGCGCCTGGGCGCGCAGGCGCTCTTCGCAAGCGACGAATTCTTCGCGCCGAAGGAGCGCATGCTGAATCCCGAGCCGGCCGTCTTCATTCCCGGCAAGTACGACGACCACGGCAAGTGGATGGACGGCTGGGAAACGCGCCGCAAGCGCACCACCGGCCACGACTTCTGCGTGGTCCGGCTCGCGCGGCCGGGCGTGATCTACGGCGTCGATCTCGATACGAGCCACTTCACCGGCAACTTTCCGCCGGCCGCGTCGATCGAGGCCTGTGCGGTGGACGGCGACACGCCGCCGGACGACACCGAATGGCGCACGATCGTCCCCGCGACGACGCTGCAGGGCAATTCGCATCACTACGTGAGCGTCGACGATGCGCAGCCGGTCACGCACCTGCGCGTGAACCTGTATCCGGACGGCGGGCTCGCGCGGCTGCGCGTGTACGGCCAGCCGCAGCGCGACTGGCGCCACGTGCCGGCGGGCGAACTCGTCGATCTCGCGGCGATCGAGAACGGCGGCTATCTGGTGGCCGCGAACAACCAGCACTTCGGTCCGGCCTCGCAGATGCTGATGCCGGGGCGCGGCGCGAACATGGGTGACGGCTGGGAAACGCGGCGCCGCCGCGAGCCCGGCAACGACTGGGCGATCGTCGCGCTGGCGCGGCCGGGCATCATCCGGCGCGTCGAGGTCGATACGGCGTTCTTCAAGGGCAACTTCCCCGACCGCTGTTCGCTGCAGGCCGCGCACGTCGCCGGCGGCACCGACGATTCGCTCGTCACGCAGGCGATGTTCTGGGCCGAACTGCTCGGCGAGCAGAAGCTGCAGATGGACCACGTGCATACGTTCGACCAGCTCGCGGCGCTCGGCCCCGTCACGCACGTGCGCTTCAACATCTTCCCGGATGGCGGCGTGTCGCGCCTGCGTCTGTGGGGCGAGCCGGCTTGAAGGAGGGCATCGGCATGAGCGGACCACACATCCTGCGCGTCGAGCGCCTGACCCGCGAGGCCTTCGCGCCGTTCGGCGACGTGATCGCGCTCGAAGGGGCGCGGCACTTCCCGATCAACGGCGGCACGACCGAGCGCTTCCACGATCTCGCGACGATCGACGTCTGCGCGGACGGCGGCCGGCCGCTCGTCAGCGTGTTTCGTGCGCAGCCGCGCGCGCTGCCGGTGGCGATCACGCTGATGGAGCGCCATCCGCACGGCAGCCAGGCGTTCATCCCGCTGGCGGCCGTGTCGCGCTATGCGATCGTCGTCGCGCCGGCCGGCGAGTTTCGGCCCGACGCGATGCGCGCGTTCCTCGCCGAAGGCTGGCAGGGCGTGAACTACGCGAAGGGCGTCTGGCACCATCCGCTGCTCGCGCTCGACGCGGTCAGCGACTTCGTGATCGTCGACCGTGGCGGCCCGCAGCCGAACTGCGACGAGATTCCGCTCGACGACGCGTGGGCGCTCGAGTTCGAGCCGGCGTGCGCGAGCACGGCCTGACGCGCGAAGGTAGGGTCAGGGGTTGAGCGGATTCGAGTGGATCGAGCGCCGCGCGCCGGCGACACGCGGCGCCTCGTCCCGCACGATCGACCGAAAACGTTCCCGACCCGGTCCGCACGCGACGTGCGGGCCGTTTTTCCATCCCGAAAACAATACGGCCCGGGCGGCGAGCTGCCGGCCGGGCCGTCGCGCGTGCGCGCAGGGTGCGGATCAGTGCTTGCGGTGCGGGCAGTTCTCGGTCGTGCAGGAGCCGTACATCGCGAGCGAGTGTTCCTGGAGCCGGAAGCCGCGTTCCTTGGCGATCGCTTGCTGGCGGCCTTCGATCTCGGCATCGAAGAATTCCTCGACGCGGCCGCAATCGAGGCAGACGAGGTGATCGTGGTGCGAACCTTCGTTGAGCTCGAACACGGCCTTGCCGGATTCGAAGTTGCTGCGCGTGAGCAGGCCGGCCTGCTCGAACTGCGTCAGCACGCGGTAAACGGTGGCGAGCCCGATGTCGAGCTGCTCGTTGAGCAGGTTGCGGTAGACATCTTCGGCCGTCAGGTGACGCACCGGGCTTTGCTGGAAGATCTCGAGAATCTTGAGGCGCGGTAGGGTGGCCTTTAGCCCGATATTCTTGAGATCCGTCGGATTGGTCATGGCTAGGCATCCCTAGAGTACAATGCAGGGCTTCAATGTTACCGGCTTTTGGCCGTTCCAGAAACACGCGCGACCCGCGACGCGGGCCAGCTCGGTGACGGAAATGTTCCCGGAATCCCTTTCGCACTATCAGAGGAGTCGCATGCGGAGTGCCATCATCGCTGCCGCCGCCGTTGCCGCGCTGGCTGGTTGTTCGTCGTACGACAGCGTGACGCAGCGCATCGCGCAGAGCATCACGCCCTATCGGATCACTGTCGTGCAGGGCAACTTCGTGTCGCAGGAGAAGGCCGCGCAGCTGCAGGCCGGAATGACGCGCGAGCAGGTGCGCGCGTTGCTCGGCACGCCGCTGCTGTCGGACATGTTCCATGCCGACCGCTGGGATTACCTCTTTTACTTCAAGCGCGGCTCGACGTCCGTCGTCCAGCAGCGTGACCTCGTGCTGACATTCTCGGGCGATCGCCTCGCGAGCTGGACGGGCGCCGACAACCTGCCGTCCGAACTCGACCTGCTGGCCGATATCGACGGCGATCGCGGCGGCAAGAAGGCGAAGGCCGCGGCCGCGGCGAAGAAGGCGTCCGAAGCCGCCGCTGCCGCTGCTGCGGCGAGCGCCGCGCAGGCGACCGCTGCCGCGAGCCCGTCCGTCGAGCCGGTTTCCGGCGCGGCGGTCGACCAGGATGCGAACGCCCAGGCGGCGCGCGCGGCGAACCGCGCGACCAACCAGGTGTCGGGGCAGGGCACGACCGCCCGCCGCTTCACGCCGTCGGCGCAGGCCTCGGGCGGCGCGCCGGTGCCGGGCGGGCAGCCGCCGGGCGCCGCGCCGGCGATCCAGCCGCAGTTCCAGTTCCATCGCCCGCCGCAGCCGAACGCGTCGAACGAGGCGTCGCCGCCGGTCGGCCCGCAAGGCTCGGACAACCTGCAGAACCAGCCGCTCACCGCGCCGGCCCAGTAAGCGGCTGGCGTACGGAAACAGGGCGGCATGCGCCGCCCGCCTTTAGACCTGTCGTGTAGAAAGCCATGAAGATTGCGATTGCCGGTGCATCGGGCCGTATGGGCCGGATGCTGATCGAAGCCGTTCTCAACGATTCCGACGCGCAGCTCGTCGGCGCGCTCGACCGCGCCGATTCGCCGTTCCTCGGCCAGGACGCGGGCGCGTTTCTCGGCAAGGAAACCGGGATCAAGCTGACCGACGACCTCGACGCCGTGTTCGCGCAGGCCGACTACCTGATCGACTTCACGCGGCCGGAAGGCACGATCGCGCACGTCGCGGCCGCGCTGCGCCACGACGTGAAGCTCGTGATCGGCACGACCGGCTTCACCGCCGAGCAGAAGGCCGAGCTGCAGGCCGCGGCAGGCAAGATCGGCATCGTGTTCGCGGCGAACATGAGCGTCGGCGTGAACGTCACGCTGAAGCTGCTCGAATTCGCGGCGAAGCATTTCTCGCACGGCTACGACATCGAGATCATCGAGGCGCACCACCGTCACAAGGTCGACGCGCCGTCGGGCACCGCGCTGATGATGGGCGAGGCCGTGGCCGGCGCGCTCGGGCGCTCGCTCGACGACTGCGCGGTGTACGGCCGCCAGGGCGTGACGGGCGAACGCGACCCGTCGACGATCGGCTTCGCGGCCGTGCGCGGCGGCGACATCGTCGGCGATCACACCGTGCTGTTCGCCGGGATCGGCGAACGGATCGAGATCACGCACAAGTCGTCGAGCCGCGTGTCGTACGCGCAGGGCGCGCTGCGTGCGGTCCGCTTCCTGTCGGCGCGCGGCGCCGGCCTGTTCGACATGCAGGACGTGCTCGGCCTGCGCTGACCCTCACGGGGAAACTCCGATGGCCATTCCCACCGGCGTTGTCCACTACCTCGAAAGCGGCGATGCGATCACGCACGCCGTCGCCTACGTGCTGCTGGCGATGTCCGTCGCCAGCTGGTGCTTCCTCCTCATGAAAGCCTGGCTGCTGGTCCGTGCGAAGCGGCAGGGGCCGCGCGCGCTCGCCGCGTTCTGGCGCGCGCCGTCGCTCGACGCGGGCATCGCCGCGCTCGCCGGCACCGATCGCGAGCGCGTGTTCGTGCCGCTCGCCGAAGCCGCGCGCGATGCGGCCGACGAACACGATCCGGCCGCGCTCGCCGCGCGTGTCGAGCGCAGCGAACGCGTGCTGCGCGCGCTGCGTCACGCGATGCTGCGCTCGCAGCGGCGTCTCGAGTTCGGCCAGGTGCTGCTCGCGTCGATCGGCAGCACCGCGCCGTTCGTCGGGCTGCTCGGCACCGTCTGGGGCATCTACCACGCGCTCGGCAGCATCGCCGCGAGCGGGCAGGCGCAGATCGAGAACGTCGCGGGGCCGGTCGGCGAGGCGCTGATCATGACCGCGTTCGGGCTCGTCGTCGCGATCCCCGCGGTGCTCGCCTACAACATCCTCGGGCGGCTCGTGCGCCAGCTCGCCGAGGAACTCGACGGCTTCGCGCGCGACCTGCACGTATTCGTGTGCGCGCAGGGCGCCTGACGCGCGGCCGGGAGGAACGACCATGGCATTCGGCGGGCTGGAGCACCACAAGACGTCCGCGCCGATGGCGGAGATCAACATGACGCCGCTGATCGACGTGATGCTCGTGCTGCTCGTCATCTTCATCATCACCGCGCCGCTGATGACGCACGCGATCCGGCTCGACCTGCCGAAGGTCGCGGCCGGCGTCGCGCGCGACACGCCACAGTCGGTCACGCTGTCGATCGACGACGCCGGCAAGCTCTACTGGGACGACGCGCCCGTCGCACTCGACGCGCTGCCGGCGCGCTTCCGGGCCGCCGCCGCGGGCGCCGCGCCGCCCGAGCTGCGGCTGCGCGCCTCGCGCGCGACCCGCTACGACGTGATCGCGCAGGTGATGGGCGCCGCGCAGGCCGCCGGGCTCACGCGGATCGGCTTCGTGACCGACGTGCCGCCGGCGGGCGCCGCCGCGCCGGCCGCCGCGGGCGCGACCCGCTGACCGGCTGACCGGCTGACCGGCTGACGCACCGGGCGCTCGCGCCATCCGTGTCGTCCCGCAGGCAAGAATGCGGGCCGGCCGGCGAGACCGGCCGTACCGCCCGCCACGAACGGTATAATCGTCGTTTTCGACCGGTTGGCAGGGTTTCGCCGGGTAACCTGGAGACCCTCCGGGTTATCCGGCGAATATCCGGATCATGAGGCAGGCACGAGAACCGTGAGCCTGCCCCCGCCGCCGGGCTGCCCGATTTCGTCCACTTCCGCGTGCCCGCCTCGTGGCGCGCCGCTTAAAGCCTAGTCCGAACCACACCATGCACGAGAGATACGTACCCGCCGACGTCGAAGCCGCCGCTCAGGGCGACTGGCGCGCAGCCGATGCCTACAAGACGAAGGAAGATTCGCAGAAGCCGAAGTTCTACTGCGTGTCGATGCTGCCGTACCCGTCCGGCAAGCTGCACATGGGTCACGTGCGCAACTACACGATCAACGACGTGATGTACCGCTATCTGCGGATGAACGGCTACAACACGCTGATGCCGATGGGCTGGGACGCGTTCGGGATGCCGGCCGAGAACGCCGCGATGGCGAACGGCGTGCCGCCCGCGAAGTGGACCTACGACAACATCGACTACATGAAGGGCCAGATGCAGTCGATGGGCCTCGCGATCGACTGGTCGCGCGAGATCGCGACGTGCAAGCCCGACTACTACAAGTGGAACCAGTGGCTGTTCCTGAAGATGCTCGAGAAGGGCATCGCGTACAAGAAGACGGGCACCGTGAACTGGGACCCGGTCGACCAGACCGTGCTCGCGAACGAGCAGGTGATCGACGGCCGCGGCTGGCGTTCGGGCGCGCTCGTCGAGAAGCGCGAGATCCCGATGTACTACTTGCGGATCACGCAGTACGCGGATGAGCTGCTGAACGACCTCGACGGCCTCGGCTGGCCCGAGCGCGTGAAGATCATGCAGCAGAACTGGATCGGCAAGAGCTTCGGCGTGAACTTCGGTTTCCCGTACGAACTCGACGGCGAGCAGAAGCTGCTGCGCGTGTTCACGACGCGTGCCGACACGATCATGGGCGTCACGTTCTGCGCGATCGCGGCCGAGCACCCGCTCGCCACGCGCCTCGCGCAGGGCAAGCCGGAACTGCAGGCGTTCATCGACGAATGCAAGCGCGGCGGCGTCGCCGAGGCCGATGTCGCGACGATGGAGAAGAAGGGCGTCGCGACGGGCTTCTCGGTCAAGCACCCGCTGACGGGCGAGCCGGTCGAGGTGTGGATCGGCAACTACGTGCTGATGAGCTATGGCGAAGGCGCGGTGATGGGCGTGCCGGCGCACGACGAGCGCGATTTCGCATTCGCGAAGAAATACGACCTGCCGATCAAGCAGGTGATCGCGGCCGAAGGCCAGACGTACTCGCTCGACGCATGGCAGGAGTGGTACGGCGACAAGGAAGTCGCGACCTGCATCAACAGCGGCAAGTACGACGGCCTCGCGTACGGCGCGGCGGTCGACGCGATCGCGGCCGACCTGAAGGCCGGCGGCTTCGGCGACAAGCAGGTCACGTGGCGCCTGCGCGACTGGGGCGTGTCGCGCCAGCGCTACTGGGGCACGCCGATCCCGATCATCCACTGCCCGTCGTGCGGCGACGTGCCGGTGCCGGAGCAGGACCTGCCGGTCGTGCTGCCGGAAGATCTCGTGCCGGACGGCTCGGGCAACCCGCTCGCGAAGTCGGAAGCGTTCCTGAACTGTTCGTGCCCGAAGTGCGGCGCGGCCGCGAAGCGTGAAACCGACACGATGGACACCTTCGTCGATTCGTCGTGGTACTTCTCGCGCTACACGGCGCCGGACGCCGAGACGATGGTCGACGCGCGCACCGATTACTGGATGCCGATGGATCAATACATCGGCGGCATCGAGCACGCGATCCTGCACTTGCTGTATTCGCGCTTCTGGACCAAGGTGATGCGCGACCTCGGCCTCGTGAAGTTCGGCGAGCCGGCGAAGAACCTGCTGACGCAGGGCATGGTGCTGAACGAGACGTTCTACCGCGAAGACGCATCGGGCAAGAAGACCTGGTACAACCCGGCCGACGTGACCGTCGCGTTCGACGAGAAGGGCCGCCCGGTCGGCGCGACGCTGAACGCCGACGGCCAGCCGGTCGTGCTCGGCGGCATCGAGAAGATGTCGAAGTCGAAGAACAACGGCGTCGATCCTCAGGTGCTGATCGACCAGTACGGCGCCGATACCGCGCGCCTGTTCACGATGTTCGCCGCACCGCCCGAGCAGCAGCTCGAATGGTCGGGCGCGGGCGTCGAAGGCGCGAGCCGCTTCCTGCGCCGCGTGTGGAGCTTCGGCGCGACGAACCGCGAAGCGCTCGCCGCGCGCGCGGGCTTCGACGCGGCCGCGCTCGGCGATGCCGACAAGGCGCTGCGCCGCGAGATCTACAGCGTGCTGAAGCAGGCCGATTTCGACTACCAGCGTCTGCAGTACAACACGGTCGTGTCGGCCGCGATGAAGATGCTGAACGCGATCGACGGCGCGAAGGGCGCGACGCCCGGCGTGCTGCGCGAGACGTACGGCGTGCTGCTGCGCGTGCTGTACCCGGTCGTGCCGCACGTCACGTTCGAACTGTGGAAGGCGCTCGGCTACGCGGACGAATTCGGCCCGCTGCTCGACGCCCCGTGGCCGAAGGTCGACGAGGCCGCGCTCGAGCAGGCCGAGATCGAACTCGTGCTGCAGGTGAACGGCAAGGTGCGCGGCGCGCTGAAGGTCGCGAAGGACGCGAGCCGCGAGGCGATCGAAGCGGCGGCGGTGGCCGACGAAGCATTCGCGAAGTTCAGCGACGGCAAACCGGCGAAGAAGATCGTCGTCGTGCCGGGCCGCCTCGTGAACATCGTCGTCTGACGGCCGTTGGCCGCCGGGCGCACACAGAAGGAGCGAAGGTGATCCGCAGATCGTTTTTGATGCTCGCCGTCGGCAGCGCGCTCGCGCTGTCGGCATGCGGTTTCCAGTTGCGCGGCCAGCAGGACTACGCGTTCAAGCGCCTGCTGGTGGCCGGCGCGCCGGCGCCCGTCGAGGCGCGCCTGGTGCGCCTCGTCGAGGCCGGCAGCGACACGAAGATCGTCAAGTCGGCGGACGACGCCGATGCCGTGCTGCGCATGTGGGAGTCGCGTGGGCAGAACACGCTGACGCTCAACAAGTACGGCTCGGCGCAGGAATACGCGCTGTTCTATACGCTGAACTACACGCTGACGAGCAAGGACGGCACCGTGCTGATCCCGCCGAGCGCGATCGCGCTGAACCGCGCGATGACGTACAGCGACCAGTACACGAACGCGAAGGCGCAGGAAGCCGAGATCCTGTACGGCGACATGGAGAACGACGCGGTCGACCAGCTGATGCGGCGTCTCGCGATCGTCCACTCGCTGACGCCGGCGCCGGAAGACGTGGTGCCGGGCGTTGCACCGGGCGCACCGCTGCCGCCGCCGCCGCTCTGATCGCCGGCGCACGTATCGATGCAATTGCGACTTGATGCGCTGGAGCCGCACCTCGCGAAGGGGATGGCCGGGCTCTACACCGTCTACGGCGACGAGCCGCTGCTCGCGCAGGAAGCGTGCGACCGCATTCGTGCGGCCGCGCGCGCGGCCGGCTTCACCGAGCGTTCGGTGCACACGGTCGAGCGCGGTTTCGACTGGAGCGTGCTGCTCGGCGCGACCCAGGCGATGTCGCTGTTCGGCGAGCGTCAGCTGATCGAGCTGCGCATTCCGTCGGGCAAGCCCGGCAAGGAAGGCGCCGACGCGCTGAAGACGCTCGCGGCCGCACCGAACCCCGACGCGCTGATGCTCGTCACGTTGCCGCGCCTCGACGCGGCCACGCAGAAATCCGCGTGGTTTACGGCGCTGCAGAACGGCGGCGTCGCGCTGAAGATCGATCCGGTCGACCGCGCGCAGCTGCCGAACTGGATCGGCCAGCGTCTGTCGATGCAGGGCCAGCGCGTCGCGCCCGGCGACGACGGGCGGCGCGCGCTGCAGTTCATCGCGGAGCGCGTCGAGGGCAACCTGCTTGCCGCGCACCAGGAAATCCAGAAGCTCGGGCTGCTCTATCCGCAGGGCGTGCTGACGTTCGAGCAGGTGCACGACGCGGTGTTGAACGTCGCGCGCTACGACGTGTTCAAGCTGAACGAGGCGATGCTCGCGGGCGACGCCGCGCGGCTTGCGCGGATGATCGACGGGCTGAAGGGCGAGGGCGAGGCGATCGTGCTCGTGATGTGGGCCGTCGTCGAGGAACTGCGCACGCTGCTGCGGATCAAGCGCGGCACGACGGCCGGCAAGCCGCTGGCCACGCTGCTGCGCGAGAACCGCGTGTGGGGGCCGCGCGAGCGGCTGATCGGCCCCGCGCTGAACCGCGTGTCGGAAGCCGTGCTCGAGAAGGCGCTCGCGTTTGCCGCGAAGCTCGACCGGCAGGTGAAGGGGCTGTCGGCCGTCACGCCGGGCCGCCGCACGCAGGACGAGCCGCCGCCCGATCCGTGGGACGGCCTGTTCCAGCTCGCGATGACGGTGGCGGGCGCGCGCGGCGAACGACCGCCGACCGCGGGTCGTGTGCGGCGTTAAGCCCCGTCCGGGCCTTCAGCGCACGCATCGCAACCCGCTTACAATATTTCGATAGCCGGCGCGGCCTTCCTGCCGCCGCGCCTCACGCTTCTCCACGAATTCATGCCGCGCGAAGCGGCTCGCTTCTCGAGTCACACGATGGATATCGACCAGTACATGACGGACCTGGGCCGCCGTGCCCGGCACGCTTCCCGCGCGATGGCGCGCGCCAGCACGGCGGCGAAGAACGCGGCGCTCGACGCCGTGGCCCGCGCGATCGAGCGCGACGCGCAGGCGCTGAAGGACGCGAATGCGCGCGACGTCGCCCGTGCCCGCGAAAAGGGGCTCGATGCGGCGTTCATCGACCGCCTGACGCTATCGGACAAGGCGCTGAACACGATGGTCGAAGGCCTGCGCCAGGTCGCGTCGCTGGCCGATCCGATCGGCGAGATCGGCAATCTCAAGTACCGCCCGAGCGGAATCCAGGTCGGCCAGATGCGCGTGCCGCTCGGCGTGATCGGCATCATCTACGAGTCGCGTCCGAACGTGACGATCGACGCGGCCGCGCTGTGCCTGAAGTCGGGCAACGCGACGATCCTGCGCGGCGGCTCCGAGGCGCTCGAATCGAACGCGGCGCTCGCGAAGCTGATCGGCGAAGGGCTCGAGGCGGCCGGCCTGCCGCAGGACGCGGTGCAGGTCGTCGCGACCGCCGATCGCGCGGCGGTCGGCAAGCTGATCACGATGACCGAATACGTCGACGTGATCGTGCCGCGCGGCGGCAAGAGCCTGATCGAGCGCCTGATCAACGAGGCGCGCGTGCCGATGATCAAGCACCTCGACGGCATCTGCCACGTGTACGTCGACGATCGCGCCGATCTCGCCAAGGCACTGACGGTGTGCGACAACGCGAAGACGCACCGCTACGGCACCTGCAACACGATGGAAACGCTGCTCGTGTCGGGCGGCATCGCGGCCGCGCTGCTGCCGCCGCTCGGCAAGCTGTATCGCGACAAGCAGGTCGAGCTGCGCGTCGATGCAGCCGCGCGCGCGGTGCTCGCCGAGGCGGGCGTCGGTCCGCTCGTCGACGCGACCGACGAAGACTGGCACACCGAATATCTCGCGCCGGTGCTGGCGATCAAGGTCGTCGACGGCCTCGACGCGGCAATCGAGCACATCAATCACTACGGCTCGCACCACACCGATGCGATCGTCACCGAGGATCACGACCGCGCGATGCGCTTCCTGCGCGAAGTCGATTCGGCGAGCGTGATGGTCAATGCGTCGACGCGCTTCGCGGACGGCTTCGAATTCGGCCTCGGCGCGGAAATCGGCATCTCGAACGACAAGCTGCACGCACGCGGCCCCGTCGGCCTGGAAGGGCTCACGTCGCTGAAGTACGTCGTGCTCGGGCACGGCGAAGGCCGCCAGTAAAGCGAGGCGCACAACCGATGGCAATGCTCTGGGTCAAGACGTTCCATATCGTTCTGATCGCCGCGTGGTTCGCGGGACTGTTCTACCTGCCGCGCATCTACGTGAACCTGGCCATGGAGACCGATCCGGCTGCGGTGCGGCGCCTGCTGCTGATGGCGCGCAAGCTGTTCCGCTTCATGACGATGATCGCCGTGCCGGCGCTCGCATGCGGGCTGTGGCTATGGCTCGTGATCGGCATCGGCCAGGGGCAGGGCTGGATCCATGCGAAGGTGACGGTGGTGCTGCTGCTCGTCATCTACCACGCGTATTGCGGGCATCTGCTGAAGGTGTTCGAGCGCGGCGAGAACCGTCGCACCGACAAGTGGTATCGCGTGTTCAACGAACTGCCGGTGCTCGGCATGCTCGTGGCGGTCGCGCTGGTCGTGATCAAGCCGTTTTGAGCTGAGCGGCCGGTTGGCTGCACCGACCCATGCGCAACGGCGCCCCGCGGGGCGCCGTTCTTCGTTTACGTGCGCGTCGGGTGTTGGCTGACGCGCCGGACCGCGCGTCGGTTCTGCATCGCTCATGCGCCGGCGGGGCGCCGTGCGTCGGTCAATCCTTCGTGCCGTCGTCGATCCGGCGGCGCGTGATCGCTTCCTTCGCGCGGCCGACGCGCTCCATCAATGCGGGCCCGCGCGACAGCGCGACGCCGACCGCGAGGATATCCCCGATCGCGAGATGGGACATGCGCGACGTCATCGGCGAGAACACGTCGGTTTCCTCCGCGACGTTCGACGCGAGGCTCACCGTCGCGAGCTTCGCGAGCGGCGAATGGCTCTGCGTGATCGCGACGACCTTCGCGCCGCACGCGAGCGCGGAGCGCGCGGCCTCGACGATGTCGCGCGTGCGGCCGGTGTTCGAGATCGCGACGACGACGTCGTGCGGCCCGAGCAGCGCCGACGACATCGAGAACGTGTGCGGGTCCGAATACGCGACGCTCGGCACGCCGAGCCGGAAGAACTTGTGCTGGATGTCCTGCGCGGCGATGCCGGAGCCGCCGGCGCCGTAGAACTCGATGCGCGACGCGTTCGACAGCAGCGCGATCGCGTCGGCGACGCTGCCGGCCGACAGGCTGTTGCGCACCTCGATCAGCGCGCCGATCGTGCGGTCGAACACCTTGCCGATGATGCCGGGCGCGGGCTCGTCGGGCTCGACGTCGCGATACACCGACGACACGCCCGGCGCGACGCTCTGCGCGAGCCGGATCTTGAATTCGCGAAAGCCGCTGCAGCCGAGCGCCTGGCAGAAGCGCGCGATGGTCGGCTGGCTGACGCCCGCGCGGGTCGACAGCTCGGTCATCGCGAGGTCGAGCACCTCGCGCGGCGCGGCGAGGATGTAGTCGGCGAGCTTGCGCTCGGACGGGCGCAGGTCGGCGCGAATCGCTTCAATGCGAGGCAGCATGGGACGGCGGATGGAAATCGGGTTCGGATGAGCGAGTGTATCGCAATCGAATTGTAGAAAATCTACATGAAAATGCTAGCTCTATCGTCGGCAATTTCTGCAGTGGACGATGCCGTTGATTAGGGTTTTCACTAGGAAAGCCTTGCTGGTGGCGGCGGTATGAGTTGCGCATATGCTGATCCGCATTGCGCGCGTGTAGTTTTTCTACTAGACTGACTTCGTTCGTTCGATGCACTCGACCGTCCCCACGATTCCAACCGCCGGTGTCCGTCCGGCATACAGGAGCGCCCAGCATGACGTCGCTGCACCCCACCCTGGCGAAAGTCACCGATCGCGTGATCGCCCGCAGCCAATCGACCCGTCCCGCCTATCTGCAGCGCATCGACGGCGCGCAAGGCAGGTTCCCGGCGCGCGGCGCGCTGTCGTGCGCGAACCTCGCGCACGGCTTCGCGGGTCTCGAAGGCAGCGACAAGTTCCAGATCAAGGCGATCCGCGAGCCGAACATCGGCATCGTGTCCTCTTACAACGAGATGCTGTCCGCGCACGCGCCGTACAAGGATTTTCCCGACATCATCAAGGCCGCCGCGCGCGAGAACGGCGGCGTCGCGCAGTTCGCGGGCGGCGTGCCGGCGATGTGCGACGGCGTCACGCAGGGCAACCCGGGCATGGAGCTGTCGCTGTTCTCGCGCGAGGCGATCGCGATGGGCACCGCGATCGCGCTCACCCACAACATGTTCGACGCGGCGCTCTGCCTCGGCATCTGCGACAAGATCGTGCCGGGCCTCCTGATCGGCGCGCTGCAGTTCGGCCACCTGCCGACCATCTTCGTGCCGGCCGGCCCGATGACGAGCGGCCTGTCGAACGACGACAAGGCGAAGATCCGCCAGCAGTTCGCGACCGGCCAGGTCGGCCGCGACGCGCTGCTCGAAGCGGAATCGGCCGCGTATCACGGCCACGGCACCTGCACGTTCTACGGCACCGCGAACAGCAACCAGATGCTGATGGAGCTGATGGGCCTGCACCTGCCGGGTTCGGCGTTCGTCCATCCGCACACGCCGCTGCGCGACGCGCTGACCGCCGAAGCCGCGCGCCGCGTGCTCGACCTGACGGTCGAGCGCGGCCACTACACCCCGATCGGCCACGTGATCGACGAGAAGGCGATCGTCAACGGGATCGTCGCGCTGCTCGCGACGGGCGGCTCGACCAACCACACGCTGCACCTCGTCGCGATCGCGCGCGCGGCCGGCATCCTGATCGACTGGAACGATTTCGACGAGCTGTCGGCGGTCGTGCCGCTGCTCGCGAAGATCTACCCGAACGGCAAGGCCGACGTGAACCACTTCCACGCGGCGGGCGGCGTCGCGTTCCTGGTGCGCAACCTGCTCGAGGGCGGGCTGCTGCACGAAGACGTGACGACCGTGGCGGGCAAGGGCCTGTCGCACTACACGAAGGAGCCGAAGCTGATCGACGGCAAGCTGACGTGGGTCGACGGCACGGCCGAAAGCCACGACACGAAGGTGCTGCGCGGCATTCGCGACCCGTTCCAGCCGGACGGCGGCCTGCGCCTGATGCAGGGCCGGCTCGGCCGCGGCGTGATCAAGATCTCGGCGGTCGCGCCCGAGCACCGCAAGGTGACGGCGCCCGCGATCGTGTTCGATTCGCAGGAAGCCGTGCAGGAGGCCTTCGATCGCGGCGAGCTGAAGCGCGATTTCGTCGCGGTCGTGCGCTTCCAGGGCGCGCGCGCGAACGGGATGCCCGAGCTGCATCGTTTGACGCCGCTGCTCGGCGTGCTGCAGGATCAGGGCTTCCACGTCGCGCTGGTGACCGACGGCCGCATGTCGGGCGCGTCGGGCAAGGTGCCGGCCGTGATCCACGTGTCGCCGGAAGCGCTGCTGGCTGGCCCGCTCGGCAAGGTGAAGACGGGCGACACGCTCGTGATCGACGCGGAAGCCGGCATCCTCGACATCGAGGTCGACGACGCCGAGTGGCAGGCGCGCCCGGTCGCGCAGCCGCTGCACCAGGCCGACAACGAAACGGGTTTCGGGCGCGAACTGTTCGGCGTGTTCCGCGCGGCGGCCGCGCCGGCCGAGCAGGGCGCATCGGTTTTCGGGACGCTGGTCGGCGAAACGGCCGTCAGCGTCGCTGCATGAATTTCAAGGAGTGTTCCAGATGAAGACGATTGCTGAAATCGTGAAGCTGGGCCCGGTGATTCCGGTGCTCGCATTCGACTCGGTCGAGCAGGGCGAACACGTGTCGCGCGCGTTGCACGCGGGCGGCGTCAAGGTGCTCGAGATCACGCTGCGCACGCCGGCCGGCCTGGAGGCGATCCAGCGCGCGAGCCAGCTCGCGGACGACATCGTCGTCGGCGTCGGCACGATCACGAAGCCCGAGCACTGCGAGCAGGCGAAGCGCGCGGGTGCGAAGTTCGGCGTGTCGCCGGGCCTGACGAAGGACCTGCACCTCGCGTCGCTCGACGCCGGCCTGCCGCTGCTGCCGGGCGTGATGACGCCGAGCGACATCATCCAGGCGCTCGAGTTCGGCTACGAGATCGTCAAGTTCTTCCCCGCGCAGCAAGCCGGCGGCGTGCCGATGCTGCAGGCGTTCCACGGTCCGTTCCCGGCGCTGAAGTTCTGCCCGACGGGCGGCATCACGGTCGACACCGCGCCGAATTTCCTGAAGCTGCCGAACGTCGTGTGCGTCGGCGGTTCGTGGCTCACGCCGAAGGCCGCGCTCGCCGCGCAGGACTGGGCCGAAGTCACGCGCCTCGCGCAAGCCGCGAGCCAGCTGCCCCGTTAAGACTTGTACGAAACGAACGTTTGACCCTCGGTAAGCGAGCGCTTAGTGCTTGTTTTACCGAGGGTTTTTGCTGATGGAACCGGTTCTATCCGCGGACCGTAAAGATAAGTAAAATTCAGCGTCCTCGCGGGGTGGGAACCCCCGTGTTTCGGAGACCTGCATAGCCGGGCATACTCGCAACAACTCGCCCGGTTCGAACAATCCTAGGAGGAGTGCCACATGGGGGCTGTCCAAGGCAGCATGCTGCTCATTTATACCGTGATCGCGATCGTCGCGCTGATCGTGATGATCGCGCGGTTCAAGATCTATCCGTTCCTGGTGCTCATCATCGTGTCGCTCGGCCTCGGCCTCGTGGTCGGGATGCCGATGGACAAGATCGTCAAGTCGTTCGAGACCGGCAACGGCAACACGCTCGGCCACATCGCGGTGGTCGTCGGCCTCGGCACGATGCTCGGCAAGATGATGGCCGAATCGGGCGGCGCGGAGCGGATCGCGACCACGCTGATCGACTGGTTCGGCGAGAAGAACATCCATTGGGCGATGATGTTCGTCGCGATCATCGTCGGCCTGCCGGTGTTCTTCGAAGTCGGCTTCGTGCTGCTGATCCCGATCGCGTTCAACGTCGCGAAGCGCACCGGCAAGTCGCTGCTCGTCGTCGGCCTGCCGATGGTCGCGGGCCTGTCCGTCGTGCACGGGCTGATTCCGCCGCACCCGGCCGCGCTGCTGGCCGTCCAGCAATACGGTGCCGACATCGGCAAGACGATCGCGTTCGGCCTGATCGTCGGCGTGCCGACCGCGATCGTCGCGGGCCCGCTGTTCGCGCTGATGATCTCGAAATTCGTCAAGCTGCCGGAGAACAATCCGCTCGCCGCGCAGTTCGTCGAATCGCACACGGAAGGCAAGCAGCGCGAACTGCCGAGCTTCGGCATCACGCTGTTCACGATCCTGCTGCCGGTGATCCTGATGCTGGTCGGCAGCTGGGCCGACCTGATCTTCACGCCGAAGTCGCTGCCGAACAGCCTGCTGCGCTTTGCCGGCAACTCCGACGTCGCGCTGCTGATCGCCGTGCTGGTGAGCTTCTTCACGTTCGGCAAGCTGCAGGGTTTCAACCGCGACCAGATCCAGAAGTTCTGCGGCGAGTGCCTGGCACCGATCGCCGGCATCACGCTGATCGTCGGTGCGGGCGGCGGCTTCGGCGGCGTCCTGCGCGACAGCGGGATCTCGCAGCAGATCGTCGAGACCGCGAAGCACGCGCACCTGTCGCCGCTGCTGCTCGGCTGGTTCGTCGCGGCGCTGATGCGTCTCGCGACGGGTTCGGCGACGGTCGCGATGACGACGGCCTGCGGCATCGTCGCGCCGATCGCGGCGGCGTCGGGCGCGGCGGTTCGTCCGGAGCTGCTGGTGCTCGCGACGGGCTCGGGCTCGCTGATCTTCTCGCACGTGAACGACGGCGGCTTCTGGCTGATCAAGGAATACTTCGGGATGACGGTTGGTCAGACGTTCAAGACCTGGTCGCTGCTTGAAACCATCATCTCGGTGCTCGGTCTGAGCTTTACGCTGCTGCTGAGCGTGGTTTTGTAACAAGGGGTAGTCAATGATTCTGATCGCAATGGGCGTGTCGGGCGCGGGCAAATCGCGAATCGGCGAAATGCTGGCAGAACGCCTGTCGTGCAGCTATACCGACGGCGACGCGTTTCACAGCGCGGCGAACAAGGAAAAGATGCACAACGGCATTCCGCTGACCGACGACGACCGCTGGCCGTGGCTGCGCACGATCCGCGCGGCCATCGAGGAAAAGCAGCGTGCCGGCGAGACGGCCGTGTTCACGTGCTCTTCGCTGAAGCGGTCGTACCGCGACGTGCTGCGCGGCACCGACACCGACGTGCGGTTCGTGTATCTGAAGGGCTCGTTCGAGGTGTTGCACGAGCGCCTGAAAAGCCGCACCGGCCATTTCTTCGATCCGTCGCTGCTGAAGAGCCAGCTCGATACGCTCGAGGAGCCGGGCCCGGACGAGGCGATCGAGGTCAGCATCGAGCTGACGCCCGAACAGATCGTCGATCAGGTGATGGCGAAGATCGGCCACGCGCACTGAGCGCGGTTCGCGGCAATCGTGATGCCGCAGTGAGACAGGCGCCCCTCGGGGCGCCTTTTTTCGTCGAGCGCGCGAGAGCTGCCAAAGAAAAAGCCCGATGCGAGCAATTTCGCATCGGGCTTTTTTTCCGTCCGGCGACGGCGGCGCTTACGCGATCCGCTTCGCGAGTTCGACGGCCTTGCCGATGTACGACGCCGGCGTCATCGCGAGCAGGCGGTCCTTCGCATCCTGCGGGATCGCGAGCGTGGCGACGAATTCCTGCAGCGCTTCGCGCGTGATGCCCTTGCCGCGCGTCAGTTCCTTCAGCTGTTCGTACGGGTTCTCGATGCCGTAGCGGCGCATCACCGTCTGCACCGGCTCCGCGAGCACTTCCCAGCAGTTGTCGAGATCTTCGTTCAGGCGCTGCGGGTTGACTTCGAGCTTGTCGAGGCCGCGGATCAGCGAGTCGTACGCGAGCAGCGAATAGCCGAGCGCGACGCCCATGTTGCGCAGCACCGTCGAGTCGGTCAGGTCACGCTGCCAGCGCGACACCGGCAGCTTGTCGGCGAGGTGGCGCAGCGTCGCGTTCGCGAGGCCGAGGTTGCCTTCCGAGTTCTCGAAGTCGATCGGGTTGACCTTGTGCGGCATCGTCGACGAGCCGATTTCGCCGGCCTTCGTCTTCTGCTTGAAGTAGCCGACCGAGATGTAGCCCCACACGTCGCGATCGAGGTCGAGCAGGATCGTGTTCGCGCGCGCAACCGCGTCGAACAGCTCGGCCATGTAGTCGTGCGGTTCGATCTGGATCGTGTACGGGTTGAACGTGAGCTTCAGGCGGTTCTCGATCACGTCGCGCGAGAACGCTTCCCAGTCGAATTCCGGATACGCGGACAGGTGCGCGTTGAAGTTGCCGACCGCGCCGTTCATCTTGCCGAGGATCTCGACCTTCTCGATGCGCGTGATCGCCCGTGCGAGGCGCGCGGCGACGTTCGCGAGCTCCTTGCCGAGCGTCGTCGGGCTGGCCGGCTGGCCGTGCGTGCGCGACAGCATCGGCTGCTCGGCGAGCGCGTGCGACAGCGCGACGAGGCGCTGGTGGACCGTGCGCAGCGCCGGCACGATCACGTGCTCGCGCGCGCCGGCGAGCATCATCCCGTGCGACGTGTTGTTGATGTCTTCGGACGTGCACGCGAAGTGGATGAATTCGCTGGCCTTCTCGAGTTCGGCCTGGCCCTTGACCGATTCCTTCAGCCAGTATTCGACGGCCTTCACGTCGTGGTTCGTCACGCGCTCGATTTCCTTGATGCGCGCGGCGTCGTGCGCGGTGAAGCGCTCGGCGAGCTGCAGCAGGAATTGTTCGGACGCGTCGGAGAAGCGCGGGACTTCCGCGAAGCCGGCGCGCGACAGCGCGATCAGCCAGTGCACCTCGACGGTGACGCGGTGGCGCATGAAGGCGGCTTCGGAGAGCCAGTCGCGCAGCGCTTCGGTCTTGCTGGCGTAGCGGCCGTCGATGGGCGAGAGCGCGGTGAGGGCGAAAAGCGTATCGGGACGAGTGTCGGACATGATCGGGCGGGCCTTGGGGCCGGGTCGAGCGAGGGGGGAAGAATCCGGCATTTTACCATCGCCGCGGGGCGATCCCGGCCGAACCGGTCCGGCCGCGGCCGCCGCGGGCGATCGGCACGCGCCCGGCGCCCGGGCGGCGCGCGACCGGCCTGCCGGCAGGCGCCCGCGCCGGTTCGCCGGGGCGCCCGCCACGCCGCCGGGCCGGCCCGCCCGCCGGTAGAATGCAGGCTTCTTCCCGACCGCCGCCCGCCGCGCCCGCCTGCATGGAACTGAAATGGCTCGAAGACTTCGTCTCGCTCGCGGAAACGCGCAGCTTTAGCCGCTCCGCCGAACTGCGGCACGTGTCGCAGCCCGCGTTCTCGCGGCGTATCCAGGCGCTCGAGGCGTGGCTCGCGACTGAATTGATCGATCGTTCGGTCTATCCGACGCGGCTCACGCAGGCCGGCCAGATCTTCTACGAGCAGGCGCTGACGATGTTGTCGCAGGCGCACGAGGCGCGCACGCTGCTGCGCGGCCACGTCGGCGCGCCGGTGCCGACGATCGAGTTCGCGGTGCCGCACACGCTGTCGCTCACGTATTTTCCGCGCTGGCTGCAGCGGATCGAGGCGAAGATGGGGCAGGTTCACACGCGGCTGCGCGCGCTGAACGTGCACGATGCCGTGCTGTCGCTCGTCGAGGGCGGCTGCGATCTCGTGATGGGCTACCACCACCCGAGCCACCCGGTCGCGCTCGACCCGGCCCGCTACGACATGCTGGTGCTCGGCAGCGAGCCGATCAGCGCGTTTTCGGCGCCGGGCCGCGCGGGCCGGCCGCGCTATACGCTGCCGGGCACGGCCGAGGCGCGCGTGCCGTACCTGTCGTATACGCCGAACGCGTATCTCGGCCGGATGACCGAAGTCATCGTGGCGAATGCACCGACGTCGCTGTTCCTCGATCGTGTTTACGAAACCGACATGGCGGAGGGGCTGAAGGCGATGGCGCTCGCGGGCCACGGCGTCGCGTTCCTGCCGCACAGCGCGGTCGAGGATGCGGTGGCGAGCGGCCGCCTGATCCGGCTCGACCGTTCCGCGCGCGGCGGCACCCATCCGTTCACGCTGACGATGGAGATCCGCCTGTACTGCGACAAGCTCGCGCTGCAGGGCGACGATCCGCACCAGAAACTCGTGCGCGCGCTGTGGGACGTCGTGCGCGACGAACTGCGCGAAACCACCGGTTAACCGTCGGCGGTTAACCGGGCCGGTCGGGCGCGAGCGACTGACGAGCCGCTTTCGACGCCGCTCGGACGCCCGTCCGGCGGGCATCCCGCGACTTTCACCGACGATTTTTCACGCACGCGATGCATGGCCGATCGCGGGCGTTCTTGCGCAAATCGACCGCGGATTTGCGAAAAATCACGATCATGCAAGAAACGCATAATCGAATAAGCAAACGGCATTGGATAAAAAAAACGGGTTTTTCGACAATGTGCGCAATCCGTTGAACGTTGGAGTGTCCATGTCTTCGCAACTGCAGTCCATCCCGTCCTACCTTCACGCCGACGATCTCGGCCCGTGGGGCAACTACCTTCAGCAGGTCGATCGCGTCGCGCCGTACCTCGGCTCGCTGTCGCGCTGGCTCGAGACGCTGAAGCGTCCGAAGCGCATCCTGATCGTCGACTGCCCCATCGAGCTCGACAACGGCACCGTCGCGCACTTCGAAGGCTATCGCGTGCAGCACAACGTGTCGCGCGGCCCGGGCAAGGGCGGCGTGCGCTACCACCAGGACGTGACGCTGTCGGAAGTGATGGCGCTGTCGGCATGGATGTCGGTGAAGAACGCCGCAGTGAACGTGCCGTACGGCGGTGCGAAGGGCGGCATCCGCGTCGACCCGCGCAAGCTGTCGCGTGGTGAGCTCGAGCGCGTGACGCGCCGCTACACCAGCGAAATCGGCATCATCATCGGGCCGAACACCGACATTCCGGCACCGGACGTCAACACCAACGAACAGGTGATGGCGTGGATGATGGACACGTACTCGATGAACCAGGGCCAGACGTCGACCGGCGTCGTGACCGGCAAGCCGATCGCGCTCGGCGGTTCGCTCGGCCGCAAGGAAGCAACGGGCCGCGGCGTGTTCGTCGTCGGCTCCGAAGCGGCGAAGAAGAAGGGCCTGGAAATCGAAGGCGCGCGCATCGCGGTGCAGGGCTTCGGCAACGTCGGCGGCATCGCGGCGAAGCTGTTCCAGGAAGCGGGCTCGAAGGTGATCGCGGTGCAGGATCACACGGGCACGATCTACCAGCCGGCCGGCCTCGATTCGAACAAGCTGCTCGACCACGTCGCACGCACGGGCGGCGTCGCGGGCTTCGAAGGCGCCGAGCCGATGCCGAATGACGAGTTCTGGACGGTCGAGACCGACATCCTGATCCCGGCGGCACTGGAAAACCAGATCACCGAAAAGAACGCGGCGAAGATCCGCACGAAGATCATCGTCGAAGGCGCGAACGGCCCGACGACGACGGCGGCGGACGACATCCTGAGCGCGAACGGCGTGCTCGTGATCCCCGACGTGATCGCGAACGCGGGCGGCGTGACCGTGTCGTACTTCGAGTGGGTGCAGGACTTCTCGAGCTTCTTCTGGACGGAAGACGAGATCAACCACCGTCTCGAGCGCGTGATGCGCGAAGCGTTCGCCGGCGTGTGGGCGGTCGCGGAAGAGCACAAGGTGACGGTGCGTACGGCGGCGTTCATCGTCGCGTGCAAGCGCATCCTGATGGCGCGCGAAATGCGCGGCCTGTACCCCTGATCGGTCGTTGCCGATCGCCGATCGGTTGACTACGATCAAAGCATGACGCAATCCACCCGATTGCGTGCATGAACCCTCGCGGGCGATGCCGAATCCGGCATCGCCCGCGCGCGCATTCAGGTGCCGAAACGGGCGCCCGGAGCCGGGAGGACGGCTTCGCACAGCGCGATTCGTAGTGCGGTTAACAACCAGTACTTTCAAAAATATTACTTTGATACACTGGCGCGGGTTTTAGCCAAGGAGATGACCAAAATGAAATACCACAAGGCAGTCCTGATGGTCGCGGCGCTGTGCGCGTTCGCGAGCGGCGCGCACGCACAGGAGACCGGCACGCTGAAGAAGATCAAGGACACGGGCGTGATCGCGCTGGGCCACCGCGAATCGTCGATTCCGTTCTCCTACTATGACCAGAACCAGCAGGTCGTCGGCTATTCGCGCGAATTCCAGTTGAAGGTCGTGGACGCGGTGAAGAAAAAGCTGAACCTGCCGAACCTGCAGGTCAAGAACATCCCGGTCACGTCGCAGAACCGCATCCCGCTCGTGCAGAACGGCACGGTCGACATCGAGTGCGGCTCGACGACCAACAACCTGGAGCGTCAGCAGCAGGCCGCATTCTCCGACACGATCTTCGTGATCGGCACGCGCCTGATGACGAAGAAGGATTCGGGCGTGAAGGACTTCGCCGACCTGAAGGGCAAGACGGTCGTGACCACCGCCGGCACGACGTCCGAGCGCCTGCTGCGCAAGATGAACAACGACAAGCAGCTGGGCATGAACATCATCAGCGCGAAGGATCACGGCGACTCGTTCAACACGCTCGAGTCGGGCCGCGCGGTCGCGTTCATGATGGACGATGCGCTGCTCGCGGGCGAGCGCGCGAAGGCGAAGCAGCCGGGCGAATGGGTGATCGTCGGCACGCCGCAGTCGGAAGAGGCGTACGGCTGCATGATGCGCAAGGGCGATGCGGACTTCAAGAAGGTCGTCGACGACGCGATCTCGCAAGTCGAGAAGTCGGGCGAAGCCGCGAAGATCTACGCGAAGTGGTTCGAGAACCCGATCCCGCCGAAGGGGCTGAACCTGAACTTCCCGCTGTCCGATTCGATGAAGAAGCTGTACGCGAACCCGAACGACAAGGCGCTCGACTGACCACGCGGCCGTTGACGCAGAAATGACGCTACTGAAACGGAAGAGGCCACGCTTCTTCCGTTTCTTTTTGCTGGAGTCTTGCCCATGTCTTACCACTGGAACTGGGGCGTCTTCCTGAGCCCCGTCTCGACCGGCGAGCCGACGACTTATTTCGGATGGCTGATGTCCGGCTTCTGGGTGACGATCGAGGTGTCGCTCGTCGCCTGGGTCATCGCGCTGATCGTCGGCTCGCTGTTCGGCGTGCTGCGCACGGTGCCGAACAAATGGCTGTCCGCGATCGGCACCGTGTACGTGTCGATCTTCCGGAACATTCCGCTGATCGTGCAGTTCTTCATCTGGTACCTCGTCGTGCCCGAGCTGCTGCCCGCGTCGATCGGCACCTGGATCAAGCAGTTGCCGCCGACCACGCAGTTCTTCACCTCGTCGATCATCTGTCTCGGCCTGTTTACGGGCGCGCGCGTGTGCGAACAGGTGCGCTCGGGGATCAACGCGCTGCCGAAGGGCCAGCGCGCGGCCGGCCTCGCGATGGGCTTCACGCAATGGCAGACGTACCGCTACGTGCTGCTGCCGGTTGCGTACCGGATCATCGTGCCGCCGCTCACGTCCGAGTTCCTGAACATCTTCAAGAACTCGGCGGTCGCGTCGACGATCGGCCTGCTCGACCTGTCCGCGCAGGCGCGCCAGCTCGTCGACTACACCGCGCAGACCTACGAGTCGTTCATCGCGGTCACGCTCGCGTACGTGATCATCAACCTCGTCGTGATGGCGTTCATGCGCTGGATCGAAGGCCGCACGCGGCTGCCCGGCTACATCGGAGGCAAGTGATGCATCAGTTCGACTGGAGTAGTATTCCCGGCGCGATACCGACGCTGTGGACGGGGGCGATCGTCACCTTCAAGATCACGCTGATCGCGATCGTCGTCGGCATCGTGTGGGGCACGTTGCTCGCGCTGCTGCGGCTGTCGGGCGTGAAGCCGCTCGCGTGGTTCGCGAAGGCGTACGTGACGGTGTTCCGCTCGATCCCGCTCGTGATGGTGCTGCTGTGGTTCTTCCTGATCGTGCCGCAGGTGCTGCAGGGCGTGCTCGGGCTGTCGCCGACGATCGACATTCGCCTCGCGTCGGCGATGGTCGCGTTCTCGCTGTTCGAAGCCGCGTATTATTCCGAGATCATCCGCGCCGGCATCCAGGCGGTGCCGCGCGGGCAGGTCAACGCCGCGTTCGCGCTCGGCATGAACTACGCGCAGGCGATGCGCCTCGTGATCCTGCCGCAGGCGTTCCGCGCGATGGTGCCGCTGCTGCTCACGCAGGCGATCGTCCTGTTCCAGGATACGTCGCTCGTGTACGTGATCAGTCTCGCGGACTTCTTCCGCACGGCCGCCAACGTCGGCGATCGCGACGGCACGACCGTCGAGATGGTCCTGTTCGCGGGCGCATGCTATTTCGTGGTTTGCTCGGTGGCGTCTGCCCTCGTCAAAGGTCTCCAGAAAAAGGTCACAAGATGATTTCCATCAAGAACGTTTCCAAGTGGTACGGCCAGTTTCAGGTCCTCACCGATTGCACGACCGAGGTCAAGAAGGGTGAGGTGGTGGTCGTGTGCGGCCCGTCCGGCTCGGGCAAGTCGACGCTGATCAAGACCGTGAACGGCCTCGAGCCGTTCCAGCAGGGCGAGATCCTCGTGAACGGCCAGTCGGTCGGCGACAAGAAGACGAACCTGTCGAAGCTGCGCTCGAAGGTCGGAATGGTGTTCCAGCATTTCGAGCTGTTCCCGCACCTGTCGATCACCGAGAACCTGACGCTCGCGCAGGTCAAGGTGCTCGGCCGCGGCAAGGACGAAGCGGCCGAGAAGGGCATGAAGCTGCTCGATCGCGTCGGCCTGAAGGCGCATGCGCACAAGTTTCCGGGCCAGCTGTCGGGCGGCCAGCAGCAGCGGGTCGCGATCGCACGCGCGCTGTCGATGGACCCGATCGCGATGCTGTTCGACGAGCCGACGTCCGCGCTCGATCCCGAGATGATCAACGAAGTGCTCGACGTGATGGTCGAACTCGCGCAGGAAGGGATGACGATGATGGTCGTCACGCACGAGATGGGCTTCGCGAAGAAGGTCGCGCATCGCGTGATCTTCATGGACAAGGGCGCGATCGTCGAGGACGACCGCAAGGACGATTTCTTCTCGAATCCGAAGTCGGATCGCGCGAAGGACTTCCTCGCGAAAATCCTGCACTGAGCGTTCGTGCAGCGCGTGTGCCGCATGCACGCCGATGAAAAAAACCGCCCGGCTGAACACCGGGCGGTTTTTTTTCGCGGGCTGCCCGTCGCCCGCCGGTGGCAGCGGACGGGTTGCCGAGTCGGGCGTTACCAGCTGTAGCGGTAGCCGACCTGCCCGGTCACGCCGCGCCGGTAATCGCCGCCGATGTTGCGCGCATATTTCACGTTCGCGTACAACGCGCCCGACTTGCCGAAGCCCGCGGTCACGCCGAGGCCGAGCTCGTACCAGGTGCGGCCCAGGTGCGTCGCGAACGGCGTGCCGCCGACGACGGTCTGGCCCGGCGACAGGAAGTCGTGCAGCACGTCGGCCGTGAAGTACGGCGTCGCGGCGCCGCCGCCCGCGTTCGCGTCGAGGTTCGGCCGGAAGACGCGCACGCCGACGCGTCCGCGCAGCGCGTGGGTCGTCGTGCCCGACACGGCCGATACGTTGTCGTTGAACCCGTTCAGCTTCAGGTACTGGTACATCAGCTGCGCCTGCGGCTCGACCGCGATCGGCGTGCCGCCGATCCCGAACGGCTTGCCGACCTCCTGCGACAGCGCGATGCCGAAGCCGTTCTGCGAGGCCTCGTTGCCGTAGCTGTCGCGATAGCGGTTGCCGTAGTGCGTGACCTGGCCGACGCTGTCGAAGTAGGTGCCGTCGGACAGGTAGCGCGTCCAGTAGCCGCCGACGCTCTGCGCATGCATCTCGACCGAGCCCGTCGACGTCGACAGCCCGGCCGTGCCGGCGCGTGCCATGTCGCTGAAGCTTGCGTTCGCGACGCCGATGCTCGCTGTCACGCCCGCATGCGTGCTGCCGCCGGCGGGCGCCTGGTCGAGCGTCCAGTCCTTGCCGAACTGCGCGAAGAACGTGCGCTCGTCGGCCGCGAAGCGGCCCGCGTTCGCGTCGAGGCTCTGTCCGCCGATGCGGCCCCACACGCCGTCGCGGTTGCCCGGCGCCTGCTTCTCGAGGTTGTAGATGTCGCCGACGCGCTCGTGCAGCTTGCCGAGCGTCGAGAAGCCGTAGTCGGCGTTCAGCAGCGGCGTCATCGCGTAGCCCGCGACGCCCGGACGGTACGCGAGATCGCCGCCGTCGTCGATGATGGACGGGCCGACCGGATCGCCGGGGTCCGTCGGGTCCAGTTGCGAGCGCAGGTACCAGCCGTTCGCATCGCCCTGTCCGCCGCGGTAGAGACGATATTCGTACGCGCCGGCCTGTACGGGGCCCGCGAGATGGAACGCCGACGCGGTAGTCGTGCCGCCATTGGCCGTGACGACCACCGGAATCCCGTCGCCCGTCGTCTGCGCGCCGGTGCCGGCCGTGTTCGCGATCTTCAGGCCGGTCGTGCCGCTCGCGGTGCCGCCGTTCACGATCAGCCGGTCGGTCGGCGATGCGTCGGCGCCGAGGTAGGTGTTCAGCGCGATCGTGCCGCCGTTGCCGACGTAACTGCCGGTCGTCAGCGTCCGGTAGCTGGCGGCCGCCGTCGGTGAACCGGACGGCGCGGCGAACGCGACCAGGCCCGCGTTGTTCAGGCTGCTCAGCACGGAGCTGCCGGTCATGTGCCACGTGCTCGAGCCGTCGACGCTCAGCGCGACCGGGTCGATCGTGCCGGTCAGGGTCGTGCCGTTCGTCAGGAACACGTTGCCGGTGCTCGACGCGTCCGACACGATGTCGCCGGCGAGATTCACGGCGGATGCGTTGAAGGTCGCGGTGCTGCCGTTCGCGAGGTCCAGCAGCGTGCCGTTGCCGGCCGTCACGACGGTGCCGTTGCGCACCGCGATGTCGACGGTGCCGCCGCGTGCGGCGAACGCCGGCCCGGCGACGGACGCGACGCTGCCGCCGTCGACGCGCACCGAGCTCGTCGCGCCGGTCGCGAGCGTGTCCGTGCTCATGACGCCGGCCGTCGCGCCCTTGAGCGTCGTGCCCGTCAGCGCGAGCACGCCGCCGCCGTCGACGGTCGCGCCGTTGCCGGCCGCGCTCGCGAGCGACGAACCCGTGTCGCCGATACGGCCGCCGTTGCGCGCGACGAGACCGTCGGCTGCCGCGCCCGCCGCAGAGACCTTCGTGCCCGACAGCCACACGGTCGCGCCGCTGCCCGCGACGATCGCATGCGCGCCGGCGCCGGTCGTCGC
The DNA here is from genome assembly GCF_905339955.1 of Burkholderia sp. BCC1996. NCBI lineage: Bacteria > Pseudomonadati > Pseudomonadota > Betaproteobacteria > Burkholderiales > Burkholderiaceae > Burkholderia > Burkholderia sp. BCC1996. The sequence goes on from NZ_CAJPHM010000006.1 coordinate 136,461, forward strand.
GACGGTCGTGCCGTCCGCCGCGAGCGTCGAATCCGCCCCCGTCACGAAGAGGCCGCGTGCGTTGTCGCCGGCGGTGCGTACGACGGTCGCCGCGTCGGTCGCGATGCGTGCGCCCGTGCCCGTCGACGACAGCCCGTCGGCGCCATTGCCGGTCGTGCCGATCTGCGTGCCCGACAGCACGATCGTCGTGTTCGTGCCGAGGTTGTCGATGCCCTTGCCGGCGCCGCCCGCCGCGATCGACGTCGCGCCGGCCGCGATCCCGCCGTTCGAGACGGTCGAGTCGATCAGCACGCCGTCGGCGCTGCCGTTCGCGACGACGGTGCCCGCGCCCGACAGCGCGACCGACGCACCCGCGCCGGTCAGGTGCACGCCCGCGACGCCGTCGTCGGCCTCGATCGTGCCCGCGTTGGCGAGCGTCGCCGATGCGCCCTGCACGAGCGCGCCGGTGCCGTTGGCCACGCGGATCGCCGACGCGTTGTTCACGGTGCCGAGCGTGCCGACCACGACGCCCGTCGAGCCTGCGCCGCTCAGCAGCACCGTGTCGCGGTTGTCGAGCGTGCCGAGGTTCTGCGCGACGAAACCCGTCACGCCCGAGGTCGACGAGGTGACCGCGGCATTGTTGGTCAGCGTCGTCGCGACCGGTGCGCCGGCATTCGCGCCGGCGAGGTCGTGCGCCTGGCCGTCGACGACGCCCGCGATCGCGCCGGCCGCATTCAGGTTGATGGTCGCGCCCGAGTCGATCGTGCCCTTCGCGCCGCCTTCGACTGCTACCGCGATGCCGTTCGCGCCGTTGACGTTGTAGGTGGCGTGGCCGGTGGACAGCGTCGTGCCGGCACCGGTCGCGAGCACGCCGCGCGCGCGCTGGCCGTTGACGTCCGTCATCAGCGTGCCGGCGGCCGATGCTCCCGTATAGGCCGCGCCGCCCGCCATGCGGAACAGCGTCGAATCGTCGGTATCGACGCTCAGGTGCTGCGCGGCGACGTTGATCTTCGAGCCTGCGCCATACGCATAGAAGCCGATCTGGTTCGTGCCCGACATGAAGTGGGGCACCGCGTTCGCGTCGACGTTGATGGTCGCGCCCGAGCGCGCATGGACGCCGATCGCGCCGGTGCCCGTCAGGTTGAGCGCGCCGTCGACCGTGGCCTTCGCGCGCGGCCCTTCGGCCCATACGCCGTAGTTGCGCGTGTCCGATGCCGGATCGAGCCCGCCGGCCACGTTGATCGTGCCGGTCGACGTCGCGGCCGTTGCGCTCGAGCCGGTGCCGACCACCATGATGCCGATGCCGTTCACGCCGTTCAGCGTGATCGTGCCGGTGTTGGTCACGGTCGCGGCCGTGTTGGCCGCGAGCATGCCGACGTTGGCGAACGGCGTGCCGGGCGCCGCGCCGTTCACGACGATCGTGCCGGCGTTGCGCAGCGTGCCGGACGACGAGCCGATGCTCGCCATCCCGACGCCGTTCTGCGTCTGCGAGCCGATCACGATCGAGCCGAGGTTGCTGGCGGTGCCCGACGCGCCGAGCAGGATCCCGTACGCGTGCGCGGACAGCGCGACGTCGTTCGCCGCCGCCCCCGGGCCGTACTGGGCCGCGCGGCCGAGATAGATCGTGCCGCCGGCCGCGTTCGTGAAGGTGCCGCCCGCCGCGAAGCCGCCGATCACCTGGCTGTCGAGCGTCGTCGCGTTGACGCCGACGTTGATCGTGCCGGCGTTCGACGCGTTCGCGCCGCCCGTCACGGCCACCGCGTAGTTCTGCAGGTCGGGGCGGTCGCCGGCGAGCGTCCATGCGCCGACGTTCATCACGCCGTGGTTGACGAACGAGGTGCCCGAGCCGTTCGCGTACACGCCGTTGCCCTCGCTGTACGCATGGAACCCGAAGTTGTCGGGCGGCGTGCCGCTGCTCGTGTCGAAATTGTCGCCGGACGCGTAGCCGGACGAGATCACGCCATTGTTGACGCCGCTCGCGCCGCTCAGCAGGCGCACCAGCGTGAAATCACCCGACAGGCTGCCGTCGTTGACGAAGTGCGCGCCGTTTTCCGCGAGGACGGCCGAACTCGATGCGATCGTGTTGGTGCCGCGGAAGTCGATCTGGCCGTCCTTGCCGATCTGCAGCGTCGCGTTCGCGCCGGTGCCGTGCATTGCCGACAGATGATCGATCGGCAGCGTGTTCTTGTCGCCGGCGGACACGTTGTTCGCGTACTGGAAGGTCTCCTTCGAGAACGTGACGGCCTGGCCGAACGCGGTGTCGTACGCGGCCTGCGAGCCGAGCGCGCCGCTCCGGACCGAACGCACGAGGAAGTCGTTGTAGGCGGCGAGCGACGCGGCGTCGCTGACGGTCCACGTGCTGCCGTCGAACGCGGTGAAAGTGCCCGCATAGGCCGGCACGTCGAGCTGGAGGTTGCCGACGGAGCCGCCGCTCGCGAGGTAGTCGCCGGTGGTGAACCAGACCTGGTTGCGCGAATTCCAGTTGACGACGCTCGGGGTGGCGCCCGTCCCGTCCGCGACGGTGAGGTCCGTCTGCTTCGCGGCCATCGTGATTGCGTTGCCGGCCGCGCCGGGCGCGTTGGCGGGATTGCCGATCGACACGTTCAGCGTGCCGCCGGAGCGGTCGACGGTGCCGATCCGCGTGTTCACGTACTGGTCGCCGTTGACGTCGCGGTAGACGGGCACGTCGGTCGTGCCGACCGTCGACGCGGAGAACGCGGACGAGTCGTAGGTGGCGACCGACGTATGGGTGCCCGTGATCGTGTCGGGCGTGCCGATGTTCTGCGTCTTGCCGCCGAGCGACACCAGCGGCTGATCCGGATTTCCCGACACGATCGTCGTCGTGCCGAACGGGATGCGCGTGTAGCCGGCGTCGCCGCTGTTCTGCGCCGTCCATGCGCCCGTCACGCCGACCGCGTCGCCGCTGGACACGGTCGTGGCGCCGGCCAGGTTGTCGTTCACGGTCGGGCTGACGCTGCCGAGCGCGCAGCTGCCGCCGCTCGCGACCGCCGAACCGTCGCCGCAGCTCGACGCGTACGCGGAGCCGGCCGACAGCGCGACCAGCGCGGCACCGAGCGCGGCGACGCGCAGCGGCGAGCGGCGGATCGCCGTGCGGCCGGCGCGGGTGCTTGCGCCCGATTCGCGGCGTGAACGCTTGCCGCGCGCCCGTGTCGTTTCCGCGACCGCGACCCAGCAGCCGGCGGCGTCGCTCCAGATCGATCGAAATGAGTGATTCACGACATGCCCTCTTTCTTGTTTTGACGTGTTATTCGCCGCATGCGGCGAATGCGCATTCCACGGTGCCGCGTGACGCGAATGGACATGCGGCAGCCGTGGCTGCATGACGCGCCGGTCGGGTTTCGTTACACCGAAGATGGAGCGAGTCTACTAATTGGCGGGGCGGGCGATTTTCAAAAAATCAGGAAATGTGGGGATGGTAACGGTATTGGGTGGTATTTCTGAGTTGTGTGGGAAATCGAACTGAAAGCCTTTGTGGGTAAAGGCTTGGTGGGTTTTTTTATAGAACAGGCGGAAGCGCCGGTTCGGTAGGCTGGCGCACGATAGGCGTGGGGATTTTGCTTTAAGCTGAGGCTTCCGGATTATCCGGTTTCGACGAATATCTTGTTTTATTTGTTTCGACGGTTAATCATTTTCACTTGAAAATTAATTAAATAAAAGTGAATGTCGTGTGGCGACGCACGCGTGCTTGAAAGGGCAGCCTGAATGGAGTTGTCGGGGGAGATTTTCAATGCGGGCAATCATCGGCGGATGCCGGGCGCCGAATGCGTGGTTCGACGATCCGGCCATGACGCGGGATCGCCGAGCCGCGACGCTGGCGGAACAGCGCAACGCACGAAGGGCGCGCCCGGCGGCGGCGCGGCGCGCTCAGAAATCGATCGCGTCGTCGGAATCGCCGTCGGCGCCGGCCGCGAGTACGGCGTGCTGCGTACCGCACGGCGCGGACGCCGATGCGTCGAGCGCCGGGTTGCGCAGTTTCTCGAGCACGCACTCGGGCACCGGAATCTGCATCCGCGCGGCGACGTCGCCGCACTGGAACATGATCAGCTCGCCCGGTTCGAACGAGGTCCAGATTTCGTTGTCGGTCAGCGGCTGCGTGGCGATCACCGCGACGCGATCCTCGGGCGTCGTGTATTTCGCGAAGTCGATCGACAGGTCTTCGTCGACCAGATGCGCGGTCGAGAACGGCCAGCGCCGCACGAGGTAGTGCAGCCGCGTCGAGCAGTGCGCGAAGAGGGCCTGGCCGTTCGACATCAGGAAGTTGAACACGCCGTGATCGGTGATGTCGCGCGTCAGCTCGCCGACGCGCTCGAACAGCTCCGGCAACGGCGGCTGCGCGCCGGGGAACGCTTCGCGCAGCCCCTGCATCAGCACGCAGAACGCCTTCTCGCTGTCGGTGGTGCCGACCGGGTGGTAAACGCTGCCGTCGAGATCGGGTTCGTACTCCTGCAGATCGCCGTTATGCGCGAAGATCCAGTGCCGCCCCCACAGCTCGCGCATGAACGGGTGGCTGTTCTCGAGCAGGATGTGGCCTTGCGTGGCCTTGCGGATGTGCGCGATCGTGTTCTTGGACTTGATCGGGTAGCGCTTGACCATTTCGGCGAGCGGCGACGTGGCCGACGCCTGGTGGTCGACGAAGAGGCGACAGGCCTTGTCCTCGAAGAACGCGATTCCCCAGCCGTCGGCATGGTGATCGGTGAGGCCGCCCCGGGCCGCGAAACCTGTGAAGGAGAATGTGACGTCCGTCGGCGCGGCGCAGTTCATTCCTAGGAGTTGGCACATTTTACTTGGGGCGGGGGCGGAAGCGGGGTAACCAACCGGGTGAACCCCGGTACAATATGGCTTCTAGCATATCACCGAGCCTTGAGCGGTAAAAAGCGGATTCCGCCGGCCGAAGGCCCCGTGTTGCGGTTTGCCGTCAGTCGGCCCGCGCACGCGCGTTCCGGCCCCGCAGATGGCCAGCCCCGTTCCTCACGACGCCTCCTATGACTGCCTCGAACGCTTCCTCTCCGGCGACGCTCACGCTCGCCCGTCCCGACGACCTGCACCTGCACCTGCGCGACGGCGACATGCTGGCCGCGGTGCTGCCGCACACGGCGCGCCAGTTCGCCCGCGCGATCGTCATGCCGAACCTGAAGCCGCCCGTCACGACCACCGCGCAAGCGCAGGCCTATCGCGAGCGAATCCTGGCCGCGCTGCCGGCGGGCATGGCGTTCGAGCCGCTGATGACGCTGTACCTGACCGACAACACGTCGCCCGACGAAATCCGCCGCGCGCGCGACAGCGGCTTCGTGCACGGCGTGAAGCTGTATCCGGCCGGCGCGACGACGAACTCCGACCACGGCGTCAGCGATCTCGCGAAGTGCGCGAAGACGCTCGAGGTCATGCAGGAAACCGGCATGCCGCTGCTCGTGCACGGCGAGGTGACCGATCCGGCGATCGACATGTTCGATCGCGAGAAGGTGTTCATCGACCGCGTGATGGCGCCGCTGCGCCGCGATTTCCCCGGCCTGAAGGTGGTGTTCGAGCACATCACCACGAAGGACGCCGCCGACTACGTGCGCGACGCCGATGCGGCGCCGGGCCTGCTCGGCGCGACGATCACGCCGCAGCACATGCTGTACAGCCGCAACGCGCTGTTCGTCGGCGGGATCCGCCCGCATTACTACTGCCTGCCGGTGCTGAAGCGTGAAACGCACCGCGTCGCGCTCGTCGAAGCCGCGACGTCGGGCAACCCGCGCTTCTTCCTCGGCACCGACAGCGCGCCGCACGCGCGCGACGCGAAGGAAACCGCGTGCGGCTGCGCGGGCTGCTACACGGCGCTGCACGCGCTCGAGCTGTATGCGGAAGCGTTCGACAAGGCGGGCGCGCTCGACAAGCTGGAAAATTTCGCGAGCCGCTTCGGCGCCGATTTCTACGGGCTGCCGCACAGCACCGAGACGATCACGCTGCGCCGCGAGACCTGGGAACTGCCGCGCGAGGTGTTCGCGGGCGATACGCCGGTCGTGCCGCTGCGCGCCGGCGAATCGATCGGCTGGAAGTTCGCGTGACCGGCACGCCGCCGCGCGCGGCCGGCCACGCGGCCGGCGGCGGCGCGGCGGCGTTCGCGCGGATCGACTGGTCCGCGCCGTGGCTCGCGCGTTACGCGGAACCGGGCCGCACGCTTCAGGCGGCCGCGCTCGCCGGCGAGGCCGCGCTGCTCGACGCACTGAACGGCGCACTGCGCGGTGATGCCCGAGTCAGCGGCCGCGGCAAGCCGCTGCGCTTCGTGCCACAGGCCGAGCTGCCGCCCGGCATCGCATACGAAACCCATATCGCCGCGACCGGCGGCGTCCCGACCCGCCACAATCTTCACGACTTCTTCAATGCGCTCGTCTGGTTCGCGTATCCGCGCACCAAGGCCGCGCTGAACGCACGCCAGGCCGCGGCGATCGATGCCGCGGGCGGCGTCGGGCCGGTGCGCGGCACGCTGCGCGATGCGCTGACGCTGTTCGACGAAAATGCCGCGCTGTTCGTGACGGCCGACCGCACGCTCGCCGACGCGCTGCGCGGCTTCAGCTGGCAGCAGCTGCTGGTGGCGGCGCGCGACGCGTGGGGCACGCGCTGCGAGGCGCGGCTCGTCGGCCATGCGCTGCTCGAGAAGCTCGTCGCGCCCTACAAGTCGTGCACCGCGCACGCATGGATCGTCGAAGTGGGCGACGACTATTTTTCGTGGCCCGACGCGCAGCGTGCCGCGCATGTCGATGCGCGGATCGCCGGCGAACTGGCGACCCGCGACCTGACGAGCCGCGATTTCGCGCCGCTGCCGGTGCTCGGCGTGCCGGGCTGGTGCGAAGCGAATGCCGCGCCCGCGTTCTACGACGATCCGGCGGTTTTCCGCAGCGGCCGCCGCTCGCGCGCTGCCGGCGGCGGCGCACAGTGCTAGAATGCGCGTCGCAAAGCAGGCCAGGCAGTCGCGGCCTCGCCGCCTTCGGGCTGGCGGGGGCGAGGAAAGTCCGGACTCCACAGGGCAGGGTGATGGCTAACGGCCATCCGTGGCGACACGCGGAACAGGGCAACAGAAAGCAAACCGCCGATGGCCCGGCGCAAGCCGGGATCAGGTAAGGGTGAAACGGTGCGGTAAGAGCGCACCGCGGCGACGGCGACGTTCGCCGGCACGGTAACCTCCACCCGGAGCAATTCCAAGTAGGCAGGCGCGCATTTTCGGATGCAGGACGGGGCCCCCGTCTCGTCTGCGGGTAGGAAGCTTGAGCGCGTCAGCAATGGCGCGCCTAGAGGAATGGCTGCCACGCGCCGCGCGCTTCGGCGTGCAGCGTGCACAGAATCCGGCTTATCGGCCTGCTTTGCCGTTCGAATGCGAAAGGGCCGGCGCTCCGTCAGGGGCGCCGGCCCTTTTTTTCATGCGTGGCTGCCGTGCGTTCAGTCGGCGACGATGTCGAACGAATGCGTGAGTTCGGCGGTCTTCGCGATCATGATCGACGCGGAGCAGTACTTGTCGTGCGACAGGTTGATCGCGCGCTCGACCGTGGCCGGGTTCAGGTTGCGGCCGGTGACGGTGAAGTGGAAGTGGACCTTCGTGAACACTTTCGGATCTTCGCTCGCGCGTTCGGCCTTCAGCGTGACCGAGCAGCCGGTGACTTCCTGGCGGCTCTTCTTCAGGATCAGCACGACGTCGTACGCGGTGCAGCCGCCGGTGCCGACCAGCACCATTTCCATCGGGCGCGGCGCGAGGTTGTGGCCGCCGCCTTCCGGCGCGCCGTCCATCGCGACGAGGTGCCCGCTTCCGGTCTGGGCGGAAAACGCCATGCCGTCCTGACCCATCCAGCTTACTTTGCATTCCATGCTTGCACTCCAGCGTTGCCTGATTCGGATTCGATCCGGCATTGTAGCCCGCAGCGCTTCGCTCGGCTGATGCGCTGCACGACGCGCCACGCCATGCCGCCGCATGCGGCGCCCGGCGGGGCGCCGAACGGCGATTTCCCTGCTGTCTTTAGGGGTTTTACTCTAGGCGTGGCGGGCTTCCGGCTGCGCGCTTTCCTCCCAGTTGATTGATTTTAAAAGGGAAAATCCATTCATCGCGTGAGGCTCACCGGATTCCGCATTATGGTGTTGGATTTCGCAATGCAAATTTTCTTGTGAAGTCGGCGACGCGTTCGTATAATGAGCCTCATTGGTTGTCGCGCTGCGGCAACCTCCGCATGTCTCCTCCACCCTCCTCCTAAGGTGGATTAAGCCCGAACCAGCCGTTCGGGCTTTTTTTCGTCCCATGCAAGCATCGGCGCGCAGTTTGCGCGCGTCGATATCCGTCATTGACTCCCGTTTACGCCGGCCGCCGCGCGGCTGGCTGCGATGCCGCGCCGGGCGGCGTGTCCGTCGAACGGGCGGCAGGGGGCGGAACGTGTGCGGCCGATGCATGGCCATGACCGCGCGCGCAGAAGTGGCGCACGCGTTCGCGCACCGCGCGCAGGCGGGCGATGCGATCTTCGGCATGGGCGTGGCGGGCGTCGGCGATGCGGGCGTCGAGAGCGTCGAGCTTGGCCTCGCAGCCGGCCCGGGCGGCGACGGCGGGCGCCGCGGCGGCCAGCAACGCGGCCGCGAGAAAGGGCGTAAGTCGTTGTTTCATCATGCTTGTTTGTTGTTTTCCGTGATCGGCCGGTCTGGCGCGGCCAGGTCAGGTGCCGCGCGTCGATGGGTGCCGCCCCAGGCGCTCGGTTCGCCTGGTGTATCGGGGCACGACCGGATTTTGGCCCATTTCGGGCGCCGCCGGCACGGGGCGTGGATTCTCTTTGACCGCGCTGCGGTATTTCCTTTATAATTCAGGGCTTTTCCGCATTCATGCCCACGGAAAAAGAACAGGGAGAGCCTGCACCGCGCCTCGAAGCGCACACAGACAAGCAGGAAGAACACATCGGGCAAAGCATTTTTTTTGGATCGATCATGAAGACGTTTTCCGCAAAAGCCCATGAGGTGACGCGCGAATGGTACGTGATTGACGCGACGGATAAGGTTCTCGGCCGTGTTGCCAGCGAAGTGGCACGCCGTCTGCGCGGCAAGCACAAGCCTGAGTTCACCCCGCACGTCGACACTGGTGATTTCATCATCATCATCAACGCGAGCAAGTTGAAGGTCACGGGCAACAAGACTCTGGACAAGAAGTACTACCGTCACTCGGGCTACCCGGGCGGTATCTATGAAACGACGTTCGGCAAGATGCAAGAACGCTTCCCGGGCCGTGCGCTCGAGAAGGCGGTCAAGGGCATGCTGCCGAAGGGCCCGCTCGGCTACGCGATGATCAAGAAGCTGAAGGTCTACGCTGAAGCTACGCATCCGCATTCGGCTCAACAGCCGAAGGCGCTCGAGATCTAAGGGGAGCCCACATGATCGGTAACTGGAACTACGGTACGGGCCGCCGCAAGAGCGCAGTCGCACGTGTCTTCATCAAGGCTGGCAAGGGCGACATCATCGTCAACGGCAAGCCCATCGCCGACTACTTCTCGCGTGAAACGTCGCTGATGATCGTGCGTCAACCGCTGGAACTCACGAACCACGGCCAGACGTTCGACATCAAGGTCAACGTCAACGGCGGCGGCGAAACGGGTCAGGCAGGCGCAGTGCGTCACGGCATCACCCGCGCGCTGATCGACTACGATGCAACGCTGAAGCCGTCGCTGTCGAACGCAGGCTTCGTCACGCGCGATGCACGTGAAGTCGAGCGTAAGAAGGTTGGTCTGCGCAAGGCACGTCGCGCAAAGCAGTTCTCGAAGCGTTAATTCCGCTTCATGGCCGCGCCGCTTCCGGGCGGCGTCCGCCGGAAAAACCGCCAGTTTTCGCGCTGGCGGTTTTTTTATGCCCGCGCGGCGGCGCCCCGCGGGCGGTTTCCTTTACTGAAATCAACAAGAACCTATTGATTTCATGGACATCAGCACGATCTTCTGATCGGCCCTACAATAGCGGCTAAAGCTTTTTGGAGAGTTCGCATGAACGCTGTTACCGAATCCGCAGCAACGACCACCGAAATGCCGGCACCGTTCGTCTTCACCGACGCCGCGGCCGACAAGGTCAAGCAACTGATCGACGAAGAGGGCAATCCCGACCTGAAGCTGCGCGTGTTCGTGCAGGGTGGCGGCTGCTCGGGCTTCCAGTATGGCTTCACGTTCGACGAGGAAGTCAACGAGGACGACACCGTGATGAACAAGAACGGCGTCCAGCTCCTGATCGACTCGATGAGCTACCAGTACCTGGTCGGCGCCGAGATCGACTACAAGGACGACCTCAACGGCGCCCAGTTCGTGATCAAGAACCCGAACGCCACGACCACCTGCGGGTGCGGCTCGTCGTTCTCGGTCTGAACGCACGACGGATTCTGTCCGGTTCGCCGGAATGAAAAACGGGGCTTGATGCCCCGTTTTTTTGCGTCCGTTGTACGCGACGAACCGCGCGGGCGGCCTGTCGGCGCGTCCCGGACGCGCCGCATCGGGGCTCCCGCTCGTTTCGTCGTTTTCTCGTATCAGCGCGGATAAAGTGCGCCGAGCACGCGCTCGCCCGCTGCCCCCGTCACGCTCGCGAGATTGCCGGGCTGGCGCGCGGTGAAGCGGTACGCGAGCCACGCGAACGCGAGCGCCTCGACCTGCTGCGGCGGCACGCCGAGCGCGGCCGTCGTCTCCACCGTCGCCGGCACGCCGGCCTCGTGCAGTGCATGCCGGAGCGCATCGAGCAGCACCGGGTTGCGGGCGCCGCCGCCGCAGACGAACACGGCCTTGCAGCCGGCCGCGTGCCGGGCGATCTCGCGCGCGACCGAGACGGCGGTGAGTGCCGTCAGCGTCGCCTGCACGTCTTCCGGCGCGACCTGCGCGAACGCGGCGAGCTTCGCGTCGAGCCACGCGGGATTGAACAGATCGCGGCCGGTGCTTTTCGGCGGCGGCGCGACGAAGTAGGGTTCGTCGAGCAGCGCGTCGAGCAGCGCCGCGTGCACGGTACCGCGCGCGGCGAACTTGCCGCCGTCGTCGTAAGGCTTGCCGAGATGGCGCGTCGCCCATTCGTCGAGCAACGCGTTCGCGGGCCCGCAGTCGAAGCCGCGCACGTCGCCGCCTTCGCCGGGCAGGATCGTGATGTTGCTGATGCCGCCGAGGTTGCAGACGACCCGCGTCTCGCCCGGCGCGCCGAACACCGTCGCGTGAAACGCCGGCGCGAGCGGCGCGCCGTGCCCGCCGGCCGCGACGTCGCGGCTGCGGAAATCGGCGATCACGTCGAGATGGGTGAGTTCGGCGAGCAGCGCCGGATTGTTGAGCTGGCGCGTGTAGCCGCGCTCGGGACGGTGCCGGACCGTCTGGCCGTGCACGCCGATCGCGCGGATCTCGTCGCGCGACAGGCCGGCCGTGCGCTGCAGCTCGTGACAGCACACCGCGTAGCGCGCGACGAGCGCATTCGCCGCGACCGATTCGCGGTCGATCTCGTTGTCGCCGGGCTGCTGCAGCGCGAACAGCGCGTCGCGCAGCGATTGGGCGAAGCCGACGAACGCTTCCGCGAGCACGACCGGCGCGCGGCCGGTCTCGAAACGCACGGCGACGCCGTCGACGCCGTCCATGCTGGTTCCCGACATCAGCCCGAAGTAGATGCCGTCGGCCGGATGGGCGGGTTGCGGATGTCGTTGCGGCACGTTGGGTCCTCCTGGATCGAGCGGCGCGGGCCGGTGCCACGCGCCTTGCGCCCGATTATCCGCGCAACCTGACGCGTCGTTAAGCGATGCACGCGCAAGTTATGGGAAAATCCCTGTCTTTGCGACATTCTTCCTGGCCCCGATGAGCACCGAACCCAGTTCCAAGCCTGTTTTCCCGATCACCGACGAAGTCCGCCATGCGCTCGCCGTCACGAAGCGCGGCGTCGACGAACTGCTGATCGAGGAAGAGTTCGCGCAGAAGCTCGCGCGCAGCGCGGCCACCGGCACGCCGCTGCGCATCAAGCTCGGCCTCGATCCGACCGCACCCGACATCCACATCGGCCATACGGTCGTGCTGAACAAGATGCGTCAGCTGCAGGACCTCGGCCACACGGTGATCTTCCTGATCGGCGATTTCACGTCGCTGATCGGCGACCCGTCGGGCCGCAACGCGACGCGCCCGCCGCTCACGCGCGAGCAGATCGAATCGAACGCGAAAACCTACTTCGAGCAGGCTGCGCTCGTGCTCGACCGCGCCAAGACCGAGATCCGCTACAACAGCGAATGGTCGATGCCGCTCGGCGCGGACGGGATGATCAAGCTCGCGTCGCGCTACACGGTCGCGCGGATCCTCGAGCGCGAGGATTTCACGAAGCGCTTCCAGGGCGGCGTGCCGATCTCGATCCACGAATTCCTGTACCCGCTGATGCAGGGCTACGACTCGGTCGCGCTGAACGCCGACCTCGAGCTCGGCGGCACCGACCAGAAGTTCAACCTGCTGGTCGGCCGCGAACTGCAGAAGCAGTACGGCCAGGAACAGCAGTGCATTCTCACGATGCCGCTGCTCGAAGGCCTCGACGGCGTCGAGAAGATGTCGAAGTCGAAGGGCAACTACGTCGGCATCAGCGAGAAGCCGACCGACATGTTCGGCAAGCTGATGAGCATCTCGGACACGCTGATGTGGCGTTACTTCGAGCTGCTGTCGTTCCGCAGCATCGAAGAAATCGCGGGCTTCAAGCGCGACGCCGAAGGCGGCCGCAACCCGCGCGACTTCAAGGTGCTGCTCGCGCAGGAAATCGTCGCGCGCTTCCACTCGCAGGCCGATGCCGAGCGTGCGCTGGAGGACTTCAACCACCGCGCGAAGGGCGGCGTGCCGGACGACATCCCGTCGGTCACGCTCGCGGGCGCGCCGCTCGCGATCGGCCAGCTGCTGAAGCAGGCGGGCCTCGTGCCGTCGACGAGCGAAGCGCTGCGCAACATCGAGCAGGGCGGCGTGAAGATCGACGGCGCGACCGTCTCCGACAAGGGGCTGAAGGTCGAGGCCGGCGAGTTCGTCGTCCAGGTCGGCAAGCGCCGCTTCGCGCGCGTCACGCTGACCGCATGATCGCGCTGATCCAGCGCGTGAAGCGCGCCGACGTGCGCGTCGGCGACCGCACGACGGGCGAGATCGGCGCTGGGCTGCTCGCGCTCGTCTGCGCGGAGCGTGGCGACACCGAGGCCGCGGCCGACAAGCTGCTCGCGAAGCTGCTCGGCTATCGCGTGTTCAGCGATGCCGCGGGCAAGATGAACCTGCCGGTGTCGAACATCGACGGCGCGGGCGGCGCCGGCGGCCTGCTGCTCGTGTCGCAGTTCACGCTCGCGGCCGATACCAACAGCGGGCTGCGGCCGAGCTTCACGCCGGCCGCGCCGCCCGACGAAGGCGCGCGCCTGTTCGACTATTTCGTCGCGGCCGCGCGCGAGCGTCATCCGGTCGTCGAGACGGGCGAGTTCGGCGCCGACATGCAGGTGTCGCTCGTCAACGATGGCCCCGTGACGTTCTGGCTGCAAGTGCGGCCCTGATTCATTCCCGGAGACGCGCCGCGATGGCCACCACGCAGATTCTCTTCATTCGACATGGCGAGACGGCCTGGAACCGCATCAAGCGCATCCAGGGCCATATCGACATTCCGCTGGCCGACACGGGGCTCGCGCAGGCGCAGCGGCTGGCCGTCCGGCTCGCGCGGGACGCGCGCGAAGGACAGCGGATCGACGCGATCTATTCGAGCGACCTGATGCGCGCGCAACAAACCGCGCAACCCTTTGCCGATGCGCTCGGGCTGCCGCCGCAGTTGCGCGAAGGGCTGCGCGAACGCGCGTACGGCGTGTTCCAGGGGCATGACAGCACCGAGATCGAGACGCTGTTTCCGGACGCCTACGCCGCGTGGCAGACGCGCGACCCGGGCTTCGCGCCCGACGGCGGCGAGTCGCAGCGCGAGTTCTATCATCGCGTGCTGCATGCGCTCGAGCCGATCGTCGCCGCGCATCCGGGCGGCCGGATCGCGTGTGTCGCACACGGCGGCGTGCTCGACTGCGTGTACCGCTTCGCCAACGGTATCGACCTGTCGGCGCCGCGCAGCTATCAGCTGCTCAACACGAGCATCAACGTCGTCGATTACGTCGATGGTCGCGCACAGGTCGTGCAATGGGCCGACGTGTCGCACCTGGACGCCGCGAGCGACGACGACGACGGGTATCGCAAGGTACTCTGATCCGGTCGTACCGGCTCCGCCCGGCGGAAGAAGCCGATCGTCAGGCGGGCGGGGTGTCGTCGGGCGGTGTCGCGGTTGCGCGGCGGCGTGCGCGCTTCGACGCGCCGTTGACGAGCGCCCAGCGCAGCACGGGCGCGACTGCCCGCACACCGGGCCGGACCACCGCGCGTCGCAGCGGCGCGAACGTCGACACGTCGAGCATGCGCTGCGCCCAGGGCGGCAGCAGGTCGATTCCCGCATGCATGATCAGCGACGCGGCTGGCCGCAGCGCGGGCGTTGCGACCGGCACGTTCAGCAGGATGTCCATGACCTCGAAGGTGTGCGGCCCGGCTTCGAGTTCGGGCTGCATGCGCGCGAAATAGGCCGCTACCTCGGCGCGTGAACGGGGCACATCCCGGGCGCCGAGCAACTCCGCGATCAATGCCGTTTCAGCGTAATAGCCGTCCTGCAGCTCGCCCGACAGCGACGGATTCACATAGCGCAAATGCGCGGCGAGGAAGCTCGAAACTTCCGCGACATGCACCCACGTCAGCAACGCCGGATCGTCGGCTCGATACGGCCGGCCGTCGGGCGCCGTGCCCGATATGCGCGCGTGGATCGTTTTCACGCGCTCGATGAGCGCGAGCGCGTCCGCGCGGCTGCCGAACGTCGTGCCCGTGATGAACGTGGCGGTGCGCCGCAAGCGGCCGAGGATGTCGGTGCGAAACGACGAGTGATCCCAGACGCCCGCGAGCGCGAGCGGATGGAGCGCCTGCAGCAGCAGCGCGGCAATGCCGCCCGTCATCATCGACGTGAAATCGGCATGCACGCGCCAGCAGATCGCGTCGGGGCCGAACAGCCCCGGGTCTCCGGGCGGCGACGAGAGATCGATCGACGGACCGCCGCCGCCCGTCGTCAGGTGCGTGATGCCGGCCACGAGCCGCTTGCGGATCGGTTCGACCCAGCGCGGGCCCGGTGTGGGCGGGGCGGGGTGCGGGCTGGGCGGCGTGGTCATGGCGAGCTTGGCGCGGGCAGCGGGTTACTTCCCGTCGGCGGTATCCCACATCCCGCGTTCCGGGTTGCCGGCGTCGGGCGCGGAGAGCCCGAAGTGGCGGTACGTGAGCAGCGTCGCGACGCGCCCGCGCGGCGTGCGCTGCAGGAAGCCCTGCTGGATCAGGTACGGTTCGAGTACGTCCTCGATCGTGTCGCGCTCCTCGCCGATCGCAGCCGCGAGGTTGTCGATGCCGACCGGGCCGCCGTCGAACTTGTGCAGGATCGCCTCGAGCAGCTTGCGGTCCATCAGGTCGAAGCCGACCGGGTCGACGTCGAGCATCGCGAGCGCGGCGTCGGCGACGGCCGCGGTGATCTGGCCGTCGGCCTTCACTTCCGCATAGTCGCGCACGCGGCGCAGCAGCCGGTTCGCGATCCGCGGCGTGCCGCGCGAGCGCTTCGCGATCTCCAGCGCGCCGTTCGGATCGATCTGCGCGTTCAGCAGCGACGCCGAGCGCCGCACGATGCGCGACAATTGCTCGGCATCGTAGAACTCGAGGCGCGCGACGATCCCGAAGCGATCGCGCAGCGGGTTGGTCAGCATCCCCGCACGCGTGGTCGCGCCGACCAGCGTGAACGGCTGCAGGTCGAGCTTCACGCTGCGCGCCGCCGGCCCCTCGCCGATCATGATGTCGATCTGGTAATCCTCGAGCGCCGGATACAGGATTTCCTCGACGACCGGCGACAGCCGGTGGATCTCGTCGATGAACAGCACGTCGTTCGCTTCGAGGTTGGTCAGCAGCGCGGCGAGATCGCCCGCGCGTTCGAGCACGGGGCCCGACGTCTGGCGCAGGTTCACGCCCATCTCGCGCGCGATGATGTGCGCGAGGGTGGTCTTGCCGAGGCCGGGCGGCCCGAACAGCAGCACGTGGTCGAGCGGCTCGGCGCGGCGCTTCGCGGCCTCGATGAAGATCTCGAGCTGGCCGCGCACCTTTTCCTGGCCGACGTAGTCGTCGAGCTGGCGCGGGCGCAGCGCGCGTTCGAACACCTCCTCGTGCGACGAGGCGGGCGTGGCGGCGATGATCCGCTCGGCGGCGAGTTTGTCGGTTTCAATCATGCGGCCATTGTACCGCGCGCCGTCACGCGGCCGAACTGGCCGAACGGCCGACTGGCGCGTGCCGCGCGACGGCGCGACACTGGCTCCGACAGCCGGCTCGGGCGGCCGTTACACCTTCGACAGTGCCTTGAGCGCGAGTTTGATGCCTTCGGACACGCCGGTGCCGGCCGGCACGTTCTTGATCGCGGCGAGGCCTTCCTTTTCGGAATAGCCGAGCGCGAGCAGCGCGTTGAGGATGTCGGTCGCGTGGTCGGACTGGGACGCGGCGCCGGCGAGTGCGCCGAGGTCCGCGCCGAGCTTGCCCTTCAGCTCGAGCAGCAGGCGCTCGGCGGTCTTCTTGCCGATGCCGGGCAGGCGCGTGAGACGTGCAGCATCCTGCATCGTCACCGCCTGCGCGAGCTCCTGCACGCTCATGCCGGACAGCACGGCCAGCGCCATGCGCGCGCCGATGCCGGTGATCTTCAGCAGTTCGCGGAAGGTCGTGCGCTCCTGCGGCGTCAGGAAGCCGTACAGCAGGTGCGCGTCCTCGCGCACGATCTGCTGCGTGAGCAGCACGACGCGCTCGCCCGTTTGCGGCAGGTTGTAGAAGGTGCTCATCGGCACGTCGATTTCGTAACCGACGCCGTTGCAGTCGACGAGCAGGTGAGGCGGATTCTTTTCGAGCAGGATGCCGGCGATGCGACCGATCATGGATGGCGGGATGCGAGGAAGAAAGCGCGAGTGTAGCGCAGCTGCGGCGCGATGCCGATGGGTTGGCCGTCAGGTCGGGGCGCCGCGCGACGCGTGCGCGACGCGGGGCGATCAGGCAGGCAGGACGGTGGCAGGCGCAATGCGCGCGATGCGGGTAGCCGCGCGCCGCGCCGAGGGGATGCGTGCCGTCGCGTCAGCCGACGAGCCGTCCGCGCCGCACGCGCAGCCCCCTTTTCGCGAGCGCCGGCGCGAGGCCGCCGATCGTGCCGAGCGTATTGCCGCTGTGCGCGTGGCAGATCGCCATCCCGAGCGCGTCGGCCGCGTCGCTGCCAGGCTGGCCGGTCAGGTTGAGCAGTCTCGTGACCATCTCCTGCATCTGCGACTTGGTCGCGCGGCCGTAACCGACGACCGCCTGCTTCAGTTGCAGCGCGGTGTATTCCGCCACCGGCAGGCCGCCGGAGACGAGCCCGCAGATCGCGGCGCCGCGCGCCTGGCCGAGCAGCAGCGTCGACTGCGGGTTCACGTTCACGAACACCTGTTCGATCGCGGCCTGGTCGGGCGCGTGTTCGCGCACGAGCGTCGATACGCCCTGGAAGATCGTGCCGAGCCGGGTAGCCAGATCGGCCGTGGGCGTGCGGATCACGCCGCTTGCGACATAGGCGAGCCGGTGGCCGCTGACGTCGATGACGCCGAAGCCGGTGACGCGCAGGCCGGGGTCGATGCCGAGAATTCGCATGAGTGAGGAGAAAAACCTGATGCCGCGATACTACAACGAATGGTGCGCGGGGCCGGCCGCGTGGCTGCGTGCGCCGGCGCCGCGCAATAAAAAACCCGGCGGGTATGATGCCGCCGGGTTTTCGTGCGGCGGCCACACGGGCCGCGTGCGATCAGTGACGGAAGTGGCGCACGCCCGTCAGGATCATCGCGATGCCGTGCTCGTCGGCCGCCGCGATCACTTCGTCGTCGCGCATCGAGCCGCCCGGCTGGATCACGCAGGTCGCGCCTGCCGCCACGACGACGTCGAGACCGTCGCGGAACGGGAAGAACGCATCCGACGCGACGGCCGAACCGGCCAGCGTGAGGCCCGCGTTCTGCGCCTTGATGCTCGCGATGCGTGCCGAATCGACGCGGCTCATCTGGCCTGCGCCGACGCCGAGCGTCATGCCGTTGCCGCAGAACACGATCGCGTTCGACTTCACGTACTTCGCGACGCGCCATGCGAACAGCAGGTCGTCCATTTCCTTCGCGGTCGGTTGACGCTTCGTGACGACGCGCAGCTCGCTCGGCTGCACGTTCTTCGAATCGAGCGACTGCACGAGCAGGCCGCCGCCCACGCGCTTCAGGTCGAACGCGTTATGGCCGTCGCCGAGCGCGATTTCGAGCAGGCGCACGTTCTGCTTCGCGGCGAACACCTGCTTCGCGGCGTCCGTGAACGACGGCGCGATCAGCACTTCGACGAACTGCTTGGCCACCGCCTGCGCGGCCGTCTCGTCGACTTCGCGGTTGAACGCGATGATGCCGCCGAACGCCGACGTCGGGTCGGTCTGGAATGCCTTCGCGTACGCGTCGGCCGAATCGTTGCCGACCGCGACGCCGCACGGGTTCGCGTGCTTGATGATCACGCAGGCCGGCGCGTCGAACGTCTTCACGCATTCCCACGCCGCGTCCGAATCCGCGATGTTGTTGTACGACAGTTCCTTGCCCTGCAGCTGGCGGTAGTTCGCCAGTGCGCCGGCCGGCGCCGCGAGGTCGCGGTAGAACGCCGCGCTCTGGTGTGGGTTCTCGCCGTAGCGCAGGTCCTGCACCTTGTCGAACGCCATGTTCAGCGTGGCCGGGTATGCGCTGCGCGATGCGTGCTGCAGCTCGTCGGTCAGGCTCGTCAGGTAGTTCGTGATCGCGCCGTCGTATTGCGCGGTGTGCGCGAACACCTTGGTCGCGAGGCGGAAGTTGGTCGCGTAGCCGATCGCGTTGCCGTTCGCCTTCATTTCGTCGAGCACGACCGCGTAGTCGGCCGGGTCGACGACGACCGTCACGTCGCGGTGGTTCTTCGCGGCCGAGCGCAGCATCGTCGGGCCGCCGATGTCGATGTTCTCGATCGCGTCGGCGAGCGTGCAGTCGTCCTTCGCGATCGTCGCGACGAACGGGTACAGGTTCACGACCAGCAGGTCGATCGTCGGGATGCCGTGCTGCTCCAGCGCCTGCATGTGCTCGGGCAGGTCGCGGCGGGCGAGGATGCCGCCGTGCACCTTCGGGTGGAGCGTCTTCACGCGCCCATCGAGCATTTCCGGGAAGCCCGTGTAGTCGGCGACTTCGGTCACGGGCAGGCCCGCGTCGGCGAGGAGTTTCGCGGTGCCGCCGGTCGACAGGAGTTTGACGCCGAGGTCGGACAGCGACTTCGCGAAGTCGACGATGCCGGTCTTGTCGGAAACGGAAATGAGCGCTTGCTTGATCATGATGGAACCACCAATAGCCAGGGAAACGGGGACGGGACGGCTGCCTACAGCAGGCCGTGCTGCTGCAGCTTCTTGCGCAGCGTATTGCGATTGATGCCGAGGTACTCCGCGGCGAGCGACTGGTTGCCGCCGGCCTGTACGAGCACGACCTCGAGCATCGGCTTTTCGACGCAGGACATCACCATTTCATAGACGTCGTGCGGATTGGAGCCGTCTAGATCCCGGAAATACACGTCCAGGCTCTCGCGGACACATTGTTCGATGTTGTGCTTGCTCATGCTGCTAACTGGTTATGGTCGTCCGACTCGCCCTGGCCGTTTTCCTCTTCGTCATCGACGTAGACGAGGTGGTCCGACAGCGCCTTTTGCGCCTCGAAGAATGCATTGACGGCGGCGAGTTGCTCGCGGGTGGAATCGAGCGTGTTCATCCTGTGCCGGAACCCGTTGGCACCGGAAAGGCCGCGAGTGTACCAGCCGATGTGCTTGCGCGCAGTACGGACGCCCGTGAATTCACCGTAGAACGCGTAGTGGTCTTCCAGGTGTTCGTTCATCACGTGCTGGATCTCGTCGATCCGCGGCGGGGGCAGCAGCTCGCCGGTTTGCAGGAAATGATCGATTTCACGGAACAGCCACGGCCGGCCTTGCGCGGCGCGACCGATCATCAGTGCGTCGGCGCCGGTGGCGTCGAGCACGGCCTTCGCTTTTGCCGGCGACGTGATGTCGCCGTTCGCGACGACCGGGATGCGCACGGCCGCCTTCACGGCCGCGATGGTGTCGTATTCCGCGTCGCCGCGGTAGAGGTCGGCGCGCGTGCGGCCGTGTACGGTCAGCATCGAGATGCCGGCCGCCTCGGCGAGGCGCGCGACCGTGATCGCGTTCTTGTGCTCGCGATCCCAGCCGGTGCGGATCTTCAGCGTGACGGGCACCGCATCCGGCCCCGTGCCGACCGCTGCGACGACGGCCTCGACGATCCGCTGCACGAGCGGCTCGTTCTGCAGCAGCGCGGAGCCGGCCGCGACGTTGCAGACCTTCTTCGCCGGGCAACCCATGTTGATGTCGATGATCTGCGCGCCGTTGTCGACGTTGTAGCGGGCCGCTTCGGCCATCATCGCCGGATCGGCGCCGGCGATCTGCACCGCGATCGGCTCGACCTCGCCTTCGTGGTTCGCCCGTCGCATCGTCTTCGCGCTCTTCCACAGCTGCGCATTGGACGCGACCATCTCGGACACGGCGTACCCGGCCCCCAGCCGCTTGCACAGCTGGCGGAACGGACGATCCGTCACGCCGGCCATCGGGGCGACGAACAGGTTGTTACGCAATACGTGAGAGCCGATAACGGGCATCGCAATGGCACCGCCCGCGAGCGCCGGGCGTCGCGGACAAAAAAGGGCAGAGGGAAAACGGCTATTTTACCGTATTCCCATGCCCCGCCGATTTGACCCGGTTTGCGCGGCCTGACGGCGCGCAACGCGCGGCGTGTCAGTTGCGCTGGCCGAACATCATCTGGCGTGCGATCGCCTTCTTGAGCGGCGGCACGAATTCGAGCGCGGTGAGCGCCGCGCCGCGCAGCAGCGGAAGAGGGCCGGCGTCGACGGTAAACAGGCGCGCGAGCGTGTCCGTCGCGCCGATCGTGAAGCGCCGGTCGAGCGCGCGCCGTGCGTTGAAGGTGGCGAGCGCGGTCGCTTCGAAGCCCTGCGTGGACAGCGCGTCGACGAGCGTGTGCGCATCGCGCAATCCGAGGTTCAGCCCCTGGCCGGCGACCGGATGCAGCGTTTGCGCGGCGTTGCCGACGATCGCGATGCGCCCGTTGACGAGCGTCTGCGCCGCGTTCAATCCGAGCGGGAACGATGCGCGTCCCGCGATCGCGACGAATCGGCCCATCCGCTCGCCGAATGCAGCGCCGAGTTCGCGCAGGAACGCGTCGTCGGGAAGGGCGGCGCGGCGGGCCGCCTCGTCGGGCGTGCAGCACCACACGAGCGAATAGTCGGCACCGCCAAGCGGCAGCAGCGCGAGCGGGCCTTCGTGCGTGAAGCGCTCCCAGGCGACGTTCGGGCGCGGCGCCGAGACGGTGACCGTGCCGACGATCGCGGTCTGGCCATAGTCGCGGCGTTGCTTGCCGGTATCGGCCTGCTGTTCGTGGAACAGCCCGCCTTCGGCGTTGATGACGATGCGCGCGCGCAGCGTGCGCTCGCCTTGCGGGCCGTCGAGCGTCAGCGTGACGCCGTCGGCGTCCTGTTGCGGCGTGTGTGCGGTGGTCGACGTGAGCCAGTCGACGCGCGTGCCGCGCACGGCCTGCGCGAGCGCCTGCACGATCGAGCCGTAGCGCACGACGTAGCCGAGCGCGGCGAGGTCGTGCTCGTCGCGATCGATCAGCGTGCGGCCGAAATGGCCGCGCTGCGACACGTGGATGTGTTCGATCGGCGTTGCGTCGGCCGGCCATCCGAGCGTGTCGAGCAGCACGCGGCTGCCGTGCGACACGGCGATCGCGCGCGGGTCGTTCGCGCTCGCGGCCGGCTCGCGCGCGTCGATCAGCGCGATCGACGCGTGCTGCGTCGCGCTGCGTCGGGCGAGCCAGCCGGCGAGCGCGAGCCCGACGGGGCCCGCGCCGACGATGGCGAGGTCGTAGTCCGGCGTGGCCGGGGAGGAAGCGGTCGTCATCTGTGTTCGTGAAACGGGGTAACGGTCAACTGCGGGTCAACTGCGGGTCGACGGCAGGTCAACGGCAGATCAACACCGGGCCAACGGCGACCCGGCACCGGCGCGATGGCAACCTGCGGCACGCTCACGCGCCGTGCGCCGCGCCCGCACGCATCAGCGCCTCGATCTCGTCGGCCGCCACCGGCACGTCGCGCGTGATCAGCTCGCAACCGTGCTCGCGCACGATCGCGTCGTCCTCGATGCGGATGCCGATGTTCCAGTATTCGGACGGCACGTCGTCGGCGGCGCGCACGTACAGGCCCGGCTCGACGGTGAGCGTCATGCCGGGTTTCAGCGTGCGCCACGGCAGCGCGCCGTTGGCGTCGCGCGCGGCGAGCCGCTCGCGGTAGTCGCCGCAATCGTGCACGTCCATGCCGATCCAGTGGCCGGTGCGGTGCATGTAGAAGCGTGCGTACGCGCGCTCGGCGAGCACGTCGTCGACGCTCGAGAAGCGCGTCTTCGGGATGATGCCCGTATCGAGCAGCCCTTGTGCCAGCACCCGCACGGCCGCGTCGTGCGGCGCCTCGAACGGCACGCCCGCGCGCGTCGCGTCGATCGCGGCCTGCTGCGCGGCGAGCACGATGTCGTACAGCGTGCGCTGCGCGGGCGAGAAGCGCCCGTTGGCCGGGAACGTGCGCGTGATGTCCGACGCGTAGCCGTCGAGTTCGCACGCGGCATCGATCAGGATCAGGTCGCCGTCCCGCGCGGCCGCGTTGCCGGCCGGGTAGTGCAGCACGCACGCGTTCGCGCCGGCCGCGACGATCGAGCCGTACGCGGGCGCCTGCGCGCCATGCTTGCGGAACGTGTACAGCAGCTCGGCCTCGAGTTCGTACTCGCGGATCCCTGGGCGGCACACCTGCATCGCGCGACGGTGCGCGAGCGCGGAGATGTGTGCGGCACGCATCATGATCGCGAGTTCGTGTTCGTCCTTCACGAGCCGCATGTCGTCGAGCAGGGGCGTGAGGTCGAGCAGCGCGTCTGGTGCGGCGACGCCGCTGCGCGCCTGCGCGCGCACCGCATCGATCCAGCCGGCGAGCTGGCGCTCGAACTCGGCCGACGCGCCGAACCGGTAGTGCACGGTGCCCGCATCGGCGAGCAGGCGCGGCATTTCGGTGTCGATCACGTCGACCGCGTAGGCCGCGTCGAAGCCGAACGCATCGCGCGCGGCCTCGGGCCCGTAATGGAAACCTTCCCAGATCTCGCGGTCGGCATTCTTCGCGCGGCAGAACAGGATCGATTCCGGCGCGCCGTGCGACCCGGCCGCGTTCAGCACGAGCACGGCGTCCGGCTCGGTGAAGCCCGTCAGGTAGTGGAAGTAGCTGTCATGCCGGTACGGAAAGGCCGTATCGCGGTTGCGCAGCATTTCCGGCGCGGTGGGAACGATGGCGACGCCGCCGCCGGAGGCGCGCAGTGCGGCAAGCACGCGTTCACGGCGCTGGCGGTAGACGTCGACGGCGATGGCGGTATCGAGGGGCGCATTCATCGTGCGATTGTAGCGCCGCCGGACGCGGCGCGTGAGAGACACGGCTGCAAGCCGCGCCGGACGGGGCTCGGCGGCGGCTGTTGCAAACCATCCACAGGCCGGACGGGCGATTTTCTATCGGGCCGCGCCGGCCGGTTATGATCGGCGACAACGTATACTCTCGGCAGTTCCCTTGAAAAGGCAGATGATGAAATTAATCGGTTCGCTCAGCAGCCCGTACGTCCGCAAGGCGCGGATCGTGCTTGCTGAAAAGAAGATCGACTACAAGCTGGAGCTCGAGAACGTATGGGCGCCGGAGACGGACATTCATGCATCGAATCCGCTCGGCAAGGTCCCGTGTCTCGTGATGGAGGATGGTGCCGCGGTGTTCGATTCCCGCGTGATCTGCGAATACGTCGACACGCTGTCGCCGGTCGGCAAGCTGATTCCGCCGTCGGGGCGCGAGCGGCTCGAAGTGCGGTGCTGGGAAGCGCTGGGCGATGGCGTGCTCGACGCGGCCGTGGCGATCCGTCTCGAACACACGCTGCGCGACGAAGCGCAGCGCAGCGCGAGCTGGATCGCGCGCCAGCAGCGCAAGATCGACGACGCGCTCGTCGCGATGTCGCAGGGCCTCGGCGGCAAGACGTGGTGTGTCGGTAATCATTACACGCTCGCCGACATCGCACTCGGCTGCGCGCTCGGCTACCTCGACTTCCGGATGTCCGAACTCAACTGGCGCGACCGCCATCCGAACCTCGACAAGCATTTCGTGAAGCTGTCGCAGCGGCAGACGTTCGTCGACACGCTGCCGCAAGGCTGACCGGCCGCCGCCGGCGGATCGGGCAGACAAGAGAAAAGCGCCCCGCGGGGCGCTTTTCTTTTTGGCGAGCCGCCCGGCGGCGGGCGCTCGCGCGTTACTCGATCGACGTGTAAACGGTTTCGCCGAGCACGAACGAATCGCTGCGCGCGATCGGCCACCACTTGTCGTACAGCGTATAGCCGCAGGTCTGGCCGTCGAGCAGCGCGCCGGGCTTCAGGTACTTCAGCAGCTGCGACATCAGCCGCACCTCGTGCGGCGCGACGCGCTGCACGATGTGATGCGCGCGCAGCTCGGACGGATGGCCGAGGCCGGCCGCCTGCACGAGTTCCTGCAGTGCGTGCAGCGTATTGCGGTGGAAGTTGTACACGCGCTCGGCCTTGTCGGGCACGACGAGCGCGCGCTGGCGCACCGGGTCCTGCGTGGCGACGCCGGTCGGGCAGCGATCGGTGTGGCAGTGCTGCGCCTGGATGCAGCCGACCGCGAACATGAAGCCGCGTGCCGAGTTCACCCAGTCCGCGCCGATCGCGAGCGTGCGTGCGATGTCGAACGCGCTGATGATCTTGCCGCTCGCGCCGATCTTCACGCGATCGCGCACGCCGATCCCGACGAGCGTGTTGTGCACCAGCAGCAGGCCCTCCTGCAGCGGCACGCCGACATGGTCGGTGAATTCGAGCGGTGCCGCGCCGGTGCCGCCTTCCGCGCCGTCGACGACGATGAAGTCGGGCACGATACCCGTCTCGAGCATCGCCTTCGCGATCCCGAAGAATTCCCACGGATGGCCGATGCACAGCTTGAAGCCGGTCGGCTTGCCGCCCGACAGCGTGCGCAGCCGTTCGACGAATTCGAGCAGCCCGCGCGGCGTCGAGAATTGCGAGTGCGTCGCGGGCGAGATGCAGTCCTTGCCCATCGGCACGCCGCGCGTCTCGGCGATCTCGGGCGTGATCTTCGCGGCCGGCAGCACGCCGCCGTGGCCCGGCTTCGCGCCTTGCGACAGCTTGATCTCGATCATCTTGACCTGCGGATCGGCGGCCTGCTTCGCGAACTTGTCCGGGTTGAACGTGCCGTCCTCGTTGCGGCAGCCGAAGTAGCCGGACGCGATTTCCCAGATGATGTCGCCGCCGTTCTCGCGGTGGTACTTCGACAGCGAGCCTTCGCCGGTGTCGTGCGCGAACCCGCCTTTCTTCGCGCCGAGGTTCAGCGAGCGGATCGCGTTCGCGGACAACGAGCCGAAGCTCATCGCCGAGATGTTGAAGATCGAGATGTCGTACGGCTGCGCGCGATTCGCGCCGACCCGGATGCGGAAGTCGTGGTTCGGCAGCTTCGTCGGCGCGAGCGAGTGGCTGATCCATTCGTGCGCGACGGACTTCACGTTCAGTTCGGTGCCGTACGGACGGTTGTCGGCGACGTTCTTCGCGCGCTGGTAGACGAGGCTGCGCTGCGCGCGCGAGAACGGCTTCTCGTCGGTGTCGTCCTCGACGAAGTACTGGCGGATTTCAGGCCGGATGAACTCGAACAGGAAGCGGAAATGGCCCCAGAGCGGGTAGTTGCGCAGGATCGCGTGGCGGTCCTGGTTCAGGTCGTACAGGCCGACGGCGACGAGGGCGACGGGGATGATGATCCACAGCCAGGAAAGCACGTGGATCGACGCGAGCGCGGCCGCGGCAACGAGCAGCAGGACGGCACACCACATCGCGAGGTAGCGTCTGGAAAGCATGGGGACTCCGTAAGAATCTTGAAATGCCGCCATGCGTACGCTGCGCGGCGGCGCACCGGCCGCGGCGGAATCGTGTTCCGCCGGGCGCGGCGTGCCGCAAGTCTAAACCGAATGGATGTCAGCGTGCTTCGGCGAGCGCACCCGCGCGGGCGGCCGCCGGTGCCGGCGCCGTCTGGCCGGGCTGGCCGGTGGCCGCGAACTCGATGATGCCGCCGCCGAGGCAGATCTCGCCGTCGTACAGCACGGCCGACTGGCCGGGCGTGACCGCCCATTGCGCGTCGTCGAAGGCGAGCGAGAAGCGGGCTTCGCCGGCCGGGCCGGGTGCGGCGGCGCCGAACGCGCATGCCGCATCGGCCTGCCGGTAGCGCGTCTTCGCGCCGCACGCGAAGCCGTCGGCCGGCGGTTCGCCCGCGACCCAGCTCACGTTGCCGGCGACGAGCTCGCGCGACAGCAGCCACGGATGGTCGTGGCCCTGCACGACGTACAGCGTGTTCGACGCGATGTCCTTCGCCGCGACGAACCACGGCTCGCCGCTGCCGCTCTTGCTGCCGCCGAGGCCGATGCCCTTGCGCTGGCCGAACGTGTAGAACGCGAGGCCGATGTGCTCGCCGACCACCTTGCCGTCCGGCGTCTTCATCGGGCCGGGTTTCGTCGGAAGATAGCGGTTCAGGAAGTCGCGGAACGGCCGTTCGCCGATGAAGCAGATGCCCGTCGAGTCCTTCTTCTTCGCGTTCGGCAGGCCGATCTGCGCGGCGATCTCGCGCACCTTCGTCTTCGGGATCTCGCCGAGCGGGAACATCGTCTTAGACAGTTGCGCCTGGTTCAGCCGGTGCAGGAAGTACGACTGGTCTTTCGTATGATCGAATGCCTTCAGCAGTTCGAAGCGGCCGTCGCGCTCGCGCACGCGCGCGTAGTGGCCGGTCGCGATCATTTCCGCGTCGAGCGACATCGCGTGGTCGAGGAACGCCTTGAACTTGATCTCGGCGTTGCACAGCACGTCCGGGTTCGGCGTGCGGCCGGCCGAATATTCGCGCAGGAATTCGGCGAACACGCGGTCCTTGTATTCGGCCGCGAAGTTCACGGCTTCCACGTCGATGCCGATCAGGTCGGCCACCGACACCACGTCGATCCAGTCCTGGCGCGTCGAGCAGTATTCGCCGTCGTCGTCGTCTTCCCAGTTCTTCATGAACAGGCCGACCACGTCGTATCCCTGTTCCTTCAGCAGCCACGCGGTCACCGACGAATCGACGCCGCCCGACATGCCCACTACTACACGGCGCTTGCTCATTTGTTTACCGCCTGACGGTCGAATGCTTCCGGGCGCGGCGCGACCGAATGCGTGTGCACGAAATCGAGCGGAATGCGCCGCCCGGCCAGATAGTCGTCGACGCAGCGCATCACCGCGGGCGAGCGGTGACGCTCGCTGCACGCGCGCAGCTCGTCGGCGCTCATCCACAGCGTGCGGACGATGCCGTCGTCGAGCACGTGGCCCGGCAGCGGCTCGCCGGCCGTGCCGCAGAACGTGAAGCGCAGGTAGGTCGCGCCGGCGCTGCCGGGGCGGTCGTAGTGCGCGAGATAGACGCCGACGAGCGCATCGGGGACGAACGGATGCGCGGTTTCCTCGAGCGTCTCGCGGATCACGGCGTCGGCGAGCGTCTCGCCGGCCTCGAGATGGCCGGCCGGCTGGTTGATGCGCAGGCCCGTCGAGGTTTCTTCCTCGATCACGAGAAAGCGACCGGCGCGCTCGATGAGCGCCGCGACGGTCACATGCGGGGTCCAGATTTCGGGTTTCATGGATCGGCATTTTACCGGTTGCGCCCGGACGCTGCCGGCCATTACGTTAGACGAATCCGACCCCGGTCTTGCGCCCTCGCCTCACCAGTGCACGCCGTATCACGCCCTTTTATGGCGCGACGATCGTCGCGACGCAGGCGGCGATCGTGTCCCGCACGCGCACGATCGCCGGGTCGCGCTGCGTGCTCGTGCGCCAGCCGATTTCCACCGGGTAGCGCGGCAGCTCGACCGGGCACGCGAGCGCACGCAGCGACGTCGACTGCGCGATCGCGCGGGCCGCGTGCGCCGGTATCGTCGCCACCGCGTCGGAGCCGGCGAGCAGGTACGGCAGCGCCGCGAAATGCGTGGTCGACGCCGCCACGCGCCGCTTGTGGCCGAGCGCGGCCAGCGCCTCGTCGACGATCCCGATCACGCCGCCCGACGACACGAGCAGGTGATCGCGCCGCAGGAAATCGGCGAGCGCGAGCGTGCGCGGCGCGCGCGCCCGGCCGGCCGGATCGATCAGGCATGCGTAGCCGCCCGTCGCGACCGCGCGCCGGCTGAGCCCGTTCGCCGAGAACCCGCCCGACGCGATCGCGAGATCGACGCCGTGCCGCAGCAGCGCGTCGCCCGCGATGCCGCTGTGGGTCTGCCGGAAGATCAGCCGGATGCCCGCGGCTTCCCGCGCGACCGCGTCGATCAGCGCGCGGCCGAGCGCGATCTCGAAGTCGTCCGACAGCCCGATCGAGATCGTGCGGCCGACCCGCTCGCCGCCGTCGGCCGCGATCGCGAGGCTCGCGCGGCAGCGGTCGAGCGCGTCGGACAGGATCGGCTTGAGCTCGTCCGCGCGCGGCGTCGGCGCGAGCCCGCGGCCGGTGCGCACGAACAGCGGGTCGGCGTAGATTACGCGCAGCCGCGCGAGTGCCGCGCTGACGGCCGACTGCGTGAGGCCGAGCCGCAGCGCCGCGCGGCTCGCGCCGCCTTCCTCGTACAGCGCCTCGAACACCTTCAGCAGGTTCAGGTCGAGCCCGGCGATATCATCCGTATTCATGTCAGTTATCGTTGTATCGATTTGATCGATGAAATGATATCGATAAAGATGGCGTCACCCCATTCACCGGAGACGTCCTCATGTCCACCTCAGTCATCGCCGCGCTGCAGATCGGCGCATCGCCCGCCGGCACGCGCGCCACGCTCGACACGATCCTCGGCTACGAAACCGCGATCCGCGACAGCGGCGCGTCGCTCGTCGTGCTGCCCGAGGCCGTGCTCGGCGGCTATCCGAAAGGCGAGATCTTCGGCACGCGGCTCGGCTACCGGCTGCCCGAGGGCCGCGACGCGTATGCGCGCTACGCCGCGCAGGCGATCGACGTGCCGGGCCCCGAAACCGACGAACTGGCGGCGCTGTCGCAGCGCACGGGCGCGAGCCTCGTGGTCGGCGTGATCGAGCGCGGCGGCAGCACGCTGTACTGCACGGCGCTGTTCTTCGATCCGCGCGACGGGCTCGTCGCGAAGCACCGCAAGCTGATGCCGACCGGCACCGAACGGCTGATCTGGGGGCAGGGCGACGGCTCGACGCTGCCGGTGGTCGACACGGCCGCGGGCCGCGCGGGCGCTGTGATCTGCTGGGAGAACCACATGCCGCTGCTGCGCTGCGCGATGTATGCGAAAGGCGTGCAGATCTGGTGCGCGCCGACCGTCGACGAGCGCGACCTGTGGCAAAGCTCGATGCGGCACATCGCGCACGAGGGACGCTGCTTCGTCGTGAGCGCCTGCCAGGTGCAGCCGTCGCCGCGCGCGCTCGGCATCGACGTGCCGGGCTGGGATCCGGAGCGGCCGCTGATCCGCGGCGGCAGCGTGATCGTCGGGCCGCTCGGCGACCTGCTGACCGAGCCGCTGATCGGCGAGGCCGGGCTCGTGACCGCGCGTATCGATACCGATGAACTCGTGCGCGCGCGTTACGACTTCGATGTGGTCGGGCACTATGCGCGCCCGGACGTGTTTTCGCTGCACGTCGACGAGCGGCCGAAGCGGTCGGTGGTGTTCGGCGAGTGACGGGTGCGACCGGGGCGCGGACGCCCCGGCGTGCGAATGGCGGCGAGGTGGCCTGACAGTCGGGCAGCCGGACAGACAGCCAGACAACCAGACAGTCGGGCGGCCGGACAGCCAGCCAGACCGCCGGACAACCAGGTAGCCGAACAGCCGAACAGCCGAACCGCCGAACCGCCGAACCGCGGCGCGGCATTCAGCGGGCAGCGGCTCTCCCCGCCTCAGCGCATCGGCGCTTCCGCGATCCGCATGTAGTCGGCGATCCGCCGGCCTTCCATGTCCGGAAACTGCTCGTGCACGGAGATGTCGCCCATCCGCGCGATGTCGAAGGTGCGGAAGTCGTCGCGCAGCTCGCACCATGCGCCGATCGTCCAGCGTCCGCCCCAGTAGACGAGCCCGAGCGGCCACACGCGGCGTTTCGTGTGCGCGCCGAGCCGGTCGCGGTAGTCGAAGCTGACGACGTGATGCGTGTCGACCGCCTGGTGGATCGCGTCGACCTTCGCGCAGAACGTCTCGTCGATGTGGAACGACGGCGCGAACACCGGCAGGCGATCGAGCGCGGTGCGCTTGTCGGCCGGCATCGCCGACGCGATCTTCGCGAGCGCCGAACGCGCGCCGCCCGCGAAGCGCGCGCCGCCCCAGGTCTCGAGCATGCGCGCGCCGGCGGCGAGCGCCGCGAGCTCCTCGGCCGTGAACGTGAGCGGCGGCAGGCTCGCGTTGCGGTTCAGCCGGTAGCCGATGCCGGCTTCGCCTTCGATCGGCACACCCGACAGCTGCAGGTCGCGCACGTCGCGATAGACCGTGCGCGGCGACACCGACAGCCAGTCGGCGAGCTGCTGCGCGGTCGTGAGACGTCGCCCGCGCAGCAGCTCGGCGATCTGGAACAGGCGGTCGGCACGGCGCGTCATGGCTGCACCTCGACTCCAACGGCTACGGGGACTTCGCGATGATAGCGCCGTGCCCGCCGGAGCGTGGACGCGCTCAGTGGCATTTCGGCGCGTGCAGGCCGACGCGGTTGCCTTCGGTGTCGATCAGGTAGCCGATGTAGCCGTAGTTGTTCGGCAACTCGACGACCGAGCCCTGCACGACGCCGCCCGCGCGCTTCGCGCGTTCGAGTGCCGCGACGACCGACTCGCCGGCGTTCAGGTAGACGAGCACGCCGTTCGCGCTCGGCTTCATCTGCTGCGGATCGAACACGATGCTGCCGCCCGTGCTCGACGCTTCGTGATCGAACATGGCCATCGGCACGCCGCCGATGACTTCGCGCTGCAGCGTCGTCTGCAGCACGGTTTCGTAGAAACGGATCGCCCGGTCGAAATCGAGGGACGGGATGTCGAACCACGCGATCGCGCGTTCCAGGGTTGCGGTGTCGGTTGCAGTTGCGGACGTCATGACGAGCTCCGTGTTGTTCGGGTTCTTGATGGAAACCAGCCTTGCATTGCGCCGGGATTGCAGTGTGACCGGGGGCTGCTGACAGCGTGCTGTCAGTAGTCGTGGCGACGCTGACAAATGACGCCGACAAATGGCGGCTTCGCTCCCACAACGACCGCGCGGAACTTCGGCGGCGCGCGTGGCGCCGCTCGCCTGGGTGCGGCGGAAAGAAAAATGCCCGGCCGATTGGCCGGGCATCGTCACGGTGTCAGCAGGCGGCCGCAGCCGCCGCCTCGCGTATCAGGCGTCGCCTTCCGGCGTGGCCGGGCGTGCCTTCACGCTGCCGGCGATCAGGTCGAAGCGGAACAGCCGGCATTCGAGCGCGCCGTTGAACAGCGGCGTCTTCGCCGATTCGCGCAGGCGCAACTGGCCCGGCAGCGAGCGGTCCGACGTCAGCAGGAACGCCTGCCAGCCGGTGAAGCGCTGCTTGAGCGCATCGCCGAGCGCGTTGAAGAACTCGCTGTCCGGCGCGTCGGTGTGCGTGCGGCGGAATGCGTCGTCGTTGCCGCGGTTGCGGCCCGTCTCGCGCACCTCGCCGCGCGCGCTGCGGCCGCGCACCTCGATCCGCTCGCCGTACGGCGGGTTCGCGAGGATGATGCCCGGGCCGTCGCACGGCGGCGTCATGCCGCGCGCGTCGACCTGCTTGAGCCACACCGACGGCACGCCCGCGCGCTCGAGGTTCGCGCGCGCCTTCTCGAGCATGTCGCCCGAGATGTCGCTGCCGTACACGCCGAGCGAATCGCGCTTGCCGCGCGCCGCGCGTTTCGCGTCGAGCGCCGCGACCTTCAGGCCCTGCCATGCGGTGATGTCGTACTGCTTGAGCTTCTCGAAGCCGAACCGGCGCTCGACGCCCGGCGCGACGCCGAGCGCGATCTGCGCGGCTTCCGCGAGGAACGTGCCGCTGCCGCACATCGGGTCGTACAGCGCGGTGCCGGGCGTCCAGCCCGTCAGGCGCAGGATGCCGGCCGCGAGGTTCTCGCGCAGCGGCGCCGCGCCCTTGTCGAGGCGCCAGCCGCGCTTGAACAGCGGCTCGCCGGACGTATCGAGGTACAGCGTGCACTCGGTGGCCGTCAGGAACGCGAACACGCGCACGTCCGGCGCGCCGGTGTCGATGCTCGGGCGCGAACCGGTCTTGTCGCGCATCCGGTCGCAGATCGCGTCCTTCACGCGCAGCGTCGCGAACTCGAGGCTCTTCAGCGGCGACTTGATCGCGGTGATGTCGACGCGCAGCGTCTGCGTCGACGCGAACCAGCGTTCCCACGGCTGCTCGAGCGCGAGCGCATAGACGTCCTGTTCGTTGCGGTACGGGCGGTGCGCGATCTTCAGCAGGATCCGGCTCGCGATTCGCGAATGGAGGTTCGCGGCCATGCCGGCGGCCCAGCCGCCACGGAAATGGACGCCGCCCGGCACCTGCGCGCCCGCGGTGAACGGCGCGCCGTCCAGATGGCGGCCGGCGATTTCGGCCAGCTCGGCGGCAAGCGCCGCTTCGAGGCCGCGCGGGCAGGGAGCGAAGAATTCGTACAGGGTGGGCGAGGACATAAGGCGGGTGAGGACGTGCAAAAGTCCACTATTGTACGCGGCGCGGGCGCCCGGGGCCGGCGTTGCGTCGGATTCGGGACGCCGGCGCGGGTCGGCCGGCCGTGACGGCGGCCCGCCGGGCCGCGCGGCGGCGCCCGCCCGGGCAGGCGCGCCGCCGTCGAACGCTCAGTGCGAGCCCGTCTGGCCGGCGCGCGCGGCCGTTCCGCCGGCCGGCCAGAACAGCGCGGACGGCTTCGCGAGCACCGTGCGGACGATCGCGCCGACCAGCGCGCGCACCTTGGTGCGGCGCAGGCTGCGCGAGCGCACGGCCATCGTGAACGCGAGCGCGAAGCTCACGAGCACGTTGAGGATCGCCATGCTCAGCACGCCGGCGCCGGCCCACCAGAGTTCGGGCGTGCTCAGCGCGCCCTTGCCGAGCACGCCGAGCGCGATCCCGATCGAGCCGGCCGACAGCGTCACGTGCCGCACTTCGAACGGGAACAGGAACACGGTGACGATCGCGGGGATCAGGCCGAGCATCAGGCCGAGGCCGACGTTGGCGACCACGCCCGCGACGTTCGAGCGGCAGAAGTGCGCGAGTTTCGCGGCGCCCGGCGCGCCGAGCGTGAGCCGCAGCCGGCGGTTGTACGTGAGCGCGTCGCCGACCCGGTGCAGCACGAACCAGTTGTCGGCCCAGCCCGCGAGCAGGCTCGACGCCCACAGCAGCACGCCCGTGAGCGCGGCATAGAACGGCGTCGGGCCCAGCAGCGAGAACGAATGCAGCGTCGCGTGCGCCTTCTCCGGCGAGATCAGGTTCGCGTGCAGCAGGTTGCCCGCGAACAGCTGCACGAGCAGACAGACGGGCAGCACGACGAGCACGTTGCCGGAGATCGCCGCAGCCTGTGTGCGGATCAGCGCGACCACCGACGCGACGAACGCCTTCACGCCTTCCTCGTGACCGGTGTCGTCGAGCTCGCGCGCGAGCGTCGGCGCGGTCATCGCGGGCTGCTTGGTCGCGAGCGTGAAGTGCAGGAAGTGCATCAGCATGAAGCTCGCCGCGTAGTTGACGCCCGCGAGCAGCCCTTCGAGCATCGACTGCAGGTGCGCGCCCGTGATCGCGAACTTCACGCACACGGTCACGACGGTGACGAGCCCGCCGCCCGCGGCCATCCGCAGCATCTTCAGGTACTCGGCGCGGCCGCGCGAGATGTAGTGCTCGCCGGTGTCCGCGTTGGTCTCGACGAGCTTGCGCGCGAACAGCGAGAAGTTGCTGCGCACGAGGTGCGACACGCTCTGGCTGTTCTGGTTCGCGTCGACGAGCTCGGCCGTCAGACGCGCCATCCCGCGCAGGTCGTCGCGTGCCATCCACGCGTTGAGCAGCAGTTCCGCGCGCAGGATGCGCATGCGCATCCGTTCGACCTGGAACACGATGTCGACCGACACGCCGTTGCGGTACAGGTGCGCGAACACGTCGTCGACCGCGATCCGGCATTCGTCGAGCAGCACGCGCAGGTAATTCACCTCGTGCAGCAGCTTGCTCGGGTCGCCGCCGTCCTCGACGGCCGCGTGGGCGGTCTCGACCGCGAGCATCGCACGCGTGAGGCGGTAGAACGGCTGCGTTTCGAGCGGCTTGCGCGCGTCGTCGTCGGACAGGCGGCTGCGCACCGTCTGCGACAGGCCGGTCGAGCTGATCTGGCAGGTCAGGTTGTGCAGCGCGGCCAGCAGGTCGCGCGAGAACGAGCCGGGCTCGTGGCGTTCTTCGTCGGTGACGTCGAACGAGATCAGCTCGGCGAGGCGGGCGAGCAGGTCATCGGGCAGCGCGTCGATCCATTGCGCGTCTTCCGGCGTCGGGAACATCAGCGTGAACAGCGCCGTCAGCTCGCGGCGGTTCGGCGCCGGCGGGATCAGCGACGAGTCGATGCGCTCGAACAGCGCGCCGAAGAAACCGGAATGCACGGGCATCCCCGCGTCGCACAGCAGCGAGATGCCGTCGCATTCGCGCAGGATCCCGCGCAGGATGCGCGCCGCGTGCGATTTCCATGCCGGGTTGCGGTCGAGCACGTGGAACAGGTAGCGCAGCCGCGCGTGCGCCGGATACGCGCGTGCGTCGGCATCGCGTGCGGCCGGCGTGTCGTGCGCGGCCTGCATCGCGCCGTTGCGGCGCAGCCAGTGCGCGAGCTCGATCAGCCATTCGCTGCGCTCGGCGTACGGCGCGTCCGCGTCGGCATGCGCGAGCAGCGCATCGAGCTGGTGGCCCGCATTGCGCGACGCGCGCCACTTCTTGATCAGGGTCGTCAGGGAACGAAACATAAACGGAATAGCGATGGCCCTGGACGGGCGGGTTCGGGATGCCGGCGGGAACACACGGCGCGGCGCCGGCGAGAACGGTGAAGCTGGTCGGGATGCCGGCGCGATGCGCGGCGACCCGCGATGCGGCTGCCCCGATGCGGTGCACGCGAACACGCGTGCGAGCTCCGGGAGACGCGGCGGCCGGACGGGACACAACGGGCGGATCGCCGCCGGCTGGCGCGCGCGACAGGTGGCACGCGGCACGCGCCGGAAAGTGCGTAGGATCGTCAATCGGGCGCGAAAACGCAAGCCGACCGCATTGCATGGCGCCGGTTCCGGCGGATTTTGACAAACACTGCAAAGCGGCCGTCCGGCCGATGGATGCCGTGCTGCGTCGGCCGTGGCGACGAGGGCGGCGGGTTCGCGTGCGCGGCGGCGCGCGCACGCGGATCGATGCCGACGAGGACTATCGGGCGGCGCGTGCCGAATCCGGTCGCAGGCGCGCAGGCACCGGACGCCAGCCGCGCGCCGCGCTTACGCGCCGGACTTGACGCTCGCGCTCGCGTCGCCGCCGGGCGTCGGATTGGCCGGGCAGGGTATGACGGGCGCGGCGGCCGCCGCCTTGCCGGACGCGGTCGTCGACGGGGTCGAGGCAGCCGTCGAGCCGCGCCGCGCGGCGAGCGCGCGCACGCCGGACGCGGCCTGCGATGCAATCACGTCGAGCGCGCGCCGGTGACCGGCGACGAGCGCGTCGTAGCCGTCGGCGACCGGTTCCGCGACGCTCGTGCGGCAGGTCATCAGTGCCTGCGTGCCGAGCGCGCGCACGCTCCACACCGCATCGATCGCCGCACGCTTGCCGGGCCACGACTCGAAGCGCTGCACGTTCACGCTGATCCGATAGACGGGCACGCCGGCCGGATACGCGGAATTCGCGACGTCGATCGTGCCGAGCTGTGCGGCGAGGTCGTCGGACAGCGCGCGGCGAATCTCGTCGGCGGGCGGCGCGGCCCAGCGTTCCTGCTCGAGCACGTCGACCTGCGCGGCGTTCTTCTGCACGACGAGCTGGTTCTTCGCGACCTGTTCGGGCACGCCGACGGACGGCACCTCGATCAGGAACGGCGGGTTGGCGGGCGCGGTGCGCACGGGCGCCGCGGCGTCGGCCGGGCTCAGCGTATAGAACCGCGCGGGCGGCGAGCTGCACGCGGCGAGCGCGAGTGCGGCGAACACTGCCGCCGCGCCGCTCGCGAGGACGTTCACGCGTGTCGTCGTCATTATCGATCTCCTGATTTGCCCTTGAGCAGCGATTCGGGATGGCGCTCCAGATAGTCGGCGAGCGCGTTCAGCGATTGCAGCGTGCGCGTGAGTTCCTTCAGCGCACCGCGCACGTCGGACTGCAGCGGCGAATCCTGCTGCAGCGTCACCTCGGCGGTCGAGAAGGTCTGCCGCGCGGCCGACAGCGTGTCGCGCGCTTCCGGCGCGACCTGCGTGTCGAGCTGCTTGAACAGCTTGTCGGCATTCGACAGCGCGCTGTTCAGGTTCGCGCCGATCTGGTCGAACGGCACCTTGTCGAGCTTCTTCGCGATGTCGGCGACCTGCAGCTGCAGTTCGTCGAGTGTGTTCGGCACGGTCGGCAGCTCGAGCGGCTGGCGCGCGGTGTCGATCTTCACGGCCGGCGCCTTCGGGAAGAAGTCGAGCGCGACGTACAGCTGGCTCGTCAGCAGGTTGCCCGTGCGCAGCTGGCCGCGCAGCCCGTGCTGGACCAGGCGCTCGACGATCTCGCGGCGGGCCGGTTCGCCCTTGCTTTCGATCGTTTCGCGGAAGCGCGGTCCGAGCCGCTCCGGATACACGTTCATCGTCACCGGCATCAGGAAGTTCTTGGTCTTCGGATCGAAGTCGATGCCGATGTTCGTGACTTCGCCGAGCACGATGCCGCGGAAGTCGACCGGCGCGCCGACCGCGAGCCCGCGCAGCGACTGGTTGAAGTTCATCACGACCTGCAGCGGCTGGCCGTCCGGATCGCGCATCGCGTCGGCCTCGTCGGAGCCGAGGCGGAAGGTCGTGTTGTTCGGCGCCGTCGCGCCGCTGTCCTGGTTCGGCGGCGTCTGGAACGCGATGCCGCCGAGGATCACCGTCGCGAGCGACTGCGTGTTCAGCTTCAGGCCGCTCGAATCGAGCCGCAGGTCGACGCCGCTCGCCTGCCACCAGCGCGAGTTCACGCCGACGTACTGGTTGTACGGCGCATTGACGAACACGTTGAACGTGACGCCGGTGCCGTCCTTGTCGAGCGAGAAGCCGACCACCTGGCCGACCTGCACGCGGCGGTAGTAGACGGGCGAGCCGATGTCGACCGAGCCGAGCGAATCGCCGCGCAGCACGTACTGCGTGCCCTTCTGGTCGCCGGTCACGGGCGGCGGCGTCTCGAGGCCGGTGAAGTCGGTCTGCGTGTCCTGCCCGTGGCCGGCATCGACGCCGATGTACGCGCCCGACAGCAGCGTGCCGAGCCCCGACACGCCCGTCGCGCCGATGCGCGGACGCACGATCCAGAAGCGCGAGCCCTTGATCGCGAAGTCCTCGGCTTCCTTCTTCAGCTGCACCTGCACCAGCACGCGCGACAGGTCTTTCGACAGCTTGATCGTCTTGACCGTGCCGATCTCGACATCCTTGTACCTGACCTGCGTCTTGCCCGGCTCGAGCCCTTCCGCGCTGTGGAAGCTGATCGAGATTTCCGGGCCGCGCTCGCGCACGGACTTGATCACGAGGCCGATGCCGATCAGCGCGGCGATCAGCGGCACGAGCCAGACGAGCGACGGCAGCCAGCCGCTTTTCGTCGAGATCGCGGGATCGGGCGGCCGGGACGCATCGTGCTGCGGGCCTTGCGGACTATTCATGGTGTTTCCCTGAGGTTTCGACTGGATCCCAGATCAGGCGGGGATCGAACTGCATCGACGCGAGCATCGTCAGGATCACGACCGAGCCGAACGCGAGCGCGCCGGGGCCGGCCGTGATGACGGCGAGCGAACGGAAATGGACGAGCGCGACGGTGAGCGTCACGACGAAGATGTCGAGCATCGACCAGCGGCCGATCCGCTCGACGATCCGGAACAGGCGCGTGCGCTGCAGCGGCCGCCACGTGGCGCGCCGCTGCGCGCTGGTGACGAGGATCGTCAGCACGCCGAGCTTGAGCATCGGCACGAGGATGCTCGCGACGAACACGACGACCGCGAGCGGCCAGTCGCCGGACGTCCAGAAATAGATGACGCCGCTCATGATCGTGTCTTCCTGTGAGCCGACGATCGACGACGTGTGCAGGATCGGCAGCAGGTTCGCCGGGATATAGAGGATCGCGGCCGCGATCAGCAGCGCCCACGTACGCATGATGCTGTTCGGCTTGCGGATGTGCAGCGCGCTGCCGCAGCGCGCGCAATGCGCGTGCGGATGGTCGATCGTCTGCACGAGCCCGCATGCGTGGCAGCTGGCGTAGCCCTCGCGGGCGGCGGTCGGCGTCGTCATCGGCGGGGGGCTTCCGGTCGCGGCGGGGTGTTGTCGGGCCGCACGGGCGAGCGCCCGGCGCGCAGGTCGTCGGCCATGTCCCACAGCGTGCGCGGATCGAACATCAGCACGACGGCGGTCATCAGCGTGAGTGCGGCGAACGCGAACAGCGCCGCGTCGGGCACGACGCGCGCGAGGCTCACCATCTTCACGATCGTCACGAGGATCCCGAGCATGAACACCTCGATCATCCCCCACGGCCGCACGAACTGGATCATGCGCAGCACGAAGTTCAGGCCCGGCGGCACGACGCCACGCCGGATCGGCAGCAGTACGTAAAGCAGCGCGGCCATCTCGACGAGCGGGAACAGCACGGTCGAACAGAACACCATCACGCCGACGATCTCCATGTCCTGATGCCACAGCGCGTCGATCGCGCCGATCAGCGTCGTCTGAACGCGGGTGCCGTTCAGGTCCATTTCGAGGATCGGGAACCCCTGCGCGATGATGAACGTGACGAGCGCCGCGACCGCCAGCGCGCTGATTCGCTCGATCTGCGTGGTGCTGTCGCGATAGAGCAGCGCGTCGCACCGCGGGCAGCGTGCGATTTCGCGGCGCGCGAGGTGCGGTTTATGCAACAGTGCGTCGCATTCGTGGCAGGCAATCAGGTCGTGTCGTTGCATGGGAAAAGCGGTTGTGCGACGGGCGGGAGACGCGTCGACGGGGCCGGAACCCGCGCCAATCTTACCAAAACGGCTTTTTCGACGTGTCAACGCCCGGTTGCCGCGTGACCGGTCGGTAACATGGCGTAAACATGGCAGCCGGCTGGCGCGCGTGTCCTCAGAGTCCGCGCGTGGCAAAAGGTTGCGGTAGCATGGCGGCCTTGACAAGCGTCGGACGAATGGGCCGGCGCAGCCGTTCGCTCAACTGAGGAATCCAAGATGGCATCGAAATCGCCGCCGGCCGGGCCGGCACGCTACGCGCACACCGCGATCGCGCTGCACTGGCTGATCGCGCTGCTGATCGTCTGCGGCTTCGCACTCGGCTGGGTCATGACCGACATCCCCGGCTTCACGCCGACGAAGCTGAAGTACTTCTCGTGGCACAAGTGGATCGGCGTGACGGTGTTCGCACTGGCCGTCGTGCGCGTGCTGTGGCGCGCGACCCACGTGCCGCCGCCGCTGCCGGGCGACACGCCGGCGTGGCAGCGCGCGGTGTCGCACGGCGTGCACATGCTGCTGTACGTGCTGATGATCGTGATCCCGGTAACGGGCTACCTGTACAGCTCGGCATCGAACATCCCGGTCGTCTACCTCGGCATCGTGCCGCTGCCGCGCCTGATCGATCCCGATCCGGTGCTGAAGGAAACCTTCAAGACGCTGCACGTGTCCTTGAATTACATTCTGCTTGCGCTCGTCGCCATGCACGTGCTCGCGGCGCTCAAGCACCAGTTGTTGGACCGCGACGGCCTGCTGTCGCGGATGCTTCCCTCCGCCAAATGAAGGATCCCATGAAAGTGTCTTTCTCCCGCTCCATGCTGACCGCGTTCGCCGCGGTGTCACTTGTCGCGTCGGCCGCGGCGCATGCCGACGTCGATCTCTCGAAGAGCAAGGTGTCCGCCGTGTCGAAGCAGATGAACGTGCCGACCGAAGGCGCGTTCAAGAAGTTCTCCGCGCAGGTGAAGTTCGACCCCGCGAAGGCGGCGCAGGGCAGCGCGCAAATGTCGATCGACATCGCGAGCTTCGACCTCGGCGACAAGATGTACAACGAGCAGGTCACGGGCAAGGACTGGTTCGACGCGAAGGCGTATCCGCAGGCGACCTTCGCGTCGTCGGCGATCGCGCCGGCCGGCGGCAACAAGTACAACGTGACCGGCAAGCTGACGATCAAGGGCAAGTCCGAGACCGTCACCGTGCCCGTCACGGTCACGCAGAGCGGCGCGACGCAGACCTTCGACGGCGTGCTGCCGATCAAGCGTTCGGCGTTCAACGTCGGCACCGGCGAGTGGAAGGACACGTCGATCGTCGCCGACGAAGTGCAGATCAAGTTCCATCTCGTCGCCACGAAGTAAGCGGCGGGCTGTCGCATCACCCCGAATGCCGCGCGAGGGCGCGGCGCTGTTCCAAGGAGAAAGCATTTGAAAAAGCATCTGATCATCGCCGCGGGCGCGCTGGCCGCCTCGCTGTCGTTCTCGGCATTCGCCGACAGCGCGACGTACCAGTTCGACCCGAGCCACACGTACCCGAGCTTCGAGGCCGACCACTTCGGCGGCCTGTCGGTCTGGCGCGGCAAGTTCGACAAGTCGAGCGGCAGCGTGACACTCGACCGCGCGGCGAAGACCGGCACGGTCGACGTGACGACCGACGTCGCGTCGATCCAGACGGGCAGCGCGAAGCTCGACGAGCACCTGCAGACGGCCGAGTTCTTCGACGTCTCCAAGTTCCCGCAGGCGAACTACAAGGGCACCATCAAGTTCGACGGCGACAAGCCGGTGTCGGTGGTCGGCAACCTGACGCTGCACGGCGTCACGAAGCCGCTCACGCTGAAGATCGATTCGTTCAAGTGCATGCCGCATCCGATGCTCAAGCGTGAAGTGTGCGGCGTCGACGCGGTCGGCGAATTCAGCCGCGACGATTTCGGCCTCGACTACGGCAAGCAGTACGGCTTCAAGATGAAGACAAAGCTGCTGATCACGGCCGAAGCCGTCAAGCAGCAGTAACGCGCCCGGCCGGGCCGGCCGCCGCGTCACGCTCGCCGGCCCGTCGCGTGCCAGCCGCCGCGCTCCCGTTGTTCGGGGGCGCGGCGGTTTTTTTTGCGCGCCTATAATCGTGCGCACAGCTCGCGGCGCGAGAACGGACGCGTCGGACAGAACGTACAACGACAAGGAGATCGCCGATGCACGCCGTCACGCAGTCCAGCTCCATTGCTTCGTCGTCGCGCGTATGGCGCGCGGTGATCGCCGCGTCGATCGGCAACGCGCTCGAATGGTTCGACCTCGTCGTCTACGGCTTCTTCGCGGTGACGATCTCGAAGCTGTTCTTTCCGGCCGGCAACGACACCGTGTCGCTGCTGCTCACGCTCGGCACGTTCGGTGTGTCGTTCTTCATGCGCCCGCTCGGCGCGATCGTGCTCGGTGCGTACGCCGACCGCGCGGGCCGCAAGGCCGCGCTCACGCTGTCGATCCTGCTGATGATGGCCGGCACGCTGGTCATCGCGGTACTGCCGACCTACCAGACGATCGGCGTCGCGGCGCCGCTGATCCTCGTCGCCGCGCGATTGATGCAGGGCTTTTCGGCCGGCGGCGAATTCGGCAGCGCGACCGCGTTCCTGGCCGAGCATGTGCCCGGGCGGCGCGGTTTCTTCGCGAGCTGGCAGGTCGCGAGCCAGGGGCTCACGACGCTGCTCGCGGCGGGTTTCGGCACCGTGCTGAACGCGCAGCTCACGGCCGAGCAGATGGCCGCGTGGGGCTGGCGCATCCCGTTCTTTTTCGGACTGCTACTCGGGCCCGTCGCGTACTACATCCGCTCGAAGGTCGACGAGACGCCCGAATTCCTCGCGGCGGAAAGCACCGCGAACCCGCTGCGCGACACGTTCGCGTCGCACAAGGCGCGGCTCGTCGCCGCGATGGGCGTGGTGGTGCTCGGCACCGTCGCGACCTATCTCGTGCTGTTCATGCCGACCTACGGCGTGAAGCAGCTCGGCCTCGCGCCGTCGGCCGCGTTCGCGGCGATCCTCGTCGTCGGCGTGATCCAGATGGCGTTCGCGCCGCTCGTCGGCCACTGGTCGGATCGTTACGGCCGTGTGCGCGTGATGCTCGCGCCGGCCGTCGGCATTCTCGTGCTGATCTATCCGGCGTTCGCGTATCTCGTCGCGCATCCGGGCTTCGGCACGCTGATCGCGCTGCAGGTGCTGCTCGCGTTTTTGATGACCGGCTATTTCGCGGCGCTGCCGGGGCTGCTGTCCGAAGTGTTTCCGGTGCAGACGCGCACGACCGGGATGTCGCTCGCGTACAACGTCGCGGTGACGATCTTCGGCGGCTTCGGGCCGTTCATCATCGCGTGGCTGATCCGCGCGACCGGGATGAAGACCGCGCCGAGCTTCTACCTGATGTTCGCGGCCGTGCTGAGCCTCGCGGCGCTGGTGGTGTTGCGGCGGCGGTTCGGGTTCCGGTGATCGGGAAGGGCGGCCGTCGATCAGCCGTCGGTATCGCGCAGCGTCTTTGCCGTCGCGCGCAGCGTTTCGAGATCGGCCGGGATGTTCTGCCGGCCGGCCGGGTTCGTCGCGGATACCGTTTCGATGAAGCGGTGAGTGGCGTCGTACTGTGGTTTAGAGAGCAGCAGGCGCCGAGTGGCCAGTGCATCGCGTGCGTCGTCTCGAGCACGTTGCGCATCGGCACCGAGCGCGCGATAGTGCTTCCGGAGGAGCGGCGACACCGGGTTTTGCGGCATCTCTGCCGCCAGCGCGTCGAGTGCCGCGACATCGTCGTACCGTGCCTGCTTCTCGGCGAAAAGCTCGGCTCGACCCCACGCTTCATCGAAGGCCTTGCGCTGCTCGTCGGCGCGCGCCATCTCGTGGTTGACGATCCAGGTGCTGGCGCTGCCGATCAGTGCACAGGCGATTCCCACGGCGAGCGGATGTTCGAGGAATGCGCGGATGGAGCGGCGTGGTCTGGCGTGTGTCATCGGCTTCGGTCCGGAGGTGACGGAGCGTTCAATCTACCACCGCGGCCGATGCGGTCGGTCCGACGGCACGTCAGTGCTCGCCGCGCTCGCATACCGGCTGCGCCGGCATCAGTTGCGCCGGTGCAGCGACGGTCTGCACCGGGCGGCCGGCGAGCGCGTCGAGCGCTTGCTGAAGCTGCCAGTCACTTGCCGTGCCGAATTCGCGCTGCGGAAGCGCCGCGCTCTTCGCCGTATCGATCTTCGCGCGCACGCGGGCTTCGCGCAGTGCCTGCCGTGCCTTGCGAACCTGCGCGAACGGGTCGGGCGCGAGCAGGTCCGCATACGGCGCGCGGGCGAGATCGACTTCGCGGTACCACAGCAGCACGCCGTCGACGTCCGAGTCGCGGCGCGGCGGCACGAGCCAGTCCGGCACGACGCCGTAGCCGTCCATCGGGCAGCCGTTCGGCCGCAGGTTGCGCGCGAACGTGAAAGCGAGGCGCGTGCCGTCGATCAGGTCGACGCCGGTCTGCGCGAGTCCCTTTCCGTAGGTCGGCATCCCGAGCAGCCGCGCGCGGCCGAGATCCTTCAGTGCCGCCGCCGTCGCTTCGGCGGCCGACGCGCTCTGTCCGTCGACGAGCACCACGAGCGGCACGGTGCGCCACCAGTCGTCGGCCTGCAGCGGCGCGAGCGGATCCTGGCCGCGCATGACCGGCAGTTCGTAGTCGGGCCAGTTGGTCGTGAAGCGGCGGCGCTTCGTGCCGTCGCGCTCGAGCGTGATCATCGCGGTACGGTCGCGCCCGGCGAACAGCGCGGTGATGCCGATCGCCGCATTCAGCGCGCCGCCGCCGTTGATGCGCAGGTCGAGGATCACGCCTTTCACCGGCGGCCCCGCGCGGCGCGCGGCCTGCACCGCGTCGATATAGCTGCCGACCGCGGGCTCCGGAAAGCTCGACAGCCGCGTGTACAGGATGTCGCCGGCGAGCCGCTTCGTCGTCGCCGGGTGTGGCCGGACGATCGCGCGGACCGGCGCGAAGGTCAGCGTCACGTGGTTCGGACCGCGCCGGACCGTGAGCTTCAGCGGCACGCCCGCGTCGCCCTTCGCGAATTTCACGACCTCGCTGCTGTCGATGCCGACGA
This sequence comes from Burkholderia sp. BCC1996, assembly GCF_905339955.1. NCBI lineage: Bacteria > Pseudomonadati > Pseudomonadota > Betaproteobacteria > Burkholderiales > Burkholderiaceae > Burkholderia > Burkholderia sp. BCC1996. The sequence goes on from NZ_CAJPHM010000006.1 coordinate 180,910, forward strand.
CGCTCCGGTCGTTCATCGCGACGACGAGATCGTCGGGCCGCACGCCGGCCTGTTCGGCGGGCGCGTCGGGGATGACGTCGAGGATGTGCAGCCCGTCGGGCCGTGTCTCGAACACGATGCCGATGCCCGGCGTGCCGTCGCGCGCGCGGCGCTCGTCGTCGCGCCGTTCCTGCTCCTCCTTCGCGTTGAAGAAGCGCGCGTGCGGCAGCGTCTTGATCCCGTCGTGCACGGTGGCGTCGAGCAGCGCGCCGATGTCGACGTCGGTCAGGTGCTGCTTCTTCAGCACGTCGACCGCGGCCTTCAGTTCGCAGAGTTGCGGTTCCCAGTCGGGCGGGCAGGGTGACGGTTGCGACGCGGCGGCAGCAGCGGCCGCCGCGGCCGCGGACGGGGCCGCAGGCGGGACGGCAGGCGGCGCGGACGCGGATTGCGCGCGCGCGGCCGATGCGCATGCAACGAACGCAGCCGCGGCGGCTGCACCGGTACTCCAGGCGACGATGCGATGAACGACACGCGTGGCTGGCATCATGAGGACCGCGGCTTCGGCGGGTGGCGGGGCGGGACGGTGACGCGATTGTAGCCGACGGTCCGTGCAGTCGCGACGGACGAGGAGGGCGGCGGCTCGCCCATGAAAAAAGGCCGGTCCACGAGGGACCGGCCTTCCGGTATCAGCCGAAGCGATACGGCGCTTAAACCTGCGCGCCCGCGTTCGGATCGTCCGGATCGTGCGCGGTCTTCTTTTCCTTGATCAGGTCTTCGCGCTTGATGCCGAGCCACATCGCGAGCGAGCCCGCGACGAACACCGACGAGTAGATGCCGAACATGATGCCGACCGTCAGCGCGAGCGCGAAGTAGTGCAGCGTCGGGCCGCCGAAGAAGAACATCGACAGCACCATCATTTCCGTCGACGTGTGCGTGATGATCGTCCGCGACATCGTGGTCGTGATCGCGTGGTTGATCACTTCCTGCACGCTCATCTTGCGTTCGCGGCGGAACGTTTCGCGGATCCGGTCGAAGATGACGACCGACTCGTTGACCGAGTAGCCGAGCACCGCGAGGATGGCCGCGAGCACCGCCAGCGAGAACTCCCACTGGAAGAACGCGAAGAAGCCGAGAATGATCACGACGTCGTGCAGGTTCGCGATGATACCGGCGACCGCGTACTTCCATTCGAAGCGGATCGACAGGTAGATCACGATGCCGATCACCACGCACGCGAGCGCGAGGAGACCGTCGGTCGCAAGCTCGCGGCCGACCTGCGGGCCGACGAACTCGACGCGCTGCAGCGTCACGTCGGGGCTTTGCGCCTTCAGCGCGGTCATCACCTGGTCGCTCTGCTGCGCGGACGTGAGGCCTTCCTTCAGCTGCAGGCGAATCAGCACGTTGCGCGACGTGCCGAAGTTCTGCACCTGCGCATCGGCATAGCCGAGCTTGCCGAGCGTGTCGCGCACGGGTTCGAGCTGCGCGGCCTGCTGGTACTGGACCTCGATCACCGTGCCGCCGGTGAATTCGACGGACAGGTGCAGCCCGCGGTGGAACAGGAAGAACACGGCGGCGAGGAACGTGACCAGCGAGATCACGTTGAACACCAGCGCGTGCCGCATGAACGGAATGTCTTTACGGATGCGGAAAAATTCCATGGCTTCGTCTCCGGGGCCTTATTGGGTCGAGCCCGGTTTCTTCGGCGACACGCCTTGCTGCGCGCGGTTGCGCAGCTGCGGCTTGCCGGCGCGCGGTGCGTCGCCCTTCGCGGGTGCGGCGAGCTTCGCGGCGCGCGCGGTGTCGGTCGATTCGTCGGCCGCGCCGAACGCTGCACCGGCGGCGCCGGCCGTGGCGCCTTCCGGCTTCCACACCTGGCCGATCGCGAGCGACTTCAGCTTCTTGCGGCCGCCGTACCAGAGGTTGACGATCCCGCGCGAGAAGAACACCGCGGAGAACATCGACGTCAGGATGCCGAGACAGTGCACGATCGCGAATGCGCGAACCGGGCCCGAGCCGAACGCGAGCAGCGCGAGGCCGGCGATCAGCGTCGTGACGTTCGAGTCGAGAATCGTCGCCCACGCATGCGCGTAACCGGCCTGGATCGCGAGCTGCGGCGGCTGGCCGGCGCGCAGTTCTTCACGCACGCGCTCGTTGATCAGCACGTTCGAGTCGATCGCCATGCCGAGCGCGAGTGCGATAGCGGCGATACCGGGCAGCGTCAGCGTCGCCTGCATCAGCGACAGCACCGCGACGAGCAGCAGCAGGTTCACCGACAGGCCGATCACCGAGATCACGCCGAACAGCATGTAGTACGCGATCATGAACACGGCGATCGCGCAGAAGCCCCAGATCACCGAGTGGACGCCCATCTTGATGTTGTCCGCGCCGAGGCTCGGGCCGATCGTGCGTTCCTCGATGATGTCCATCGGTGCGGCGAGCGAACCGGCGCGCAGCAGCAGCGCGAGGTCGGCCGCCGCCTGCGGCGTCGGCTGGCCGGTGATCTGGAAGCGGTCGCCGAGTTCGGATTGGATCGTCGCGACCGTCAGCACCTCGCCCTTGCCCTTCTCGAACAGCACCATCGCCATCGGCTTGCCGATGTTCTCGCGCGACACCGCGCGCACCGAGCGGCCGCCCGCCGAGTCGAGGCGGATGTTGACCGACGGACGCTGGTGTTCGTCGAAGCCGGCCGACGCATCGATGATGCGGTCGCCGGTGAAGATCACGTCCTTCTTCAGCAGCACGGGCGCCTGGTTGCCCTGCGTGAACAGCTCCTCGCCCGGCGGCACGGGGTCGTTCGGGTTCGGGTGCGTGTTGAGCGGATCGGCGAGGCGCGCCTCGAGCGTCGCGGTGCGGCCGATGATGTCCTTCGCCTTCGCGGTGTCCTGCACGCCCGGCAGTTCGACGACGATACGGTCGCTGCCCTGCTGCTGCAGGATCGGCTCGGACACGCCGAGTTCGTTCACGCGGTTGTGGAGCGTGGTCAGGTTCTGCTTGAGCGCGGCGTCCTCGACGGCCTTCTGCACGGCCGGCGTGAACGTGCCGACGACTTGCGTGCCGCCGCCGCCGGGCTGGGTCGCCCATTGCAGTTCGGTGACCGACGCGGCGAGCACCTTGCGGGCGTCTTCGGCCGTTTGCGCGTCGCTGAAGTTGACGACGACGGACTGGTCGACGCGGCTCACGCCGCCGTCGCGGATGTTCTTGTCACGCAGCAGCGCACGGGCGTCGGACGCGTCGGAGTCGAGCTTCTTGGTGAGCGCGCCCGTCATGTCGACCTGGAGCAGGAAATGCACACCGCCGCGCAGGTCGAGGCCGAGATACATCGGCAGGGCATGCAGCGCGGTCAGCCAGCGCGGCGACGCGCTCTGCAGGTTCAGTGCGACGACGTACTGCGGATCGTTCGGGTCGGTGTTCAGCGATTTCTGCAGCAGGTCCTTGACGCGCAGCTGCGTATCGGTGTCCTTCAGGCGCACGCGGATGTTCGCGTTGGACGCCGTGTTCTCGAAGGTGACGTCGTCCGGCGTGATCTGCGCGGACGCGAGCGCGGATTCGACCTGGGTCAGCGTGGTCGAGTCGAGCTTGACCGTGGCCTTGCCGCTCGACACCTGCACCGCCGGCGCTTCACCGAAGAAGTTGGGCAATGTGTACAGAAGGCCGATGGCGAGCGCCACGACCATCACGACATATTTCCAGAGTGGATAACGATTCATGAGGGGGCCGAACGGGTGGTTGGCGTGAAAGCGTCGCGTCCGGCGCCGCGGCGGCCCGCGCTGTCAGGCGGGCACGGCGCGGGGAGCCGGACGCTCGGTGAAAACCTTACAGCGACTTGATCGTGCCCTTCGGCAGAATGGTCGTGACCGCAGCCTTCTGCACGGTGATTTCGGTGCCTTCGGCGATCTCGACGCCGATGTAGCCTTCGGTGACCTTCGTCACCTTGCCGACGAGGCCGCCGCTCGTGACGACCTCGTCGCCCTTCGCCATGGCCGCGAGCATGTTGCGGTGTTCCTTCTGGCGCTTCATCTGCGGACGGATCATGATGAAGTACAGCACCGCGAACATCAGGATGAGCGGCAGGAAGCTCATCAGGCTCGATTCGGCGCCACCGGCGCCTTGCGCGAAGGCATTGGAAATGAACGGCACGTTGGTCTCTCCGTAGGGGAAGATCGAAAAATAAGCCGGTTATTCTACCACCGGCCCCATGCGCGAACGGCTCGGCAAATGCGCTTTCGGATCAAGCTGTTAAGCGTGAAACGACACCGTTGCGACTCGTTTGGAAAGGCAATTGTAATGTTTGGCGGTCGCGACCGGCACTCAGAACGCATTATTTAGTACACGTCCTATGTGACGGGCGCGCTGCGGGCCGCCGGCCCGTCAGTCGACCCCTCTCGCGCGATCCTCCACGAAGCGCTGGCGGAATGCGTCGAACGTATGGGTCTCGATCGCGTCGCGGATCTCGCTCATCAGCTGCAGGTAGTAGTGCAGGTTGTGGATCGTGTTGAGCTGCGCGCCGAGGATTTCGCCGACGCGGTGCAGGTGATGCAGGTACCCGCGCGAGAAGTTCTGGCACGTGTAGCACGTGCAGCTCGCGTCGAGCGGCTTCAGCGAGTTCTTGTGCGTCGCGTTGCGGATCTTCACGTCGCCGAAGCGCGTGAACAGCCAGCCGTTGCGCGCGTTGCGGGTCGGCATCACGCAGTCGAACATGTCGATGCCGTTCGCGACGCCCTCGACCAGGTCCTCCGGCGTGCCGACGCCCATCAGGTAGTGCGGCTTGTGGGCCGGCAGCTTCGGGCCGACGTGCCGCAGCACCCGCATCATGTCTTCCTTCGGCTCGCCGACCGACAGCCCGCCGATCGCGAGGCCGTGGAAGCCGAGCTCCGACAGGCCCGCGAGCGATTCGTCGCGCAGGTCCTCGAACATCCCGCCCTGGACGATCCCGAAGAGCGCGTTCGGGTTGCCGAGCCGGTCGAACTCGTCGAGCGAGCGCTTCGCCCAGCGCAGCGACATCCGCATCGACTCGGCCGCTTCCTTGTGCGTGGTCGGCACGCCGTTGGTCGCGTACGGCGTGCATTCGTCGAACTGCATCACGATGTCCGAGTTCAGCACCTTCTGGATCTGCATCGACACTTCCGGCGACAGGAACAGCTTGTCGCCGTTGATCGGCGACGCGAACGTGACGCCGTCCTCGGTGATCTTGCGCAGGTCGCCGAGCGAGAACACCTGGAAGCCGCCCGAGTCGGTCAGGATCGGCTTGTTCCAGCCCATGAAGCCGTGCAGGCCGCCATGCGCGTCGATCGTGTCGAGGCCGGGGCGCAGCCACAGGTGGAACGTGTTGCCGAGGATGATCTGGGCCTTGATCTCGTGCAGCTCGCGCGGCTGGATCGCCTTCACGGTGCCGTACGTGCCGACCGGCATGAAGATCGGCGTCTCGACCACGCCGTGGTTGAGCTTCACGCGGCCGCGGCGCGCATGGCCGTCGGTCGTCAGCAGTTCGAATTCGAGCCCGTTCGCGGGGCGGTCCTGCACGGGGGCGTGCGGATGAGCGTGCGTATCGTGGGATGAACCTTCGGTCATCGCGTCATTCTCCTTGCCACCGGAAAACAGTCCGGCGCACGTTGGAAACGCCGCCGGGCAACCGGCGGCGGGGAAAAGCGGGTGCGCGCCATCGTAGCGCGTACCGCAGCAAAACGGGGGCGACAGCGCGGGGACAACGGCGCGACGCGCGACGGCGCGAAGCGCAGCTGCCGCTGCGCGGTCGCGGGCCGGCGCGGGCCGGCGTGTCGTCGCGCCTGGCGCGCTTACGCGCGCGGCGCCTCCGGCGTATCGCGCCGCGTGAGCAGCATCGCGTCGCCGTAGCTGAAGAAGCGGTAGCGTGCGTCGATCGCGTGCCGGTACGCGGCGCGGATCGTCTCGACGCCCGCGAACGCCGACACCAGCATCAGCAGTGTCGACTTCGGCAGGTGGAAGTTCGTGACGAGCCGGTCGACGATCCGGAAAGCGTAGCCGGGCGTGATGAAGATGTCGGTCTCGGCCTGCGTCGCCGCGAGCGGGCGGCCGGCTTCGTCGGCGCTGCGCGCCGCGGCTTCGAGCGCGCGCATCGAGGTCGTGCCGACCGCGATCACATTGCCGCCGCGCGCGCGGGTCGCGGCGATCTTGTCGACGAGCGACTGCGGCAGGTCGTACCACTCGCTGTGCATCTTGTGCTCGGCGATGTTGTCGACGCGCACCGGCTGGAACGTGCCGGCGCCGACGTGCAGCGTCAGCGTCGCGCGCTCGACGCCCATCGCGTCGAGCTGCTCGAGCAGCGGCTGGTCGAAATGGAGCCCGGCCGTGGGCGCGGCGACCGCGCCCGGATTGCTCGCGTAGACGGTCTGGTAGCGCGTTTCGTCGGTCGCGTCCGGATCGTGCTCGATATAGGGCGGCAGCGGCAGGCGGCCGAACTGCTCGATCAGGTCGAGGCACGGCTCGGGGAAGATCAGCGTGAAGAACGGCTCGACGCGCTCGCCGACCGTCACGTCGAACGCGTCGGCGAGGCGCAGCGTCGTGCCGGCGCCCGGCGACTTGCTCGCGCGGATCTGCGCGAGCGCGGTGTGCGTGCCGGTCACGCGCTCGATCAGTACCTCGATCTTGCCGCCGCTGGCCTTCTGGCCGAAGAAGCGCGCCTTCAGGACCTTGGTATCGTTGAACACGAGCAGGTCGCCGGGCGCGATGCACGACGGCAGCTCGGCGAAGCGGCGGTCGACGAGGCGCGCGGGCTCGACGGTGCCGTCGACCTCGAGCAGGCGGCTCGCGGTACGGTCGGGCAGCGCGGTTTGCGCAATCAGCTCGGGGGGCAGATTGAAATCGAAATCGGAAAGCGTGAACATGCGGGCTGGTTCGAAACGGCCGGCGGGCGCCGCCGACAAGGCGGAAACCCATGAATGGAGCGCGCGAGCCGCTATGATGGCGGGATGCGCGGCCTGGCCGGCGTCGTTCGTTCGGACGACGTGAAAGCCGCTATTGTACTTGCCTTGCGAAGCACCCAGACGATCCGATGCCTGTGTCACCACGCCGTTCCACCGCCGCCGTTGCCGATTCCGCCGATCCGTTCGACGCGGACGATGCCGCGTTGCCCGCGCGCAGCGCGGGGGAGCACGAGCCGCCGCGCAGTATCGCGCCGCGCCGCACGGGCCCGAAGCGCGGTGCCGACGGCCGGCTCGCGCAGCCGGCCGCGGCCGCGCCCGACGCCGAACCGGGCGCGGGCAGCGACGAGGCGGGCGCAGCGGGACAATCCGGTGCGAAACGCAAGAAGAAGCCGGCCGCCGACAAACCCGTGAAGACCGTCGACAAGCTCGCGAAGCTCGGCCTCACGCGCTCGATCGATCTCGTGCTGCATCTGCCGATGCGCTACGAGGACGAAACCACGCTCACGCCGATCGGCGAACTGCTGCCGGGCGGCATCGCGCAGACCGAAGGCGTCGTGTTCGACAACGAGGTCGCGTACCGGCCGCGTCGGCAGCTCGTCGTGAAGATCCAGGACGACGACGGCGAGCAGCTCGTGCTGCGCTTCCTCAATTTCTACGGCTCGCAGGTCAAGCAGATGGCCGTCGGCCAGCGGCTGCGCGTGCGCGGCGACGTGCGCGGCGGCTTCTTCGGGATGGAGATGGTGCATCCGGCCGTGCGCGTCGTCGAGGCCGATGCGCCGCTGCCGCAGGTGCTCACGCCCGTCTATCCGAGCACGGCCGGCGTGTCGCAGGCGTATCTGCGCAAGGCGATCGAGAACGCGGTCGAGCGCACGCCGCTGCCCGAGCTGCTGCCGCCCGAGATCGAGCGCGACTACCTGAAGCCGCTCGGCGTGCCGACGCTCGCGCAGGCCGTGCGCATCCTGCACCACCCGGCCGTCGATTCCGACGAAGCCGCGCTGATGGACGGCTCGCATCCGGCGTGGACCCGCATCAAGTTCGAGGAGCTGCTCGCGCAGCAGCTGTCGCTCAAGCGCGCGCACGAGGAGCGCCGCACGCGCGCGGCGCCCGCGATGCCGCGCCGCGCCGCGACCGATGCCGATGCGCTGACCACACGCCTTTACGCGGCGCTGCCGTTCACGCTGACGGGCGCGCAGTCGCGCGTTGTCGACGAGATCGCGCACGACCTCACGCTCGCGCACCCGATGCAGCGGCTGCTGCAGGGCGACGTCGGCAGCGGCAAGACGGTCGTCGCGGCGCTGGCGGCCGCGCAGGCGATCGACGCCGGCTACCAGGCCGCGCTGATGGCGCCGACCGAAATCCTCGCGGAACAGCACGCGCGCAAGCTGCGCGCGTGGCTCGAACCGCTCGGCGTCACGGTCGCATGGCTCGCGGGCAGCCTGAAGGCGAAGGAGAAGCGCGCGGCGATCGAGGCCGCGGCGCTCGGCACCGCGCAGCTCGTGATCGGCACGCACGCGATCATCCAGGACACCGTCGAATTCGCGCGGCTCGGCCTCGTGATCGTCGACGAGCAGCACCGCTTCGGCGTCGAGCAGCGTCTCGCGCTGCGTGCGAAGGCCGCGAACGCGGCCAACGGCGCGCGCGATTTCCAGCCGCACCAGTTGATGATGTCGGCCACGCCGATCCCGCGCACGCTCGCGATGACGTATTACGCGGACCTCGAGGTGTCGACGATCGACGAGCTGCCGCCGGGCCGCACGCCGGTGTTGACGCGCCTCGTCGGCGACGCGCGGCGCGAGGAGGTGATCGCCCGCGTGCGCGAGGCCGCGCTGACCGGCCGCCAGGTGTACTGGGTGTGTCCGCTGATCGAGGAGAGCGAGACGCTGCAGCTGCAGACGGCCGTCGAAACCTATGAAACGCTGGCCGCGGCACTGCCCGAGCTGAAGGTCGGGCTCGTGCACGGGCGGCTGTCGCCGGCCGACAAGGCGGCCGTGATGGAGGCCTTCACGCGCAACGACGTGCAGCTGCTCGTCGCGACGACCGTGATCGAAGTCGGCGTCGACGTGCCGAATGCCTCGCTGATGGTGATCGAGCACGCGGAGCGCTTCGGCCTCGCGCAGCTGCACCAGCTGCGCGGCCGCGTCGGGCGCGGCACCGCGGCGTCGGTGTGCGTGCTGCTGTACACGGGCCCGCTGTCGCTGACCGGCCGCGAGCGGCTGAAGACGATGCGCGAGACGACCGACGGCTTCGAGATCGCGCGGCGCGACCTCGAGATCCGCGGCCCCGGCGAATTCCTCGGCGCGCGCCAGTCCGGCGCGGCGATGCTGCGCTTCGCGAACCTCGAGACCGACGGCTGGCTGATCGATCCGGCCCGCGACGCGGCGGCGCGGCTGATCGCCGCGTATCCCGACGTGGTCACGCAGCATCTCGCCCGCTGGCTCGGCGCGCGCGAGCAATATCTGAAGGCCTGATTCGCGCATTCAGGGTCGGATTTAAAACCGCCATTCAGCGCTGATTCGGCGTGTTGCGATACAGAGAAACTTGGCGAACCGGTGCCAACGGGTGTATAAATTAAACCTATCGCCTGTATATCCCTGATTGACCCACAATGACCCTGACTGAATTGAAATACATCGTCGCGGTCGCGCGCGAACGGCACTTCGGTCGCGCGGCCGAAGCGTGCTTCGTGAGCCAGCCGACGCTGTCGGTGGCGATCAAGAAGCTCGAAGACGAGCTCAACGTGCAGATTTTCGAGCGCGGCGCGAGCGAAGTGAGCGTGACCCCGATCGGCGACCAGATCGTCACGCAGGCGCAGCGCGTGCTCGAGCAGACCTTCGCGATCAAGGAGATCGCGAAGCAGGGCAAGGACCCGCTCGTCGGCCCGTTCCGGCTCGGCGTGATCTACACGATCGGGCCGTACCTGCTGCCGACGCTCGTCAAGCAGATGATCCAGCGCGTGCCACAGATGCCGCTGATGCTGCAGGAAAACTACACGCTGAAGCTGCTCGAACTGCTGAAGCAGGGCGAGATCGACGCCGCGATCATGGCGCTGCCGTTCCCCGAAACCGGCCTGATGGTGCGGCCGCTGTACGACGAGCCGTTCGTCGTCGCGCTGCCGGCCGGCCATCCGTGGGAGAAGCGCGAGGAAATCGATGCCGAGGACCTGAAGCAGGAAACGATGCTGCTGCTCGGCAACGGCCATTGCTTCCGCGATCACGTGCTCGGCGTGTGCCCGGAGCTGATGCGCTTCTCGCAGACGGCCGACGGCATCCAGAAGACCTTCGAGGGCTCGTCGCTCGAAACCATTCGCCACATGGTCGCGAGCGGCGTCGGCATCACGGTGCTGCCGCGGATGTCGGTCGCCGAGGTTGGTCCGCGCGCGAACGGCCCCGACGCCGAGTTGCTGTCGTACGTGCCGTTCAACGAACCGGTGCCGGATCGCCGCGTCGTGCTGGTGTGGCGCAAGAGCTTCACGCGGATGCCCGCGATCGACGCGATCAGCGAGGCGATCGCCGCGTGCGAGCTGCCGGGCGTCGCGAAGCTCGACATGCCGGCGACGATGAACTGAGTGAACTGATCAGGGAGCAGTGCTCCCGAGGCAGGCGGATGAACGGGGTCTGGCGACCCCGTTTATTTTGCCTATCGAATAGATAAAATTTATTAAATTCAAAATATCGATAGACGTAATTAGAATCATTTCCATGGATTGCGTCGGATCGGCGGTTCGATTCGCACGTTGAATGCAAGCGTCAAAGGAGGATGTCATGATGCGGTCGGTACTGCAGCACGCGCAGCGGAACATCCCGTCGCGCGACGAGGTCGTCAATCGTGCGAGGGCCGCGGCCCGGAGCCTGCGCCCGATTGCGTTCGCGTACCTGGCGGACCGTACGTATGGCGGATGAGTGCCGTTGCATGCCGGTTCGGTGTTCCCCGACTCACCGCCGTTCAGCCATGAGGGAGCGTTGCATGTCCGAAGTCCCGCAACCCGCATCGAAGGCCGCGCGGCCTGACACCCCGTAGTACGACAGGATCAACCTGTTCCGTTTCATCCCCCCGCAATGCTCCATGAACCGCGCCCGGCAAGTGGGGGCTTACGAGTCAAGCAAAGGAGAAAAAGCATGTCGACCGAATCGAAGTGTCCGTTCAACCATACGGCGGCCGGCGGCACGTCGAACAGGGACTGGTGGCCGAACCAGCTCAATCTCAACATCCTGCACCGGCACTCGGCGCTGTCCGATCCGATGGACAAGGATTTCGACTACGCGGAAGCGTTCAAGAAGCTCGACCTCGCGGCGGTGAAGCGCGACCTGCAGGCGCTGATGACCACGTCGCAGGACTGGTGGCCGGCCGACTTCGGCCACTACGGCGGCCTGTTCATCCGGATGGCCTGGCACAGCGCCGGCACGTACCGGACCGCCGACGGCCGCGGCGGCGCGGGCGGCGGGCAACAGCGCTTCGCGCCGCTGAACAGCTGGCCGGACAACGGCAACCTCGACAAGGCGCGCCGGCTGCTGTGGCCGATCAAGCAGAAGTACGGCCGCAACATCTCGTGGGCCGACCTGATGATCCTGACCGGCAACGTCGCGCTCGAATCGATGGGCTTCAAGACCTTCGGCTTCGCGGGCGGCCGCGTCGACACGTGGGAACCGGACGACGTCTACTGGGGTTCGGAAAAGATCTGGCTGGAACTGAGCGGCGGCCCGAACAGCCGCTACTCGGGCGACCGTGATCTCGAGAACCCGCTCGCGGCCGTGCAGATGGGCCTCATCTACGTGAACCCGGAAGGCCCGGACGGCAACCCCGACCCGGTCGCGGCGGCCCGCGACATCCGCGAGACGTTCGCGCGGATGGCGATGAACGACGAAGAGACGGTTGCGCTGATCGCCGGCGGCCACACGTTCGGCAAGACGCACGGCGCCGGCCCCGCCACGAACGTCGGCCCCGAGCCGGAAGCGGCGGGCATCGAGCAGCAGGGCCTCGGCTGGAAGAGCACGTACGCATCGGGCAAGGGCCGCGACGCGATCACGAGCGGCCTCGAAGTCACGTGGACGTCGACGCCGACGAAGTGGAGCAACGACTTCTTCAAGCACCTGTTCGGCTATGAATGGGAACTGACCAAGAGCCCGGCCGGCGCGCACCAGTGGGTTGCGAAGGGCGCCGACGAGGTGATTCCCGATGCGTTCGATCCGGCGAAGAAGCATCGCCCGACGATGCTGACGACCGACCTGTCGCTGCGTTTCGACCCGGCCTACGAGAAGATCTCGCGCCGCTTCTACGAGAACCCGGCCGAGTTCGCCGACGCGTTCGCGCGCGCCTGGTTCAAGCTGACGCACCGCGACATGGGTCCGCGTGCGCGCTATCTGGGCCCGGAAGTGCCGGCCGAGCACCTGCTGTGGCAAGACCCGATCCCGGCCGTCGACCACCCGCTGATCGACGCCGCCGACGTCGCGGCGCTGAAGGCGAAGGTGCTCGCGTCGGGGCTGTCGGTCGCGCAGCTCGTGTCGACCGCGTGGGCGTCGGCTTCCACGTTCCGCGGTTCGGACAAGCGCGGCGGCGCGAACGGCGCGCGCATCCGCCTCGCCCCGCAGAAGGACTGGGAAGTGAACCAGCCGGCGGCGCTTGCCGCGGTGCTCGAGACGCTCGAAGGCGTGCAGAAGGCGTTCAACGATGCGCAGACGGGCGGCAAGAAGGTGTCGCTCGCCGACCTGATCGTGCTCGCCGGTGCAGCCGGCGTCGAGCAGGCCGCGAAGAACGCGGGTGTCGCGGTGACGGTGCCGTTCGCACCGGGCCGGATGGACGCGTCGCAAGAGCAGACCGACATCGAGGCGATGGCCGTGCTCGAGCCGGTTGCGGACGGTTTCCGCAACTACCTGAAGCACGCGTACAAGACGCCGGCCGAGGCGCTGCTGGTCGACAAGGCCCAGCTGCTGACGCTGAGCGGGCCGGAGCTGACGGTGCTCGTCGGCGGCCTGCGGGTGCTCGGCGCGAACGTCGGTGACGCAAAGCACGGCGTGTTCACCGATCGTCCGGGCTCGCTGACCAACGACTTCTTCGTGAACCTGCTCGACATGGGCACGGAGTGGAAGCCGGTGTCGGCCGCGAACGACGTGTTCGAAGGGCGCGACCGGGCGACGGGCCAGGTCAAGTGGACCGGCACGCGCGTCGACCTGATCTTCGGTTCGCACTCGCAGCTGCGGGCGCTGGCCGAGGTGTACGGCAGCGCCGACGCACACGAGAAGTTCGTGCGCGATTTCGTCGCGGCCTGGAACAAGGTGATGAACCTCGACCGCTTCGACCTCGCGTGAAAGTCGCGATGCGCTGACGCAGTCACGCTGTAAACGTGAAACGGCCGGTCGCACGACCGGCCGTTTTTTCTTCCGATTCAAGGTCTTGTCGAAGGAGTGACGACCATGACGCAAATGATGCTGAACATGCGCGCCGCGTTCACGCCGGCCGAGCTGGCGCGCCGTATCGTCGGTTTCGCGATCGTCATCGGCGGGGCGGCCGAGCTGGTCGCGCAGGCGCTGCACGCGCTCGCACCGCTCGTGTCGAGCGCCGGCGGCTGAGCGCAGCGAATCGCGCGCCGCGCTAGACTGGCACGTCGCGAACGGCTGCCGCACGGCGCGGCATGCGGATTGCTCGACGCGTTTTCGCCGGTTCAACATTTCGAATGAGGAGTCCCGAAGATGGCCAGGAAAGGCAACGCCACGCAGATCAACATCGGCATCAGCGACAAGGACCGCAAGAAGATCGCGGACGGCCTGTCGCGTCTGCTCGCCGATACGTTTTCGCTGTACCTGAAGACCCACAACTTCCACTGGAACGTCACGGGTCCGATGTTCAACACGCTGCATCTGATGTTCGAAGAGCAGTACAACGAACTGTGGCTCGCGGTCGACCTGGTCGCCGAGCGCATTCGCACGCTCGGCGTCGTCGCGCCGGGCACGTTCGCGGATTTCGCGAAGCTGTCGTCGGTGCCGGAAGCGAACGGCGTGCCGGCGGCCGAAGAGATGATCCGCCAGCTCGTCGAAGGGCACGAGACGGTCGTGCGCACTGCGCGCGAAATCTTCCCGATCGCCGATGCGGCGAGCGACGAGCCGACCGCCGACCTGCTGACGCAGCGCCTGCAGACGCATGAAAAGACCGCGTGGATGCTGCGGTCGCTGCTTGCCTGAATCCGGCGTGACCGGCCGTGCGTCGTGCGGCCGGTGTCAACTGGGCGGTGTCCCGAAGTCGAAGCGGGGTCGGATTGCCCGCATCGGCATCGAATGTCGGGCAGGGCGGGTCCCGCCCCCCCATGCATCTGTCCCCTGATTGACGTATGCGGCTGCTCGGCCGCGTGCAGCGGGCCCGAGCAGTCTGCGCGCGTGCCGCCGCACCCGGCTGCGGGCCGTCCCGACATGACGCGAACCGCCGCTCGGCTCTAAAATGCCGGGATTCTCTTCCCGGTGGTTCGCCATGCTCGCCCGCTTTCCCCTGTATCTGCGGCTCGTCCGGATGGACAAGCCGATCGGCAGCCTGCTGCTGCTCTGGCCGACGCTCAACGCACTGTGGATCGCGTCGGACGGTCATCCGCGCTGGCCGCTGCTGGTGATCTTCGCGCTCGGCACGCTGCTGATGCGCTCGGCCGGCTGCGCGATGAACGACTATGCCGACCGCGATTTCGACCGCCACGTGAAGCGCACGGCCGACCGGCCGCTGACGTCGGGCAAGATCCGCGCATGGGAAGCCGTCGCGATCGCGGTGGTGCTGTCGTTCATCGCGTTCCTGCTGATCCTGCCGCTCAACACGCTGACGAAGGAGCTGTCGGTCGTCGCGCTGTTCGTCGCAGGCTCGTACCCGTTCATGAAGCGTTTCTTCGCGATTCCTCAGGCGTATCTCGGCATCGCGTTCGGCTTCGGCATCCCGATGGCGTTCGCGGCCGTGCAGGACACGGTGCCGATGCTCGCGTGGGTGATGCTGGTGGCGAACATCTTCTGGTCGGTCGCGTACGACACCGAATACGCGATGGTCGACCGCGACGACGACATCAAGATCGGCATTCGCACATCCGCGCTGACGTTCGGCCGCTTCGACGTCGCGGCCGTGATGGCGTGCTATGCGGTGACGCTCGGCATCTACGTGTGGATCGGCGTGACGCTCGGCTTCGGTCTCGCGTACTGGGCCGGCTGGGCCGCGGCGGTCGGCTGCGCGCTGTATCACTACACGCTGATCAAGGATCGCGAGCGGATGCCGTGCTTCGCGGCGTTCCGGCACAACAACTGGCTCGGCGGCGTGCTGTTCGCGGGGATCGCCGTGCATTACCTGCTGGCGGGGCCGGCTGCCAATTGAAGCGGTACGGGCGCCTCGCCGGCGCGCGATGCCAACAAAAAAGCGGCCGCGGCCGCTTTTTTTGTTGGCGCGGCCGGGCACGTCCGGCCGACGACGCGGCGCTTACGCGCGACCGAGCTCGTCGCCCATTTCCTTCGCGCGTGCCTCGGCTGCGAGCGCGCCGCGCACGATCGCTTCCTTCACGCCTTGCGCGTCGAACGACGCGAGCGCGGCGGCCGTCGTGCCGCCCTTCGACGTCACGCGCTCGCGCAGCACGCTCGCCGGTTCGCCCGATTGCGCGGCGAGTTGCGCGGCGCCCGCGAACGTCGCGACCGCGAGCGCGCGGCCCTGTTCGTCGTTCATGCCGAGGCGGCGCGCGGCTTCCTGCAGCGCTTCGATGAAATAGAACACGTACGCCGGGCCGCTGCCCGAGATCGCCGTGACCGCGTCGAGCTGCGCTTCGTCGTCGAACCAGACGATCTCGCCGACCGCGCCGAGCACGTTCGACGCGAGCTCGCGACCGGCCGCGTCGACGCGCGGCAGCGCGGCGAGGCCCGTCACGCCCATGCCGACCAGCGCCGGCGTGTTCGGCATCGTGCGCACGACGCGTGCGTAGTCGCCGAGCCAGCGGGCGAGGTCGGTGCCGCGGATGCCGGCCGCGATGCTGATCACGAGCTGCGACTTCAGGTGCGGCGCGAGCGCCTGCGCGACGTCCTTCAGCACCTGCGGTTTCACCGCGAGCACGATCGCGTCGTAGTCCGCGAGCGTCGCGTCCACGGCCGCGCCGGTGCGGATGCCGAACTGCTGCGCGGTGCGCGCGCGGGCGTCTTCGTTGACGTCGATGGCATACAGGCCGTCAGCGGCGACGCCGCGCTTGATCAGGCCGCCGATCAGGGCCGCGGCCATGTTGCCGCCGCCGATGAATGCGATTTTCATGGTGTCGAATTGAGCAAGTGAGTGAACGGGAAGGCGGAAAAGGGCGGCGCTCAGTGCGAATAATCGCGGGCGCCGAAGATCGCGGTGCCGACGCGCACGATGGTCGCGCCTTCGAGCACCGCGGCCTCAAGATCGGCGGACATGCCCATCGACAACGTGTCGAGCGGCAGGCCGTCGGCACGCAATGCGTCGTACAGCGTGCGCAGCGCGCGATGCGGCACGCGTTGCGCATCGATATCGCCGGCCGGCTCGGGAATCGCCATCAGGCCGCGCAGGCGCAGCGCCGGCAGCGCGGCGACCGCGCGCGCGACGTCGGCCACGTCGGCCGGCGCGACACCGCTCTTCGACGCCTCGCCGCTGATGTTCACCTGCACGCATACGTTGAGCGGCGGCAGGTGCGCGGGGCGCTGTTCGGCGAGGCGCTGCGCGATCTTCAGCCGGTCGACCGAATGGACCCAGTCGAACCGTTCGGCGACCGGGCGCGTCTTGTTCGATTGCAGCGGCCCGATGAAATGCCATTCGAGCGCGGCGCGCAGATCCGCGAGCGCGTCGATCTTGTCGATCGATTCCTGCACGTAGTTCTCGCCGAACGCGCGTTGGCCGGCCGCATGCGCGGCGCGCACGTCGTCGGCGGGAAACGTCTTCGACACGGCGAGCAGCGAGACGGTGGCGGGATCGCGGCCGGCCGCGCGGGCGGCGTCGGCGATGCGGCGGTGAACGGAATCGAGACGGACGGCGAAATCGGACATGACGGGCACGGAAGCAGGCACGGGAAGCGAGTACGGCGGCGAATGGTGACGAATGCGGCGACGAACGCGGCAGCGGAGGCGGCACGGCACGCGCCGCATCGGTTCGCCCATTATACGGACGGGGCGCCGGCGGGGCCGGCCATCCGCGTCAGCCGTACAGCAGATGTTCGACGAGCTGGATCCAGTGCGCGACCGGAATCTGCGTGCCGCTTTGCAGGTGCGCGATGCAGCCGACGTTGCCGGACACGATCATCTGCGGCTCGAGTGCCTGCAGCTTCAGCAGCTTCTGCTTGCGCAGCCGGTACGACAGCGACGGCTGCGTCAGCGAATAGGTGCCGGCCGAGCCGCAGCACAGATGGCTGTCGGCCGGCAGCCGCACGTCGATGCCGAGCGTCTCGAGCAGGCGCTCGACCTTGCCGCGCGACTGCTGGCCGTGCTGCAGCGTGCACGGCGGGTGGTACGCGACGGTATGGATCGCGCGGCGCCGCGCGAGCGTCGCGATCTCGGCCTCGAACGCGAGCAGCACGTCGGAGATGTCGCGCGTCAGCGCGACGATGCGCTGCGCCTTCTCCGCATAGGCCGGATCGTCGCGCAGCAGGTGCGCGTATTCGAGAACCGTCGCGCCGCAGCCCGTTGCGTTCATCACGATCGCCTCGGCGCCTTGCTCGACGTACGGCCACCACGCGTCGATGTTGCGGCGCGCGTCGTCGAGCGCTTCGTCGTGATAGTTCAGGTGCAGGCGGATCGCGCCGCAGCAGCCCGCGTCGGGCGCGACGATCGTCTCGACCCCGAGCGCGTCGAGCACGCGCGCGGTCGCGATGTTGATGTTCGGCAGCATCGACGGCTGCACGCAGCCGGCGAGCATCAGCATCTTGCGCGAATGGGGGCGCTGCGGCCATTCGAGCAGCCGCGTGCGCGGCGGCACCTTGTCGCGCAGCCGTTTCGGCAAGAGCGGCCGCATGTGCTGGCCGAGCCGCATGAGCGGCGAGAACAGCGCCGCGTTCGGCACGAGGCTGGCGAGCACGCGGCGCACGAGCCGTTGCTGCACCGGGCGCTGCACTTGCGCCTCGACGTGCTTGCGGCCGATTTCGACGAGCCGGCCGTACTGGACACCCGACGGGCAGGTCGTCTCGCAGCTGCGGCAGGTGAGGCAGCGGTCGAGGTGCTGCTGCGTGCTGCGCGTGACGGGCGCGCCTTCGACCATCTGCTTGATCAGGTAGATGCGGCCGCGCGGGCCGTCGAGTTCGTCGCCGAGCAGCTGATAGGTCGGGCACGTCGCGGTGCAGAAGCCGCAATGCACGCACTTGCGCAGGATCGCGTCGGCCTCGTCGCCGTCGGGCGTATTGCGGATGAAATCGGCGAGGTTCGTTTGCATCGATCCCTCAGAGATCAGGGTAAAGCCGGCCGCGGTTGAAGATGCGCGCGGGATCGAACGCAGCCTTCAGCCCGCGGTGAATCTTCATCAGCGGCGCGGGCAGCGGCGTGAACACGCCCGCGCTGCGGTCGTACGACTCGCCCGCGCGGAACAGCGTCGCATGGCCGCCGGCCTGCTTCGCGCTCATGCGCACCGTCTGCGCGTCGGCGTCGGTGATCCACCAGCGCTGCGCGCCGCCCCATTCCATCAGCTGGGTGCCGGGCAGGTGCATCGGTTCGGTGATCGACGGCAGCGCGAGCCGCCACAGCGCATAGCCGGGCGGGATGCCGTTGAAGAACGGGTCGGTGTGCTCGCGCACGGCTGCCCAGAAGCGCTCGGCCTCGACCGCGTCGACGACTTCGCCGCCGAGCAGCGTCTTCGCCGATTTCACGGCCGCCTCGGCGCCCGACAGCCGCAGCACGAGCGTGCCGTTGCGCCACGCGCTCGCGCTGACGGGCAGCGGATGGCCGCCCCATTCGTTGAGCTTGCGCACCGCGTCGGTCGCGGTCATCTCGAACTTCAGCGTGACTTCGGCGACGGGCACCGGCAGCACCTTGATCGACAGCTCGAGCATCAGCCCGAGCGTGCCGAGCGAGCCGGCCATCAGCCGCGACACGTCGTAGCCGGCGACGTTCTTCACGACCTGCCCGCCAAAGCGCAGCGCTTCGCCGCGGCCGTTCATCAGCGTGACGCCGAGCACGAAATCGCGCGGCGCGCCGCAGGTCGCGCGGCGCGGCCCCGCGAGGCCCGCCGCGACGCAGCCGCCGACGGTGGCCGCGCGGCCGAAGTGAGGCGGCTCGAACGGCAGCATCTGGCCGCACTCGGCGAGGACGGCTTCAAGCTGCGCGAGCGGCGTGCCCGCGCGGACCGTGACGACGAGTTCGGCCGGGTCGTACGACACGACGCCCTGAAACGCGCGCGTGTCGAGTATTTCGCCGTCCAGCGCCTGGCCGTACCAGTCCTTGGTGCCGCCGCCGCGAATCCGCAGCGGCCGGCCGTCGGCACAGGCGGCGCGGACGCGTTCGGCCCATCCGGCGACGATGTCGTCCTCTTCCATGTTGTATTGCTGCCTCGTTGTTGTCCGGTCGATTGTACCGGGGTGGCGCGAATCCACATCGCGACTATCCCTAAGCCACGCATGACGAATGCATGCGGGCGTCGCCGCGCGCACGGCCGGCGCGGGCAGGGCGGCACATCGCGGCCCGCGCGGCGGCACGGGCCGCGCACCGCGCGGCGCTCAGAAGCGCGGCAGGTCGGGGTGCGGCAGCAGCCCTCCGCGCACGTGCTGGCGGCCGTATTCGGCGCAGCGCGCGCGGGTCGGGATGCCCTTGTCGGGGTTCAGCAGCCCGGCCGGATCGAACGCGCGCTTGACCGCGAAGAACGCATCGCGCTCCTGCGGCGAGAACTGCACGCACATCGAATTCAGCTTTTCGATGCCGACGCCGTGCTCGCCCGTCACGCTGCCGCCGAATTCCACGCAGCATTCGAGGATTTCCGCGCCGAACTGCTCGGCGCGGTGCAGCTCGTCCGGATCGTTCGCGTTGTAGAGGATCAGCGGATGCATGTTGCCGTCGCCGGCATGGAACACGTTGATGCAGCGCAGCCCGTAGCGCGTCTCGAGCTGCTCGATGCGGGCGAGCAGCGGGCCGATCGCACGGCGCGGCACGGTGCCGTCCATGCAGTAATAGTCGGCGGAAATGCGCCCGGCGGCCGGGAACGCGTTCTTGCGGCCGGACCAGAAGCGCAGCCGCTCGCTTTCGTTGCGCGACACCTGGATGCGCGTCGCGCCATGCTCGCGCAGCACGGCCGTCATGCGGACGATTTCCTCCGCGACTTCTTCGGGCGTGCCGTCCGATTCGCACAGCAGGATCGCCTTCGCGTCGAGGTCGTAGCCCGCGTGCGTGAACGCCTCGACGGCCTGGGTGGCCGGCTTGTCCATCATCTCCAGCCCCGCCGGGATGATCCCCGACGCGATGATCGCGGCGACCGCCTCGCCGCCCTTCACGACATCGTCGAAGCTCGCCATCACGAGTTGCGCGGTCTGCGGTTTCGGGATCAGCTTCACCGTGATTTCGGTGACGATCGCGAACATCCCTTCGCTGCCGATCATCACCGCGAGCAGGTCGAGGCCCGGCGCGTCGAGACCGAGCGAGCCGAATTCGACGACCTCGCCGTCGATCGTGACCGCGCGCACGCGCATCACGTTGTGCACCGTCAGCCCGTATTTCAGGCAATGGACGCCGCCGGAATTTTCGGCGACGTTGCCGCCGATCGTGCAGGCGATCTGCGACGAAGGATCGGGGGCGTAGTACAGCCCGTAAGGCGCGGCGGCTTCCGAAATCGCGAGGTTGCGCACGCCGGGCTGCACGGTGGCCGTGCGCGCGTACGGATCGACCTCGACGATGCGCGTGAAGCGCGCGAGCGACAGCACGACGCCGTTCGCGATCGGCAGCGCGCCGCCGGACAGGCTCGTGCCGGCGCCGCGCGGCACGATCGGCACTTCCATGCGGCGGCAGATCTGCACGATCCGCTGCACCTGCGATTCGGTTTCGGGCAGCGCGACCGCGAGCGGCAGCCGGCGGTACGCCGACAGGCCGTCGCATTCGTACGGCGCGGTGTCTTCGTCGCGGAACAGCAGGCAATGCGTCGGCAGCACGGCCATCAGCGCCTGCACGACTTCGCGCTGGCGCTGCGCGCGGGTCGCGCTCGACAGTTCGACGGAAGCGTTCATTGGGTCTCCAGCCGGGGCGCGGCGGCGCGCCGCCGTGTCAGCACGTGAAGATCTTGCCGGGATTCATCAGGTTGCGCGGATCGAGCGCCAGCTTGATCGCGCGCATCGCGTCGATCGCGTTGTCGCCGTGCTCCTTCGGCAGGAAGCGCATCTTGTGCAGCCCGACGCCGTGTTCGCCGGTGCAGGTGCCGCCGAGGCGCAGCGCGCGCTCGACGATCCGGTCGTTGATGCGTTCGGCTTCGTCGATTTCCTCGGGCTTGTCGGGATCGATCAGGATCGCGACGTGGAAATTGCCGTCGCCGACGTGGCCGACGATCGGGCAGGGCAGCGACGATGCGCGCAGGTCGATCTCGGTTTCCTCGACGCACGCGGCGAGCTGCGAGATCGGCACGCACACGTCGGTCGTCACCGCGCGGCAGCCGGGCTTCAGCTGCAGCATCGCGAAGTACGCGTTGTGGCGCGCGGCCCAGAGCCGCGTGCGGTCCTCGGGGCGGGTCGCCCATTCGAAGCCCTGGCCGTTGTTCTGGCCCGCGAGCGCCTGCACGAGCTCGGCCTGTTCCTTCACGCCGGCCTCGGTGCCGTGGAATTCGAAGAACAGCGTCGGCGCTTCGGCGAGCGTCAGGTTCGAATGGCGGTTGATCGAGCGCACCGCGAGCGCGTCGACGAATTCGACGCGCGCGATCGGCACGCCGATCTGGATCGTTTCGATCACCGTGCGCACCGCGTCGCCCATCGACGGGAACGTGCAGATCGCGGCCGACACGGCTTCGGGCAGCGGATGCAGGCGCAGCGTGATCTCGGTGATCACGCCGAGCGTGCCTTCGGAGCCGACGAACAGGCGCGTGAGGTCGTAGCCGGCGGACGACTTGCGCGCGCGCGAGCCCGTCTTCACGACGCGGCCGTCGGCGAGCACGGCGGTCAGGCCGAGCACGTTCTCGCGCATGGTTCCGTAGCGCACGGCGTTGGTGCCCGATGCGCGGGTCGCGGTCATCCCGCCGATGCTGGCGTCGGCGCCCGGATCGATCGGGAAGAACAGGCCGGTGTCGCGCAGCGCTTCGTTGAGCGCCTTGCGCGTGATGCCCGGTTCGACCGTGACCGTCAGGTCTTCCGCGTTGATCGACAGCACGCGGTTCATTTCCGACAGGTCGAGCGAGATGCCGCCGCGCACCGCGAGCAGATGGCCTTCGAGCGACGAGCCGGCGCCGTACGGGATCAGCGGCACGCTGTAGAGCGCGCACAGCGACACGATTTGGCGGACTTCATTGGCGTTGCGGGCGAACACGACGGCGTCGGGCAGTTGCGGATCGAACGGCGATTCGTCGCGGCCGTGATGGGCGCGGACGGCGTCGGCGGTCGACACGCGCTCGCCGAAGGCGGCGCGCAGCGCATCGAGCATGGCGGGGGGCAGCGGGCGGCGCGTGGTGGCCGGCGGGGCAGGGTGATTCACGAATGTCTCCTGACGACTGCTTGTCAAACCTTCGGCCCATTCTACGCTGGAACGCCCGCTGCGCCCGCTGCGCCCGCCGCCGCGGGCTGCGATAATCGCGTACCAACCCAACCGGGCCGCATCGCGGCCGCTCACCAGAGGACATTCGCATGGGCAACCGCTTGAGCAAGATCGCGACGCGCACGGGCGACGACGGCACCACGGGCCTCGGCGACGGCCGGCGCATCGGCAAGGACGACGCACGGATCGCCGCGATCGGCGACGTCGACGAACTGAACTCGAATCTCGGCGTGCTGCTCGCCGAGACGCTGCCGGACGACGTGCGCACGGCGCTCGTCACGATCCAGCACGACCTGTTCGATCTCGGCGGCGAGCTGTGCATTCCCGGCCATGCGGTGCTCGACGACACGCACCTCGCGCGCCTCGACAACTGGCTGGCCGACTACAACGCGACGCTGCCGCCGCTGAAGGAATTCATCCTGCCGGCCGGCTCGCGTGCGGCGTCGCTCGCGCACGTGTGCCGGACGGTGTGCCGCCGCGCGGAGCGCTCGATCGTCGCGCTCGGGCGCACCGACACGCTCAATGACGCGCCGCGGCGCTACGTGAACCGGCTGTCGGACCTGCTGTTCGTGCTGGCGCGTGTGCTGAACCGCGCGGATGGCGGCTCGGACGTGCTGTGGGAGCGCGGGCGCGTCCGCTGACACCCGGCGTCGTGTTTCCGCACTGCGACAATTTGCCCGACGGACGTCTGTTTTTAAAGATGTATCGTATGCGCATGTTTAACGGAGAACGAACATGACCCACATCACCGCTGACCAGATGGCTCGCGTGAAGGCCACTGCCCCTGTCCTCGCCGTGCACGGCGCGACGATCACGAAGCATTTCTACCAGCGCATGTTCGCGCGGCATCCGGAACTGAAGAACCTGTTCAACCAGACGCACCAGAAGACCGGCAGCCAGCCGGAAACGCTCGCGAAGGCGGTCTATGCGTATGCGGCGGACATCGACAACCTCGGCGCGCTCGGCGGGGCGGTGTCGCACATCGCGCACAAGCACGCGAGCCTGAACATCCGCCCCGAGCATTACCCGATCGTCGGCGAGAACCTGCTCGCGTCGATCGTCGAAGTGCTCGGCGATGCGGTCGATGCCGAGACGCTCGAGGCATGGCGCGTCGCGTACGGCCAGCTCGCGCAGATCCTGATCGGCGCCGAGGCCGACCTGTACGCGGGCGCAGCGTGGAGCGGCTTCCGTCCGTTCAAGGTTGCCCGCAAGGTGCGTGAGAGCGACGAGATCACGTCGTTCTACCTGACACCCGCCGACGGCGGCGACGCGCCGACCTTCGCGCCGGGCCAGTACGTCACGGTGAAGCGCTTCGTCGGCGATCTCGGCGTCGATCAGCCGCGCCAGTACAGCCTGTCCGACGCGCCGCACGGCAAGTGGCTGCGCATCTCGGTGAAGCGCGAGGCCGGCCAGCCGGAAGCGATCCCGGCCGGCAAGGTGTCGACACTGATGCATGACGGCGTGGAGGAGGGCGCAATCGTCGAGGTGACCGCGCCGATGGGCGAATTCTCGCTGAAGCGCGGCGCCGATACGCCGGTCGTGCTGATTTCGGGCGGCGTCGGGCTGACGCCGATGGTGTCGATGGCTTCGACGCTGGTCGGCGAAGGCAGCACGCGTGAAGTGCGGTTCGTCCACGCCTGCCGGTCGGGCGCGGTGCACGCGTTCCGCGACTGGCTGAACGATACGGTGCGCGAGAACGCGAACGTGAAGCGCACGGTGCTGTACGAGCTGGTCGGCCCGAACGATCGCGTCGGCATCGATCATGACCTCGAAGGGCGCCTGACGCCGGAACGCGTGAAGCAATACGCACTGGTGGCGGATGCCGACTACTACATCTGCGGCCCGATCGCGTTCATGAAGGCGCAACGCGACGCGCTGGTCGCGCTCGGCGTCGCGCCGGAACGCATCAATACCGAGATCTTCGGCTCGGGTGCGCTCGAGTGAGGAATCTGACGGCCGGTTCCGGCCGAGGCAATGAAAAAGCCCGGCGCGAGTCGGGCTTTTGTTCGTGCTGCGCCAGGCGGGCGACTTCAGGCGCGTAGCATCAGGGTTGCGTGGTAGCGCCATACCTTCGGATCGGCACTGACGAGCGGCATGCCTTCATGTAGCGCCTGCGCGACCATCATGCGATCGAACGGATCGGCATGGTCAGGGAAATCCGGCAACGCAGCGACCGCCTCGGCGTGATCGCTATTGATCGACAATTCCGCGAAGCCAGCGAGCCGGAATGCCGAACGGGCATCGCGTGGATGAACGGGGAGGTTGCCTTTACGATACTTGATCGAGATTTCCCAGATAGACGCGGCGCTGACGTACAGCGTGTTCTGCGGATCCTCGATCAATGCGACGGCGGTCGGCGACAGTTGCGGCGCGCCTTCAGCCGCCCACAGCGCGATATGCGTGTCGAGCAACAGCTTCACGGCGCGAGTCCTCGCTCGGCGCTGGCATCGAAATCGGCGGCAATCGATTCGTCGCCGGCGTTGAATGCTTCGACCGTCGTCGGGATGTTCAGGCCGGCAAGCAGCTGACGAGCGGCGCCGATGCGGCGCGGCGCCGTGTAGGGGACGATGCGGGCGACCGGATGGCCGTTGCGGGCGATCACGACTTCGGATTCGCGCCCCAGTTCCAGTGCCTCGACGAGACTTGAAAGCCGCGACTTGGCATCATGCATGTTGACGGTCGACATGAGTACCTCCGGTTAGCTAGGGGGTGTTAGCTAGTTTAGCAGAACCGGATACCGGCCGCAGTCGAACCATGGCAACCCGCTGGCAAGCGGGAAGCCACGGTCCGGGCCGGTGTCGCCTGTCAGTTCCCGCTGCCGCGCGCGACGCGGCGCGCCTTCACCGATTCCGCGAGGCCTTCGAGCACCTTCACGCTGTCGTCCCACGCGATGCACGCGTCGGTGATGCTCTGGCCGTAGGTCAGCGGGCAGCCTTCCTTCAGGTCCTGGCGCCCCTCGACGAGGTGCGACTCGATCATCACGCCGACGATGCGCTCGTCGCCGGCCGCGACCTGGCGGCCGATGTCCGCGCACACGGGAATCTGGTTCTCGTGCTTCTTCGAGCTGTTCGCGTGGCTCGCGTCGATCATCAGGCGCGCGGCGAGGCCGGCCTTGCCGATGTCCGCGCACGCGGCGTTCACGCTGTCCGCGTCGTAGTTCGGCGTCTTGCCGCCGCGCAGGATCACGTGGCAGTCCTCGTTGCCGGCCGTCGACACGATCGCCGAATGGCCGCCCTTCGTCACCGACAGGAAATGGTGCGGCTGCGATGCGGCCTTGATCGCGTCGACCGCGATCTTCACGTTGCCGTCGGTGCCGTTCTTGAAGCCGACCGGGCACGACAGCCCCGACGCCAGCTCGCGGTGCACCTGCGACTCGGTCGTGCGCGCGCCGATCGCGCCCCACGAGATCAGGTCGGCGATGTACTGCGGGCTGATCATGTCGAGGTATTCGGTCGCGGCCGGCAGCCCCATCTCGTTGATCTGCAGCAGCAGCTCGCGCGCGGTGCGCAGCCCTTCGTTGATCTTGAAGCTGTTGTCGAGGTGCGGATCGTTGATGAGCCCCTTCCAGCCGACCGTCGTGCGCGGCTTCTCGAAGTACACGCGCATCACGATTTCCAGCTCGCCCTTGAAGCGCTCGCGCTCCTTCACGAGCCGCCCCGCGTACTCGATCGCCGCCTTCGTATCGTGGATCGAGCACGGCCCGATCACGACGATCAGCCGGTCGTCCATCCCGTGCAGGATGCGGTGCATCGACTGGCGCGAGTTGTAGATCAGCTCGGACGCGGCCTCGGAGCACGCGAATTCGCGGATCAGGTGGGCGGGCGGCGTCAGTTCCTTGAGTTCGCGGATGCGGACGTCGTCGGTGTTGTGCGGGGGCATGCTGTTTCTCCTGGTTTTGCGGGCGCCGTTCGGTCAGTGCGCGTGCGGCAGATTCATCGATTCAAGCGATTCAGTGATTTCGGTCGGGGCCGCGGGATCCGCTGCGGCGGCGACCGGGTGGCGAAGGGCGAAAAAAAACCGCCGGGTTCGCCGGCGGTTTTTTCGGGAATTTCGGTTGCGCTTCACGCGCCATCAACCCTCTCGATCCGCCAGCGGTCTGAGATGCCAAAAAAAGTAAAAATAAAACTTGGCGGACATGACGGAGATTCGGTTCGTCAAAAAAGTTGATTCGGAATTTATACCCGGTCGCCGCGTCGCTGGCAACCGGGGGTGCTCAAAAATGCGGAGAATCCGCGCGCTTTTGCCAAAATGCGCGGATTGTATGCGCCGCGATGCGGTTATGCCGTACCGCCGACCGTCATCTTGTCGATCCGCAGGGTCGGCTGGCCGACGCCGACCGGCACGCTCTGGCCTTCCTTGCCGCACACGCCGACGCCCGAGTCGAGCGACATGTCGTTGCCGATCATGCTCACGTACTTCAGCGATTCCGGGCCGCTGCCGATCAGCGTCGCGCCCTTCACCGGGTAGGTGATCTTGCCGTTCTCGATCATGTACGCCTCGGATGCCGAGAACACGAACTTGCCGTTCGTGATGTCGACCTGGCCGCCGCCGAAGTTCACCGCGTACAGGCCGTTCTTCACCGACGCGATGATTTCCTGCGGATCCTTGTCGCCGTTCAGCATGTACGTGTTGGTCATGCGCGGCATCGGCAGCGCCGCGTACGACTCGCGCCGCGCGTTGCCGGTGACAGGCATCTTCATCAGGCGCGCGTTCAGCGTGTCCTGGATGTAGCCCTTCAGGATGCCGTCCTCGATCAGCGTCGTGCACTGCGTCGGGTTGCCTTCGTCGTCGATGTTCAGCGAGCCGCGGCGGTTCGGCAGCGTGCCGTCGTCGACCACCGTCACGCCCTTCGCGGCGACCTGCTCGCCGATCCGGCCGGCGAACGCCGACGAACCCTTGCGGTTGAAGTCGCCCTCGAGGCCGTGGCCGATCGCCTCGTGCAGCAGCACGCCGGGCCAGCCCGGCCCGAGCACGACGGTCATCGCGCCGGCCGGCGCGGGACGCGCGTCGAGGTTGACGAGCGCCGCGTGCACGGCGTCGTCGACGTAGCGCGACAGCACTTCATCGGTGAAGTAGCCGTAGTCGAAGCGGCCGCCGCCGCCGCCGGAGCCGATCTCGCGGCGGCCGTTCTGTTCGGCGATTACCGTGACCGACACGCGCACCAGCGGGCGGATGTCGGCCGCGAGCGCGCCGTCGCTGCGCGCGACCAGCACGACGTCGTATTCGCCGGCGAGGCCCGCCATCACCTGCGTGACGCGCGGGTCGCGCCCGCGCGCCATCTGCTCGATGCGCTCGAGCAGCTTGACCTTCGCGGTCGCGTCGAGCGACGCGAGCGGATCGGACGGCAGGTACAGGTCGCGGCCCGAGATGCCCTTCAGGGAGGTCGCCGCCTTGATCTTCTGGCGGCCGCCGCCGGCCGCCGCGATCGCCTTGGTGGCCGCGGCCGCCTGCGCGATCGCTTCCGGCGACAGGTCGTCCGAGTACGCGAACGCGGTGCGGTCGCCCGCGACCGCGCGCACGCCGACGCCCTGGTCGATGCTGAAGCTGCCCGACTTCACGATGCCTTCCTCGAGGCTCCACGCTTCGCTGCGGGTCGCCTGGAAGTACAGGTCGGCGTAGTCGACGCGATGCGTGAAGATGTCGGCGATCGTGCGCGTGAGCAGGCTCTCGTCGAGGCCGTACGGCGTGAGGAGGATGTCCTTCGCCAGCGCAAGATTGCGGATGCCGGGTTCGATGATGTTCATGCGGGTATCGAGGGTTCTCAAAAAGTTGTCGGGTGCGTTCTGGGCAGATGGGTTGGCCGGGCGGCGTTTCAAGCGCCGGGCGGTTCAGCGGTTCAGGCCAGCACGCGATGCCGCCACGCGGGCAGGCTCTGGCGCACGTCGGCGGTGCGCTGCGGATCGAGCGCGCCGGTCACGACGCTCGCGCCTTCGTCGCGGACCGCGACGATCTCGCCCCACGGGTCGATCAGCATGCTGTGGCCCCAGGTGCGCCGGCCGTTCTCGTGCTTGCCGCCTTGCGCGGCCGCGAGCACGTAGCACTGGTTCTCCACGGCCCGCGCGCGCAGCAGCATTTCCCAGTGCGCGCGGCCCGTCGTATACGTAAACGCCGACGGCACGACGATCAGCGCGCAGTCGCCCATCCTGCGATACAGCTCCGGAAAGCGCAGATCGTAACAGACCGACAGGCCGACCCGCCCGAACGGCGCATCGAACGCGACGACCGTGTCGCCCGCGCGGATCGTGCGCGCCTCGTCGAACGATTCGTCGCCTTTCTCGAAGTTGAACAGGTGGATCTTGTCGTAGCGGGCGGCTTCCTGGCCGTTCGGGTCGAACACGAGCGTCGTGTTCAGCACGCGATCGGGCTCCGGCGCCTTCAGCGGCAGCGTGCCGCCGATCACCCAGATGCCGTGACGGTGCGCGGCCTCCGACAGGAAGCGCTGGATCGGGCCGTCGCGGTAGGGTTCGGCGAGCGCGAGCTTGTCGGTGTCGCGATGGCCCATGAAGCAGAAATACTCGGGCAGCAGGACGAGCTGCGCGCCGTCGCCGGCCGCTTCCGCGATCAGGCGGCCGGCTTCGGCGAGATTGCGTGCGACGTCCGGCGTGCTCACCATCTGCAGCGCGGCGACCCGAAAGGGCGTGGCGGAACGGGTGTGATCGGTCATCGCTGGATCGGTTGCGTCATAAATGGGGTGCGGCCCGGCACCCTGCGCGCGTCAGTGGCTCGCCGCATCGGCCGGACCGTGATTCATCTTACCCTGATCGCCTCGCACCCGCTCGATGTGCGGATGCGCCCACGAGCCCGTGATCGCGTAGTCGAGCGCGAACGCGTGCGACAGCGTCTCCGACAGCGCGTAGTTCGCGGCCAGCACGCCGACACCCAGCAGCGGATTGATGATCGCGGCCGCGATTGCCGCCGTGCCGGCGCCGATCTTCGGCGCGACGTGCGCGTGCAGGTCCTGCGTCTCGGCGCCGAGGTCGACCGCGCCGCGTACCGTCACGTTCGCCGGCGCCGTCGTCATCGAGAAGTCGTCGGTGCGCGCGATCCCGTTCGAGATCCGGCTGGTGCCCGTGATCTTGTCGAACGGCAGCCCCTTGCCGATCACGTCGCGGAAATTCAGCGTCAGGAAGCGCGCGAGGCTCTGCAGGCTCAGCACGCCGAGCAGTTTCGCGGCACCCGGATCGACCTTCAGGATCTGGCCGTGCTCCAGGTCGAGCGCGACCTGGCCGCCGAGCGACGGCAGATCGACCGCGGTCGGGCCGCCGCGCCAGCCGACCTTGCCGGTCACGGTGCCGTGGCCGTTTGCAAGCGTGCGCGGCAGGCCCACGAGGTCGAGCAGCGCGCCCGCGTTGCCGACGTCGAGCTTGAAGTCGAACACGCTGCGGCGCGGCGCATCGTTTTCGTCGACGCCGCGGGCCAGCGCGCGGCGCGACGTGCGCCAGTTGCCGGTCGCCGTCAGCTTCGCGGCCGGGTTCGCCAGCTCGAACTTGTCGAGCTGCCACACCGGCGCGCCGTCTTCCTCGAGGTTGCGCGCGTTGACGACGAGCCGGCCGATGTCGTGATCGCGCGCGACGACCTGGTCGACGATCAGGTCGACCGACGGCATCGGCCGGTCGGTCGGCGTCGGCAGGTTCATCGCGCGGCCGACGAGGTCGTGCTGCGCGCTCTGCGGGATCACGAGCTTCGCGAGCCGCGCGTTCAGCACGCCCGCACCGTTGTGGCCGCCGCCCGGCGCCCACGACAGGTAGCCCGAGACCTGGTTCGACGCGATGTTCGCCTGCCACAGCTCGTCGACGTGCGACGCGCCGATGATCACGTTTTCCCAGTTGCGCTTGAGCAGCTTCAGCGTGCCGAAGTGGAGCGCGAAGCGCTTCGGCGTGAAGCTCGCGACGTCGACGCGCGGCGCGGCCTGCGGCTCCGGCGCGCGCGGCGTGTCGTGCTGCAGCGTGCGGGCGAGCGCGAGCCACGCGTCGGCGTCCAGTTCGTCGACGTCGACAGCGGCGCTCACGCCGTCCTGCGGCAGGTCGGGCATCCGGTGGATGCCCATCGCGCCGCGCACCGCGCGCAGCGGCTGGCCGGGCGTCGCGTCGAGCAGGTAGGTCGCGGACACGGGCCCGAGCGTCAGGTCGGCATGCTCGAGGCGCTTGCCGCCGGCCTGGGCGGCCGGCTGCAGCGTGAAGCGGAACGGCATCGGCGTGCCGGCCGGTTTCGCGAACGGCGCCGGGAAATTCAGCGCGACGCCCGTCAAGTCGGAATGCGCGGTGACCTCCGGCAGGCGGCCCGGCGCGCCGCGCACGGCGAGCTGGTACGGCGCGTCGCCGACCACGTGCTCGAGCAGCGCCGCGGCCGTGCCCCGCAGGTTCAGGCCGCGCGCGGCGTCGAGCGCGAGCTTGCCGTCGACGTCCACCGCGTACGGGCCGTGCGACTGGAAGTTGCCGTTCGCGCGCACCGGGCCGCCGAGGAAGCGCCCCGACAGCTCGTGCAGCGACGCGCCGGCCTCGCTGAAGCGCACGCTGCCGCGCAGCGCGGACAGCGGCGGCACGCCGTCGGTCGACAGCGTGTTGCCGCCGAACGCGAGCGTGCCCTCGACGTGCGTATGCGGATGCGGAACGTGCTGCGGAATCGTGATCTTGAGCGCGAGCGACGCGGGCCCCTGCGCATCGATCCGCTGGCCGATGTGCCCGCTCATCGCGCCGAGCGAGCTGTTGTCCGCGTAGTCGATCAGGTCCGCGAGCGGGCCTTGCGCATGGCCGTCGATGACGAGCGGCGACTTCGACGGATTGCCGAGATCGTCGATCCGGCCGGCGACCTTCGTCAGCGCGACGCGCTTGTAGTGCGCGCGCGCGATGTCGAAGCGCAGCTTGTTCTGCGCGAGCTCGAACACGCCGTCGATTCCGTCGAGTGCGGGCCAGACGCTCGGCGTGCCGTTCGCGAGCTTGCGCGGCGGGTACGGCGTCGGTTCGAAGCGCCCGCCGGTGAACGGCGCGACGATGTGGAACACGCCGGCG
Source organism: Burkholderia sp. BCC1996 (assembly GCF_905339955.1). Taxonomy (NCBI): domain Bacteria; kingdom Pseudomonadati; phylum Pseudomonadota; class Betaproteobacteria; order Burkholderiales; family Burkholderiaceae; genus Burkholderia; species Burkholderia sp. BCC1996. Next base: position 212,440 of record NZ_CAJPHM010000006.1, read on the forward strand.
TCCGGCTCGTGTTCGAACGGGAATTTCTCGAGCGGGCCGCGGGCGACGATCGACGCCCCCTTGGTCACCTGGCCGTCCTGCAGCGCATGGCCGAGATAGTCGCGCAGGTGCTCGGACATCCCGGTCGGCAGGTAGCGCGGGATGCGCGCCACCGATGCGCGCGCGAAATCCGCGCGCAGGTCGAGCGAGCCGCGGCCGTGGCCTGGGTTCGTGTACGTGCCCGACACCGCGATTTCCGCATCGGGGTTCGCGACGAACAGGTCGGGCAACGTCACGTCGACGCGCGCGTGCTTCTCGCCCGGCGCCGGCGTGATCACCCATTTCGCGTTGCCGCGCAGCCGGTCGAAGGTCAGGCGCGGCTCGTCGAATTCGCCGGGCACCGTGACCGCCGCATTGACCGTGTCGAAGTGCGCGGTGCCGCCGGTTTCCTTCGCATCGATGCGGCCCCACAAATTCTCGACGCCCGGCCAGCCGGCGCGCGGGTGACCGCGCGGGGAAAGACCCGGCGGCGGCTCCTGCGCGGCGACGCTGATGCCCTGCAGATCGCCGAGGAAACGGTAGCGGACGATCGGCGCGGCGCCGGTGCGACGTTCTTCGTCGGCGAGCTCGGCCCGCGCCGGCTTCGCGCGTTCGACCTCGATGTGATAGTTCGACACCATCCCGCGCGGGTCGAGCTTGATCAGCTCGTTGCGCAGCCGCGCGGGCAGCGGCAGCCCGCGGATGAACTCGCTGAGGATGCCGAGATCGACGCGGTCGCCGACGACGCTGAGCAGCTGCCCCTGGTCGGCGGTCGGCACGCGGTAGCGGGCGGTCAGCGTCGACAGCGCGAGCGAACGGGCGAGCGGCGTGCCGTCCGGCAGCGGCGGCTGGCCGAGCTCCGCGTTGAAGCGCGTCAGGTGCAGCGTGTAGTCGTGGCCGGCGTCCAGCGCCATGTCCCAGCCGAACCCGACCGTCGGCACGTCGAGGCGCGGCTGGGTCGGCCGCACGCGCAGCACGACGTCGGCGCCCTGCAGGTCGCCGCCCGCGGAGCGCAGGTGGCCGTCCTGGAAGGTCGCCCAGATCGCGTTGTCGATCCGGCCCGCGTGGATCGTGAGCGGAATGTCGAGATAACGGCCGAGTGTCTGCAGGTCGACCGGGCCGGTCGACAGGTACGCGTCGCCGGTCCAGTTCGTCGGCTTGCCGATCGGCGCGAGCGGCTTGTGGCGGAAACGCGCGCGGAAATCGAGCGGGCCGAGCAGCAGCGTGCCGTTCGCGGGCGCCTGCAGCGCGGCCTTGTGCTCGCGGCCGTGGTTGAGCACCGCGAGGCGGATGCCGGACAGCGCGAGCTCCGGTGCGTCGTGCTGCGCGTCGCGCCAGCGCAGCGTGCCGTTGCGCAGCACGATCGCTTCCTGCTTCAGCAGCCACGTGCCGAACGTGTCGTTGCCGCCGTGAGTGGTCGCGACGCCGACGCCCGCGACGCTCAGCGAGCCGTCGGCGGCGCGCGCGACGACGAGGTCGGGATGGTCGACGATCAGGCTCGACAGCGCGGGCGACAGCCGCAGCAGCGACATCCACGACAGCGCTGCCGTCGCGTGCGGGACCGACAGCGCGATCTGGCCGTCACGGCCGCGAATGGTGAGGTTGGCGACTTCGACGCCCGGCTGCATGCCGGACCAGTGCGGAGACAGCTTGCCGATCGAAAGCTGCGCGTGCAGCTTGTCGGACACCGCGCGCTCGATGCGCGGGCGGTATTCGTCGATGCGCGGCAGCAGCACGTAGCGCATCCCGAGGAACACGCCGGACGCGACGAAGTACGTGCCGATCCCGACTGCCAGCGTCACCCTGAACACGCGACGCAGGACCGGATGATCGTGCTTCGGAGGTCCCGCTTCGGGCTCAGCTACGGCGGATTCCTGACGGTCGGACATGCGGCGGAAGGGCGGCGATATGGTAGTTTTGCAGACTGACGTTGAAATGTATCACACGGGTTCGTGCCGGCGGCCGTTGAGGCCGCACGGCACGGGCTTTCCTGCGCGCGGTTTTCGCGGCGGCGCACCCGCGTCGCGACACCGCGCCGAGTCCAAGGGGCCTGTCGGCAGCGGGGCGCGCACGCGTTGTCCCGCAGCGGGGCCTTACTGCCAGGCCCGCTTTTCGATGACCGACGCTTCCGCCCTGATCAGCACGTCCTATTCCCGCTATCTCGCCCGCGCGGCCGCCGCGCGTCCCGCGCTGTCCGGCCAGATCGCCGCGTGGGCCGCCGCGCCGCTCACGCGCGCGCAGCTCGACGCGCGCCTGACCGAACTGCTCGCCACGCCGGCCGGCACGGCCGCGCCGGGCGACGAGCAACTGAAGCGCGCGTTGCGGCAGTTGCGTATCGAGGTGTTCGGCGCGGTCGCGGAGCGCGACCTGCGCGGCGTCGCGAGCGTCGCCGAGGTGACGGGCGCGATGACCGATCTCGCCGAAGTGGCCGTGCAGCGCTCGCTCGCGCTGCTGTCGGCCGAACTCGAGGCGATGTACGGCGAGCCGCGCGGCGCCGACGGCCAGCGCGTCGTGCTCGGCGTGGTCGGGATGGGCAAGCTCGGCGGCCGCGAGCTGAACGTGTCGTCGGACATCGACCTGATCTTCGTCTACGAGGACGACGGCGAAACGGCCGGCGGCACGCGCTCGCCGCTGTCCACCCAGGAATATTTCACGCGGCTCGGCCGCCGCCTGATCGGCGTGCTGTCCGAGGTCACGGCCGACGGCTACGTGTTTCGCGTCGACATGCGGCTGCGCCCGAACGGCGATTCGGGGCCGCTCGTCTGCAGCCTCGGGATGCTCGAGGAATATTTCTACGTGCAGGGGCGCGAATGGGAGCGCTACGCGTGGATCAAGGGGCGGCTCGTATCCGAAGGCGACAGCGACGCGGCGCGGCGGCTGGCGGCGCAGCTCGAATCGATCGTCAAGCCGTTCGTATACCGCCGCTATCTCGACTTCGGCGTGATCGGCGCGATCCGTGCGCTGCACCAGCAGATTCGCCAGGAAGCCGCGCGCCGCGCGTCGATGCGGCCCGACAAGGCCGACGACATCAAGCTCGGGCGCGGCGGAATCCGCGAGATCGAATTCAGCGCGCAGGTGTTCCAGCTGATCCGCGGCGGCCAGGATGCGGAATTCCGCGTGCGGCCGACGCTCGCGGTGCTGCGCCATGCGCAGGCGCGCGGGCTGATCGGCGAGGACGTGCGCGAGCGCCTGACCGACGCCTACAACTTCCTGCGCACGCTCGAGCACCGGCTGCAGTACCGCGACGACGCGCAGACGCACGCGATGCCGGTCGATGCGGGCGAGCGGGCGGTGCTGGCCGCGTCGCTCGGCTTTGCCGACTATGCGGCGCTGATGACGGTGCTCGACGGTCACCGGATGTTCGTCGAGGCGCAGTTCGACCAGATCTTTGCCGACAAGGTGAACGGCGGCCCCTGCGCGGCGGGCGAGGACACGGCCGCGACGTGGATCTGGAGCGGGGCGCTCGCCGACGACGGCGAAGACGACGCGCTGCTCGCGCGCCTCGACGGCGTGGGCTTCACCGATCCGGCGGCCGTGCTCGCGCGGCTGCGCGCGATCTGGCAGTCGTCGCGCTACGCGGGCCTGCCGGAAAAGAGCCGGCAGCGTTTCGACAGCGTCGCGCAGCGCGCGCTCGAGGCCGCGCCGCGGATCGATGCCGCGCGCCGCGACGACACCATCGTGCGGCTGTTCGACCTGCTCGAGACGGTCAGCCGGCGCGGCGTCTATCTCGCGCTGCTGACCGAGTATCCGGCCGCGCTCGACCGCGTGCTGTCGGTGCTCGGCGCGACGCGCTGGGGCGGCGGCTACCTGATCCGCCATCCGCAGCTGCTGGACGAACTGCTCGACGACGAAGCGATCGCGAGCCCGTTCGACTGGCCTGCGTTCAAGGACGCATTGCGTGCGCGCCTCGCGGCCGCCGACGGCCCCGAGCAGCAGATGGACCTGCTGCGGCACGCGCAGCACGCGGAAGTGTTCCGCATCCTGCTGATCGATCTGGCTGGCCAGCTGTCGGTCGAGCATGTGAGCGACCGCCTGTCCGAGCTCGCCGACGCGGTGCTCGACGTGACGATCGAAGTCGTCTGGTCGCAGCTCGCGAAGCGCCACCGCGACGTGCCGAAGTTCGCGGTGATCGCGTACGGCAAGCTCGGCGGCAAGGAGCTCGGCTACGCATCGGATCTCGACCTGATCTTCCTGTACGACGACCCCGACGAGCGCTCGGCGGACGTCTACACGACGTTCACGCGCCGGCTGATCACGTGGCTCACGACAGCGACCGGCGCGGGTGCGCTGTTCGACATCGACCTGCGGCTGCGGCCGAATGGCGAGGCCGGGCTGCTCGTGACCGATCTCGACGCGTTCCGCCGCTACCAGTTGCGCGAGGGCGACGCGGCCAACACCGCGTGGGTATGGGAACACCAGGCGCTGACGCGCGCCCGCTACAGCGCGGGCGACCCGCAGATCGGCACGGACTTCGAGGCGATCCGCCAGCAGGTGCTGACGACGCCGCGCGACGGGGCGGTGCTCGCGAAGGAAATCGTCGACATGCGCGGCAAGGTGTTCGCCGGCCATCCGAACCAGACCGAGCTGTTCGACCTGAAGCACGATCGCGGCGGGATGGTCGACATCGAGTTCATCGTCCAGTACTGGGTGCTGCTGCATGCGTCGAGCGATGCCGAGCTGATCCGCAACACCGGCAACATCGCGCTGTTGCGCGAGGTCGCGCGGTTCGGGCTGATGGGTGAGGACGAGGCCGAGCGCGTCGGCGCCGCGTACCGCAAGTACCGGAAGCTGCAGCACAAGCTGCGGCTCGACGGGATGGAGAAGGCGCGGGTCGATCCGGCGCTGGTGGCCGACGAGCGGGCGGCCGTGACGGCGTTGTGGGAGCGTGTGTTCGGCGCAGTCGAAACGGGCGTTTGAGGCGGACGTTTGAATCCCGCGTTCGCGGCGGGACGCTCGAATCCGCGGGGCAGGGCGGGCGCGCCCGGGCGGCGCCCGTCCATCGAAAAACTGCGCCGTGCGAGCGGTTCGACCGGCAGATCGGTCTGCCTGCTCGCCGTGCCGCTGCAGGCCTGTTCCGGGAAAAGCGACACGCCACGTGCCGAAAAACGTGGGGTTCGTCGGCAGTCCGGGACCGGCGCATGCGCCGATCTTCTGCATTCGGCCGACGAAGCCGGCGTCAGGCCGCCAGCATTTCCTTCGCGTGCTTGCGCGTGGTGGCGGTGATCTCGAGCCCGCCGAGCATCCGCGCGACTTCCTCGACCCGGCTCGCCTTGTCGAGCGGGACGACCGACGAGACGGTGCCGCCGCGCTCGTCGGCGCCTTTCGCGACCTGGAAGTGATGGTCGCCGCGCGCGGCGACCTGCGGCAGGTGCGTCACGCACAGCACCTGGCGGTCGCGCCCGAGCTGGTGCAGCAGGCGGCCGACCACCTCGGCGACGCCGCCGCCGATCCCCGTGTCGACTTCGTCGAAAATCAGCGTCGGCGTCGGGCTGGCGGCGCTAGCGATCACGGCCAGCGCGAGGCTGATCCGTGCGAGTTCGCCGCCCGACGCGACTTTCGCGAGCGGCCGCAGCGGCACGCCCGGGTGCCCGGCGACCCGGAATTCGACCTGTTCGAGCCCGTGCGGGCCGCCGTCGGCGAGCGGCACGAGCGCGACTTCAAAGCTGCCGCCCGCCATCGACAGTTCCTGCATGCCGGCCGTGACGGCCGTGCCGAGCGCCTTCGCGGCCTGCGCGCGGGCCGTCGACAGGTGTTTCGCGTCGGCGAGATAGGCTTCCCATGCCTTCGCCTGCGCGGCTTCGAGCGCGCCGAGATCGGCGGCCGCGTCGAGCGCGGCGAGCTGCGCGCGGCGTGCCGCATGTTCCTCGTGCAGCGTGTCGGGCGGCAGCCGGAACTTGCGGGCGGTCGAGTGCAGCGCGTCGAGGCGCGTTTCGACCTGCGCGAGCCGGGCCGGGTCGAGATCGAGGCGCTGCGCGTAGTGCGACAGCGAATAGACGGCTTCCTGCAGCTGGATTTCGGCCGGTTCGAGCGACGCGAGCGCATCGCCGAGCCCCGTGTCGTAGTCGGCCAGGCTGCGCAGCTTCGACACGATCGCGCCGAGCTGCGGGAGCATCGCGTCGTCGGCCTCGGACAGCGCGTTGAGCGCGCCCTGCACGCCGGCGATCAGGTTCGCCGAATGCGACAGGCGCTTGTGCTCGCTGCCGACTTCGTCCCATTCGCCGGGTTGCGGTGCGAGCTTGTCGAGTTCGGCGAGCTGCCAGGCGAGCTTCTCGCGTTCGAGCTGCAGTTCGCGCTCATGCGCTTTCGCGGCGTCGATCGCCTGCGTTGCGTCGCGCCAGACGCGCCACGCGCGTGCGACGTTCGCGGCATCGGCCACGAGCCCCGCGTGCGTGTCGAACAGCTCGCGCTGCGCGTCGGGCCGCATCAGCAGCTGGTGCGCGTGCTGACCGTGGATGTCGACCAGCATCTCGCCGAGCTCGCGCAGCTGCGCGAGCGTCGCGCTGGTGCCGTTGATGAACGCACGCGAGCGGCCGTTCGCGTCGATCACGCGGCGCAGCATCACGGTGTCCTCGGCGTCGAACGCGTGTTCGTCGAGCCAGCGCGCGACGCGGTCGTGCGGCGTGAATTCGGCGGTGATGTCGGCGCGGCCGCAGCCGGCGCGCACGACGCTCGCGTCGGCGCGTTCGCCGAGCGCGAGGGCCAGCGCGTCGATCAGGATCGATTTGCCGGCGCCGGTTTCGCCGGAAAAGACGGTAAAGCCGCTGTCGAATTCGAGATCGAGCGCGGCGACGATGACGAAGTCGCGAATCGAGAGGTGGCGGAGCATGGTGTCGGGCGTGGGTGCGTCAGGACGCCTTGTCGTCTTCGTTCGATGCGTGTTCGTTCCAGTGCAGCTTCTTGCGCAGCGTCGCGTAGTAGCTGTAGCCGACCGGGTGCAGGAACGGCACCGTGTGCTTCGAGCGGCGCACCTCGATCGTGTCGTTCAGCTCGAGCGACGTGAACGACTGCATGTCGAAGTTCACGTTGACGTCGCGGCCGCCGACGATCTGGATCGCGATCTTCGAATCGTCGGGCAGCACGATCGGCCGGTTCGACAGCGCGTGCGGCGCGATCGGCACGAGCACGATGCCCTGGAGCTGCGGATGCAGGATCGGGCCGGCCGACGACAGCGCGTACGCGGTCGAGCCGGTCGGCGTGGCGACGATCAGGCCGTCCGAACGCTGGTTGTACATGTACCGGCCGTCGACCGACGCGCGCAGCTCGACCATCCCGGAAAAGCCGCTGCGGTTCACGACGACGTCGTTGAACGCAAGCGCGTGGTAGATCGGTTCGCCGTCGCGCATGATCCGGGCCTCGAGCAGCGAGCGCTCCTCGCGCTCGAACTTGCCCGACAGGATCACCGGGACGCGCGCCTGCATGTCGGCCGCCGCGATGTCCGTGATGAAGCCGAGCCGCCCGTGGTTGATCCCGATCAGCGGTGTCTTGTACGGCGCGAGCTGGCGGCCGATGCCGAGCATCGTGCCGTCGCCGCCGAGCACGACCGCCACGTCCGCGCGCGCGCCGATCTCCGCCGGGGTGAGCGCCGGATAGCCGGAGATGCCGATCTCGCGCGCCGTTTCGGCTTCGAACACGACCTCGAAGCCGAGCTTCGCGATGCAGCCAGCCAGCGTGGCGAGCGGCTCGGCGATGCCGGGCGTGTTGCTCCGGCCGACGAGCGCGACGGTGTTGAACTGATTACCGGTTTTCATGCCGGCATTACACCATAGCTCGTTGACGAAAAGAACCGGCTGTGCGCGAACGGGGCCGGATCGGTCGGCCCGGGCGACAGTGGCCGCGGCCACTCGCCGTGCTCGCGCGGTTGCGCTAAAATTTTCCACCATGCTAGATCCTCGCGCACGAACCCTCCTGAAAACCCTGATCGAACGGTATATCGCCGACGGTCAGCCGGTCGGCTCGCGCACGTTGTCCCGTTACTCCGGGCTCGAACTGAGCCCGGCAACGATCCGCAACGTGATGTCCGACCTGGAGGAGCTCGGCCTCGTGTCGAGCCCGCACACGTCGGCCGGCCGCGTGCCGACGCCGCGCGGCTACCGGCTGTTCGTCGACACGATGCTGACGGTCGAGGCGCCGATCGACGCCGAGGCCGTCGCGCGCCAGGTGCAGAACACGCTGCAGGCGGGCGAACCGCAGCAGCGGGTCGTGGCGGCCGCGGCGAGCGTGCTGTCGAACCTGTCGCAGTTCGCGGGTGTCGTGCTGACGCCGCGCCGCAGCCACGTGTTCAAGCAGATCGAGTTCATGCGGCTGTCGGACAAGCGCATCCTGCTGATCATCGTCACGCCCGAGGGCGACGTGCAGAACCGGATGCTCGCGACGCCGCGCGACTATTCGCCGTCGCAGCTCACCGAGGCGTCCAACTACATCAACGCGCACTTCGCCGGGCTGTCGTTCGACGAGGTGCGCCGCCGCCTGCGCGACGAGATCGACCAGCTGCGCGGCGACATGACCACGCTGATGCATGCGGCCGTGACGGCCAGCACCGAGGTGCCCGACACCGAGGACACCGTGCTCATTTCCGGCGAGCGCAACCTGCTCGAAGTGGCGGATCTGTCGTCCGACATGGCGCGGCTGCGCAAGCTGTTCGACGTGTTCGACCAAAAGACGGGCCTCCTGCAATTGCTCGACGTGTCGAGCCACGCCCAGGGCGTGCAGATCTTCATCGGCGGCGAATCGACGCTCGTGCCGATCGAGGAAATGAGCGTCGTGACCGCGCCGTACGAGGTGAACGGCCAGATCGTCGGCACGCTCGGCGTGATCGGCCCGACCCGCATGGCGTACAACCGCGTGATCCCGATCGTCGACATCACCGCGCGGCTGCTGTCGCTCACGCTGAGCCAGCAGTAACCCGACCGATACCGTCCCGCCATCGTGCCGCGGCGCCGTGCGCACCGCCAGTCGGCCGAACGGCCAGCCGACCCGGGCGAGACGGCCCGCTATAATTGAGGGCCGTCCGACTGCGTGCCCCGAGCACGTTCCTGCCCATGCGTTTCGATCTTGAGCCGCCTTCGAGCGTCGCAGCTGCCCATCGCATCGGCGTGCTGCTGATCAATCTCGGCACGCCCGACGCCCCGACGCCACGCGCGGTGCGGCGCTATCTGGCCGAGTTCCTGTCGGACCCGCGTGTCGTCGAAATCCCGCAGGTCGTCTGGCAGGTGCTGCTGCGCACGCTGATCCTGCCGCTGCGCGGTCGCGCGTCCGCGAAGAAGTATGCGGCCGTCTGGATGCCCGAGGGCTCGCCGCTGCGCGTGTACACCGAGCGCCAGACCGACGGCGTGCGCCACCTGCTCGCGTCGAACGGCTATCAGGTGACGGTCGACTACGCGATGCGCTACGGCAGCCCGGGCATTGCGCAGGCGCTCGCGCAGTTCAAGCGTGCGGGCGTCGAGCGCGTGCTGTTGATGCCGATGTACCCGCAATACTCGGCGTCCACCACCGCGACGGCATTCGATGCCGCGTTCGCCGGGCTCGCGCGGATGCGCAACCAGCCGGAAGTGCGCACGGTGCGGCACTACGCCGACCATCCGGCCTACATCCACGCGCTCGCCGAGCAGGTGCGCCAGTACTGGGCGCAGCATGGCCGGCCCGACTTCGCGGCCGGCGACAAGCTCGTGCTGAGTTTCCACGGCGTGCCGAAGCGCACGCTCGATCTGGGCGACCCCTATCACGACCAGTGCCAGCAGACGGGCGCGCTGCTGATGGCCGCGCTCGGGCTGTCGACGCTCGAATGCCGCGTGACGTTCCAGTCGCGCTTCGGCAAGGCCGAGTGGCTGCAGCCGTACACGGCGCCGACGCTGCGCGAACTCGGCGAGGCGGGGGTGCGGCGGGCCGACGTGTTCTGTCCCGGTTTCACGGCCGATTGTCTGGAGACGATCGAGGAGATCGGGATGGAGGTGCGCGACGAGTTCATCGCGGGCGGCGGCCAGGCGTTCCACCGGATTCCGTGCCTGAACGGCGCGCCCGCGTGGATCGGCGCGGTGGGCGAGATCGTCGCCGAGAATCTGCAGGGCTGGCCGGTGAAGGCCGCGCAGCCCGAAACGGTGAGTTGAACGCGATGAACTACAGGATTTCGACTGAACCCGGCGCGAAGCTGCGCATCGACAAATGGCTGTGGGCGGCCCGCTTCTTCAAGACGCGCTCGCTCGCGTCCGACGCGGTCGACAAGGGCCACGTGAAGATCGGCGGCGCGACGGTGAAGCCGGCCAAGGACGTGCGCGTCGGCGACGAGGTCGAGATTGCGATCGACGGTGTCGTCTGGCACATTGCCGTGCTTGGCATTTGCGACGTGCGCGGGCCCGCGAGCATCGCGCAGACGCTTTACGAGGAAACGGAAGCGGGGCGCGTCGCGCGGCTCGCCGAACTGGAACGGCGCCGCACCTATCGCGAGCCGGCGGCGGAACTGCACGGCCGGCCGACCAAGCGCGACCGGCGCATCATCGACAGATTTTCTGGTGGGAGCTGAACATCTGGTCGAATGTCGCCCGCGCGCTGCCGTATTCGGTCGTGCGGTCGGTGACGGCTCCGGACAGGCAGATGGTGGTGGTGCCGGCAATCAGTACCAGCGCGACCACCGATATGGCAAAGGTCAGTTTCACGGTACGCGCCTCGATGGGACTGTGAATGCAGCGCCAGGTGGATGTCAGGCGCCGGTAAGCTAGGGTAAACGCGCTTTTTCGACGCTTGAATGGAGTGTAGTGCACCCCCCTGTGCCGAGCTAGTACTTGCCTGGTAAGCGTTGTTACCGGTCGTTTCGTCCGATCCGGCGACAAATGCACGTAATCGGCGGCGCGCAGCGCGGTTGTTTCACGGCATTGGCGAATGCCGGTGAATAACCCCCTTGAAATCGCAGTTTTCGCCCTTATTTGCACCAACAATGTGCGGTGCCGCCGGCATACGGTCCGGCGGTTGCCGATTTGGCTTCAACCTCTAATCGACTTTCAGCGACATGGAAAACACGCAAGAGAACCCGGCTACCCAATCGGCCGAAGACATCGGCAGCGAGAAGCAGGCGGCGCAAGGCGCGGCGCCCGCCGCCGAAGCAGCCGACGCGGCGCTCGCGGAGGCTCAAGCCAAGGTCGCCGAGCTGCAGGAGAGCTTCCTGCGGGCGAAGGCCGAGACCGAGAACGTCCGCCGCCGCGCGCAGGAAGATGTCTCGAAGGCGCACAAGTTCGCGATCGAGGGCTTCGCGGAGCACCTGCTGCCCGTGCTGGACAGCCTCGAGGCTGCCGTCGGCGATACGTCCGGCGACATCACGAAGGTGCGCGAAGGCGTCGAACTGACGCTGCGCCAGCTGACGAGCGCGCTCGAGAAGGGCCGCGTCGTCGCGATCAACCCGGTCGGCGAGAAGTTCGATCCGCACCAGCACCAGGCGATTTCGATGGTGCCGGCCGAGCAGGAGCCGAACACCGTCGTGACCGTCCTGCAAAAGGGTTACATGATCGCCGACCGCGTGCTGCGCCCGGCGCTCGTCACGGTCGCCCAGCCGAAGTAAGGCCGACGCGATGGTTCCCGCCGGCGTCGATCCGGCCGCGTTCGACGCGTTCGACATGCAGGCGCTGGCGGCCGACACGTTCGACGCCGCGATCGCCGGCGCCGGGGATGCGCTCGCCGTGGTGTTCTTCTGGGGCATCGACTGCTTCAACTGCGAGATCGCCAAGAAGGCGATGCTCGCCCAGCCGGACGCGATCCGCGCGCTGGATCTGAAGTGGTTCCATTGCAACGTGTACGAACATCATGAGCTGGGGCGCCGCTTCGGCCTGCACGGCGTGCCGACGTGGTTCTTCTTCCACCGCGGCAAGCGGCTCGGCCGCGCGACCGGCTGGCATGGCCTCGCGCAGTTCCAGGCGGCGGTGTCGGCGGCGCGCGCGAAGATCGCCGCGGCGGCCGGCGCGCCGTCGGACCGCGACGCCGGTTCGTACGATCCGGCTACCGGCGGCGATTGAAAAAATTTAATATCCGCATCGCTTGGCGGGTCTTGAAAACGGATCGGCCGGACGCATTTCGGGAACAGAGTTGAATTCTGGCGCGCGAAACTGCCCAAAAACGCGGGGTTTCGCGCAGCAAACAAGCATTTCTGGAGATTAGGAAAAATGGGAAAGATCATCGGTATTGACCTCGGCACCACGAACTCGTGCGTCGCCATCATGGAAGGCAACCAGGTCAAGGTCATCGAGAACTCGGAAGGCACGCGCACGACGCCGTCGATCATCGCCTACATGGACGACAACGAAGTGCTCGTCGGCGCGCCGGCCAAGCGCCAGTCCGTGACCAACCCGAAGAACACGCTGTTCGCCGTGAAGCGCCTGATCGGCCGCCGCTTCGAAGAGAAGGAAGTCCAGAAGGACATCGGCCTGATGCCGTACGCGATCATCAAGGCCGACAACGGCGACGCATGGGTCGAAGCGCACGGCGAGAAGCTCGCGCCGCCGCAGGTGTCGGCCGAAGTGCTGCGCAAGATGAAGAAGACGGCCGAAGACTACCTCGGCGAGCCGGTCACGGAAGCCGTGATCACGGTGCCGGCGTACTTCAACGACAGCCAGCGCCAGGCAACCAAGGACGCCGGCCGCATCGCGGGCCTCGAAGTCAAGCGGATCATCAACGAGCCGACGGCAGCCGCGCTCGCGTTCGGCCTCGACAAGGCCGAGAAGGGCGACCGCAAGATCGCCGTGTATGACCTCGGCGGCGGCACGTTCGACGTGTCGATCATCGAGATCGCGGACGTCGACGGCGAAATGCAGTTCGAAGTGCTGTCGACCAACGGCGACACGTTCCTCGGCGGCGAGGACTTCGACCAGCGCATCATCGATTACATCATCGGCGAGTTCAAGAAGGAGCAGGGCGTCGACCTGTCGAAGGACGTGCTCGCGCTGCAGCGCCTGAAGGAAGCCGCTGAAAAGGCGAAGATCGAGCTGTCGTCGAGCCAGCAGACCGAAATCAACCTGCCGTACATCACGGCCGACGCATCGGGTCCGAAGCACTTGAACCTGAAGATCACCCGCGCGAAGCTGGAAGCGCTGGTCGAGGATCTGGTCGAGCGCACGATCGAACCGTGCCGCATCGCGATCAAGGACGCCGGCGTCAAGGTGTCGGACATCGACGACGTGATCCTGGTCGGCGGCCAGACCCGCATGCCGAAGGTGCAGGAGAAGGTGAAGGAGTTCTTCGGCAAGGATCCGCGCCGTGACGTGAACCCGGACGAAGCCGTCGCAGTCGGCGCGGCGATCCAGGGCCAGGTCCTGTCGGGCGACCGCAAGGACGTGCTGCTGCTCGACGTGACCCCGCTGTCGCTCGGCATCGAGACGCTCGGCGGCGTGATGACGAAGATGATCAACAAGAACACGACGATCCCGACGAAGCACGCTCAGGTGTATTCGACGGCGGACGACAACCAGTCGGCCGTGACGATCAAGGTGTTCCAGGGCGAACGCGAGATGGCGGCGGGCAACAAGCTGCTCGGCGAGTTCAACCTCGAAGGCATCCCGCCGTCGCCGCGCGGCGTGCCGCAGATCGAAGTGACCTTCGACATCGACGCGAACGGCATCCTGCACGTCGGCGCGAAGGACAAGGCGACCGGCAAGGAAAACAAGATCACGATCAAGGCGAACTCGGGCCTGTCCGACGCTGAAATCGACCAGATGATCAAGGACGCGGAAGCGAACGCAGCGGAAGACCACAAGCTGCGCGAGCTGGCTGATTCGCGCAACCAGGGCGACGCGCTGGTCCACAGCACGAAGAAGGCGCTCACCGAGTACGGCGACAAGCTGGACGCGGGCGAGAAGGAAAAGATCGAAGCGGCGCTGAAGTCGCTCGAGGACGTGCTGAAGGATACGTCGGCCGACAAGGCGGCGATCGACGCGAAGGTCGAGGAACTCGGTCAGGCTTCGCAGAAGCTCGGCGAAAAGATGTACGCCGACATGCAGGCGCAGCAAGCCGGCGCGGCGGGTGCAGCGGAAGGCGCGGCCCAGGCGGGCGGTGCGCAGCAGGCTGCCGACGACGTCGTCGACGCCGAGTTCAAGGAAGTGAAGAAGGACTAAGCCGGGTTGCAATGGCACCGTACGCCGCGCGTGGAAACGCGCGCGGCGCGGTTGACCAACGACTGAAAGCGGTCTGTCTTTCCTTCCGGATGGCCGGATCGACTCCACGCCTGGCGGGCTTCGCGGCCCTCCGGGCACATTTGTTTTTTGGCGGGTGCTGCGCGAGCCGTCCGCGGACGGCGCAGCGCCAGACGAGTCGAGAGACTTTACTGCGGGCGAAAGGAGCCGCCGCGTGCGTGACGCGCGACGGCACAGTGAATCGATATGGCGAAACGGGATTACTACGAGGTTCTGGGCGTCGCGAAGAACGCGAGCGACGACGAAATCAAGAAGGCGTATCGCAAGCTTGCGATGAAGTATCACCCTGACCGCAATCCGGACAACAAGGATGCGGAAGAGCATTTCAAGGAGGCGAAGGAAGCCTATGAAATGCTGTCGGACGACCAGAAGCGCGCGGCGTACGACCAGTACGGCCACGCGGGCGTCGATCCGAACATGGGCGGTGCGGGCGCACAGGGTTTCGGCGGCTTCGCGGATGCGTTCGGCGACATCTTCGGCGACATCTTCGGCCAGGCCGCGGGCGGTGCCGCGCGCGGCGGCCGCGGCGGTCCGCAGGTGTATCGCGGCGCCGACCTGCGCTACAGCATGGAAATCACGCTCGAGCAGGCCGCGCACGGCTACGACACGCAGATCCGCGTGCCGAGCTGGGTATCGTGCGAAGTCTGTCACGGGTCGGGCGCGAAGCCCGGCACGAAGCCGGAAACCTGCCCGACCTGTCACGGCCAGGGCACGGTGCGCATGTCGCAGGGCTTCTTCAGCATCCAGCAGACCTGCCCGAAGTGCCACGGCACCGGCACCTACATCCCGGAACCGTGCGTGCACTGCCACGGCTCGGGCAAGGTGAAGGAAACCAAGACGCTCGAAGTGAAGATCCCGGCCGGCATCGACGACGGGATGCGGATCCGCTCCGCCGGCAACGGCGAGCCGGGTATCAACGGCGGGCCGCCGGGCGACCTGTACGTCGAGATCCACATCAAGCCGCACTCGGTGTTCGAGCGCGACGGCGACGATCTCCACTGCCAGATGCCGATCCCGTTCACGACCGCCGCACTGGGCGGCGAGATCGAGGTGCCGACGCTGGCCGGCCGTGCGTCGTTCCCGGTGCCGGAAGGCACGCAGTCGGGCAAGACGTTCCGCCTGCGCGGCAAGGGGATCAAGGGTCTGCGTTCGAGCATCGCGGGCGATCTGTACGTACACGTGCAGGTCGAGACGCCCGTGAAGCTGACCGACCAGCAGCGCGACCTGCTCAAGCAGTTCGAGAAGTCGCTGGCCGAGGGCGGTGCGCGTCACAGCCCGCAGAGCAAGAGCTGGTTCGACCGGGTGAAGAGCTTCTTCGAGTAACGGCATGACTGAAGGCAACGAGAGCGCGTCGTTCGCGCTCTTGGACGATTGCGACTCGACCGCGTCCGCGCGGTCGAGTCGTTTGTATTCCGGTTTCGTGCGCGAACGCGTGTGCACGGATCCGGCACGGCTCGACGAAGTCGATGCGGCGGTGGCGCAGGATCTGCGCGACGGGCTGCATGCGATCGTCGTCGGCGACTACGAATTCGGACGCAATCTGGACAGAGCGCAGCCGGGCCATGCCCCGCTGCGCTTTTTGCTGTATGCGCGCTGCGAGCGCCTGTCGCGCGACGAAGTCGATGCGTGGCTCGCGCAGCAGGACGGCGGCGGCCCGCCGTCGATCGCGGGCGTCGCGCACGTCGCGAAGAGCGTGTCGCGCGACGCGTTCGACGCGGCGATCGCCGCGGTGCACGACGCGCTGCGGGCGGGCGATTCGTATCAGATCAACTACACGTACCGGCTGAATTTCGACATGTTCGGCACGCCGCTCGCGCTGTACCGGCGGCTGCGCGCGCGTCAGCCCGTGCGTTACGGCGCGCTGATCGCGCTGCCCGACGGCGCGTGGGTCGTGTCGTGCTCGCCGGAGCTGTTCGTCGAGAAGCACGGCGACGTGCTGCGCGCGCGGCCGATGAAGGGCACCGCGCCGCGCTCGGCCGATCCGCGCGACGATGCGGCCGCTGCCGCGTTCCTCGCGAACGATCCGAAGAACCGCGCGGAAAACGTGATGATCGTCGACCTGCTGCGCAACGACGTGTCGCGGATCGCGCGCACGGGCACGGTCAAGGTGCCGGCGCTGTTCTCGGTCGAGCCGTATGCGTCGGTGTGGCAGATGACGTCGACGGTCGAGGCCGGCTGGCGCGACGGCACCACGTTCGCGCAGATGCTGCGTGCGCTGTTTCCGTGCGGATCGATCACCGGTGCGCCGAAGCACAAGACGATGGAACTGATCGACGCGATCGAGTCGACGCCGCGCGGGCTCTATACGGGCGCGATCGGCTGGCTCGATGCACCGAAGGAAGGCCTTTCGGCAGGCGCTGCGGTGCCCGACGGCGTGGCCGGCTGCGGCGATTTCTGCCTGTCGGTCGCGATCCGGACGCTGACGCTCGATGCGATCGCCGTCGATGCGGCCGCAACGATCGGCTCGCGCGACGCGGCAACGGCCGCTAGCGGCCGGCGGCGCGGCAGGATGGGTGTCGGCGCGGGCATCGTGCTCGACAGCGTCGCCGCCGACGAATATGCGGAGTGCGAATTGAAAGCGCGATTCCTGACCGATGCCGATCCCGGCTTCCAGTTGTTCGAAACCACGGCCGCGACACGTGCGGACGGCATCCGGCATCTCGAGCGCCATCTCGCGCGGCTGCAGCGCAGCGCGGATGCGTTCGGCTTCCGCCTCGACGCCGACGCGTTGCGCCGCGAGATCGACGCGCGCTGCGCGGCGCTCGATGGCGACGGCCCGTACCGGATGAAGCTCGCACTCGCGAAGGACGGCACGGTCGACATCACGGCCGCGGTACTGAGGCCGCTGCCCGCGGGGCCGGTCGGCGTGATGCTCGCGTCCGCGCACGGCTTCGCGCCGACCTGCGCGGACGATGCGCTGCTGCTGCACAAGACGACGCGCCGTGCCGAGTACGACCGTGCGTGGCAGGCGGCGGAAGCGCTCGGCGGCTTCGACATGCTGTTCGTGAACGAGCGCGGCGAGGTGACGGAAGGCGGGCGGTCGAATGTGTTCGTGAAGCGTGATGGCGTGTGGTTGACGCCGCCGTTGTCGTGCGGCGTGCTCCCCGGCGTGATGCGCGGTGTGCTGCTCGACGATCCGGCGCTAGGCGCAAAAGAGCGCGTGCTGACGCTCGACGATGTGCTGAACGCGGACGAGTTGATGATCTGCAATGCGTTGCGCGGGTCGGTCGCGGCGCGGCTGATTCAAGGCAACGCACCGGCCTGAACGCGAATTACTTCCCCGGCGTGCATTGCCAGCTTTGTACGATGGCGTGCCCACGCCTGTAACGCGCGACGCAAGTCTGCGCCTGTCTGCCGAGCGGTCGTGCGATCACGACGCTCGTATTCCCGTAGTCGCATGAGACCCAGTAATCCTCACGGTTTTCAGCGAGCGACCAGGTATAGACGTCGCTTTTGGGTTCGGAGCGCGAGCGGTTCGGCAGCAAGGACATCATCCGGTCCGGCGGCCCTGACCAGAAGGTGACGCTGGCAAGCGGGTAGGTGCTTTGCGTGTCGAAGCTTTTCCAGCCATCGGGTGGTTGACCGTCGAGCCGCTGGGTAACGGCAACGCGTGCGGGGCAGTCTTCGGTCGCAGCGGACGCGGGTAATGCGACGAGCGGACTGCATGCGAGCGCGGCGATGGCGAGCAGCCGATGTTCAGCCGCCTTTTCATACACATGCGCCATCTTTTCCACTCCTTCGCTTGACGAAGGTTTGATGGTCGCAGCGACGAAGGTGTGCAGGAATAGGACGAGTTAGAAAGTACGTATTGTCCGCAATGCAGTACGAGAAACGGCGCACCGCATCGCGGCCACGTCAGCGAGTGTGCCGCAGCAAGCGCCGACCGCGCGCCACGGCACGCCCGTCCCGCGTCAGAACGAGTGTTCCGGGCCCGGGAACGTGCGGTCCTTCACCGCGCTCACATACGCCTCGACGGCCGCCTGGATGTTCGGCTGTCCCTGCATGAAATCCTTCACGAAACGCGGCCGCTTGCCGGGGAAGATGCCGAGCATGTCGTGCAGCACCAGCACCTGACCCGAGCAATCGAGCCCTGCACCGATGCCGATCGTCGGGATCTTCAGCATGTGCGTGACTTCGGATGCGACGAGCGTCGGCACCGCTTCGAGCACCACGAGCTGCGCGCCCGCATCTTCGATCGCCCGCGCATCGCGCAGCAGCTGCGCGGCGCCGGCTTCCGTGCGGCCCTGCACCTTGAAGCCGCCGAACGCATGCACCGACTGCGGCGTGAGGCCGAGGTGCGCGCACACCGGCACCGAGCGTTCGACGAGGAAGCGGATCGTGTCGGCGAGCCATTCGCCGCCTTCGAGCTTCACCATCTGCGCGCCGGCGCGCATCAGCGTGACCGCGTTCGCGAACGCCTCGGCCGGCGTGCCGTACGTGCCGAACGGCAGATCGGCGACGACGAGCGCGCGCGGCTGCACGCGCGCGACGCATGCGGTGTGGTACGCGATGTCGTCGAGCGACACCGGGAGCGTGGTCGTGTGGCCCTGCAGCACGTTGCCGAGCGAATCGCCGATCAGCAGCACGTCGGTGCCGGCGCGATCGAGCAGCGCGGAAAAGCTCGCGTCGTAGCAGGTGAGCATCGCGATCTTCTCGTCGGCTTCGCGCATTGCCTGCAGCTTGGGCACCGTGACGGCAGGCCGGCTCGATTCCTGGAGATAGGTCATGGGAAATCCGGTTCGATGGGGAGGAACGACAGGCGAGGACGCGTCAGCGCGTCGTCTCGCCCTTGACGAAGAATTCCTTGCGGCCGCGCATCGTGTCGATGCGCTCGATCAGCAGCGCGAGGTCTTCGGGGGAATCCAGCGGGTTCAGGTGTTCGGCTGCGACCGTCAGCACCGGCGTGCGGTCGTAGTGATAGAAGAATTCGTTGTATGCATCGACGAGCGAGCGCAGGTACGCGTCGCTGATCTGCAGCTCCATCGGCAGCCCGCGCTTCTGGATGCGCGAGAACAGCACCTCGGGGCTCGCCTGCAGGTAGACGACGAGATCGGGCGCGGGTGCCTGCGGCACGTCGAGGTGCGTCGCGATCGACCGGTACAGCTGCCATTCGTCTTCCGGCAGGTTCAGCCGCGCGAAGATGTCGTTCTTCTGCGGCATGAAATCGGCGACGACGGGCCGGCCCGTATCGAGCGCGCCGATCAGTTCGCGCGCCTGCTGCGCGCGCTGCAGCGCGAACGACAGCTGCGCGGGCAGCGCATAGCGCGCGGTGTCGCGATAGAAGCGTTCGAGGAACGGGTTGTCCTGCGGGCGTTCGAGCAGCGCCTGCATCGACCAGCGCTCGGCGAAGAGGCGCGCGAGTGTCGTCTTGCCGACGCCGATCGGGCCTTCGATCACGAGGTAGCGATGCGGGGCGCGCAGGTCGGGCGCGGTGACGGTCAGCGGAGTGGTGTTCATCGGCAGGGGTTCTTGTCGGCGTCAGCGCCGGCGGCAAGGGCCTTCTGCATCAGGCATTGGCAGGTCTGCACCTTCTCGACGCGCTGATCGGCGACGGCGGCGAGGAACGCATCGGCGCGGCCGCGCGCGGGGATGTCGAGCGCCGGTTCGATTTCGACGAGCGGCACGAGCGCGAATGCGCGATCGGTGAGGCGCGGATGCGGGACGATCAGGTCGGGTTCGTCGATCGAATCGGAGCCGAACAGCAGAATGTCGAGGTCGAGCGTGCGCGGCGCGTTGCGATACGGGCGCTCGCGCCCGAAGTGATGTTCGATCTTCTGGCAGAGCGCGAGCAGCTCCCGGGCCGACAGCGTCGTGTCGAGCTTGACGACGCAGTTGTAGTAATCGTCGCCGCCCGCTTCGAAGGGCGCCGTGCGATACAGGCTCGATTTGCCGAGGATCGAGATGGTGCGCTGCTGCGCGAGGCACACCACCGCGTCCTTCAGGGTCTGGCGCGCATCGCCGAGATTCGCCCCCAGTCCGATATATGCAACCGTCATGGCATCACTTCCTACGTCGTTCGCCGGCGAGCGCGTCAGTCGTCGGAACCGCCCGCGGTGTCCGGCGCCTGCTCGGCGGCGCCTTCGCCCGGCTTGCGGTTTCGCGCACCGCCGCGGCGGCGCCGCTTGCGGGGCGATTTTTCCTTCGAGCCGCCCTGCGTGAGGAGTGCCTCACGGGCGGCCGCGTCGCCTTCGATGAAATCCGTCCACCACTGTCCGACTTCCGCATCGAGCTCGCCGGATTCGCAGCGTAACAGGAGGAAATCATACCCCGCTCTAAACCTTTGGTGTTCCAGCAGCCGCATCGCGCTGCGGCCCGAGCGTTTTTCGAGGCGCAGTTGCAGGCCCCAGATCTCGCGCATGTCGGCCGAGTAGCGCTTGTGGATCGCGAGCTTCTCGGTCTGCATGTCGAGCACGTCGTCCATCGCGCGATGGAGCGCCGGCACCGGGATTTCGCCCTCCGCCGTGTATTGCTCGAAGCGCTGGCGCATGTCGTGCCACAGCAGCGTCGCGAACAGGAAGCCCGGCGACACCGGCTTGCCGGCGCGCACGCGCGCGTCGGTGTTGTTCAGCGCGAGCGTGATGAACTTCTCGCCCTGCGGCTGCTCGAGCACGACGTCGAGCAGCGGCAGCAGCCCGTGGTGCAGGCCTTCCTTGCGCAGCTGCTGCAGGCACGCGAGCGCATGGCCCGACAGCAGCAGCTTCAGCATTTCGTCGAACAGGCGCGCGGCCGGCACGTTGTTGATCAGGTCGGCGAGCGCGTTGATCGGCTCGCGCGTGTGCGGCTCGATCTCGAAGCCGAGCTTCGCCGCGAAACGCACGACGCGCAGCATCCGCACCGGATCCTCGCGGAAGCGCGTGGCCGGGTCGCCGATCATCCGCAACAGGCGGGCGCGCATGTCGGCCATCCCGTCGTGGTAGTCGAGCACCGTCTGCGTCGACGGGTCGTAGTACATCGCGTTGATCGTGAAGTCGCGGCGCGCGGCGTCTTCGTGCTGTTCGCCCCACACGTTGTCGCGCAGCACGCGGCCGCTCGCGTCCACCGCATGCGTGCGGCGGTCGAGCTCGTCGCGCTTCAGGCGCTTCGGCGGCTCGGCCGCGGCGGCTTCGGGCGGCGCGTCGACCAGCGCGCGGAACGTCGACACCTCGATCAGTTCCTGGCCGAACTGCACGTGGACGATCTGGAAGCGGCGGCCGATCAGGCGCGCGCGGCGGAACAGGCGCTGCACCTCGGTCGGCGTCGCGTCGGTCGCGACGTCGAAGTCCTTCGGTGCGATGCCGAGCAGCAGGTCGCGTACGGCACCGCCGACGATGAACGCGCGAAAGCCCGCCTGCTGCAGCGTGTCGGTCACGCGCACGGCGTTCCGCGAGATCAGCGACGGATCGATCTGGTGCACGCTGGCCGGCACGACGGTCGGCTCGTGGTTGCTGCGCGCCTTCCTGGCGCCGCCGCCGCGGCTCCCCTTCGCGGGGCGCGGGGCAGGGGCCGTTTCGACGGCGGGCGCCTCGACGGGCGACGTGTGTTCGGCGCCGTCCTGGCCGAGCAGCTTGCGAATGAATTTTTTGATCACGACGTTCAGAAGAGATCGAGGATGCGCCAGCCGCGGTCGCTTGCATGCGCACGCAGCGTGTCGTCGGGGTTGGTCGCGATCGGGTCGGTGACTTTCTCGAGCAACGGGATGTCGTTGTGCGAGTCGCTGTAGAAATAGCTGTGTTCGAAGTCGTCCCAGTGCTTGCCGAGCGACGCGAGCCACGCTTCGGTGCGCACGATCTTGCCTTCGCGATAGCTCGGCGTGCCGGTCGGCCGGCCCGTGTACGGCGAGTCGGGATGGCCGTCGGTCGTTTCGACCTCGCACGCGATCAGCGTGTCGACGCCGAACGCGGTCGCGATCGGACGCGTGATGAACTCGTTGGTCGCGGTCACGACGCAGCACAGGTCGCCGGCATCGAGGTGCTTGCGCACGAGTTCGAGCGCGGCGGGCGTCATCGCGGGGCGGATCACCTCGTGCATGTACTGCTCGTGCCATTCGGCCAGCTGCGCGCGCGAATACTTCGCGAGCGGCGTGAGCATCGCGCACAGGTAAGCATGGATGTCGAGCTTGCCGGCCTTGTAGTCGGCGAAGAACTGATCGTTCTGACGCGAGAAGCTTTCCGCGTCGACGATGCCGAGCTTCACCATGAAGCGGCCCCATTCGTGGTCGCTATCGGTCGGGATCAGCGTGTGATCGAGGTCAAAGAGTGCCAGATTAGTCATGGAAGCGCATTTTACTCGAAGCGGTTCGGGCCTGTGCCCGGTGGTGCGATGTCGTCGCCGGGGCGGGCCAGCATCCGGCGCAGCAGCGGCAGCGTGACGGCGCGTTTCTGCTCGAGCGAGAAGCGGTCGAGCGCGTCGAGCAGCGCCATCAGGCTCGGCATGTCGCGGCGGAAATGGGTGAGCAGGTAAGCGGCGATGTCGTCGGTGAGCGCGATCCCGCGCTCCTTCGCCGCGAGCTTCAGCACGGCGATCTTGCCGGCGTCGGACGGCGGCGACAGGTGGAACACGAGCCCCCAGCCGAGGCGCGTGCGCAGATCCTCGCGCACGTCGAGCGCGAGCGGCGCCGCGGGGCCCGCCGCGACGAACGCGCTCGACGGGTGCGCGCGGACCTCGTTGAACAGGTTGAACAGCGCGACCTGCTGCGTGTCGCTCATCTTGTCGCAGTCGTCGATCGCGTAGATGCCGATGCGCGGGTCGAACGTGAACGCGCCGAGCGGGCTTTGCGGCGTCAGGTAGCGCGCGTAGCCGTACGACGCGTCGCTCACGAGCGCCTGCAGCAGGTGGGTGCGGCCGCTGCCGGGCTCGCCCCAGATGTAGAACGACCGGTCCGGCACGGGCCCCGCCGCGAGCGCGAGGTCGAGCTTCTGGAGCCGCGAGATGAGCTCGTCGTTCTCCTCATTCATGATGAAGTTGTCGAACGTGGCGGGCGGCGGCGTGCCGAGATCGAGCGTCAGTTGACGGGACACAACAGTCACAATGCAGGTCGGTTGATGAAACGCGCGCCGTACGCCGGGCACGCGCGGGGGGCTGCTCCGGTGCCTGAACACGCGGCCGCACGCACGGCGGCGCGCGGTTTCCGGCGCGGCTCGCGGGGCGATGAAAACGGGGACGTGTCGACCAAGATGCAATCCCTGACGATTCGGTGCTGGGAATTCCGGCCAACGGGCCGGCTTCGGGTAAAATCGCATTTTACCGACCTTCTCGCATTCCCCCATGAATCCTCCGAAATCCGCTCCCGACGCCCAAGGTCTGTCCTACCGCGACGCAGGCGTCGACATCGACGCGGGCGACGCGCTCATCGACAAGATCAAGCCTTTTGCGAAGAAAACCCTGCGCGACGGCGTGCTCGGCGGCATCGGCGGGTTCGGCGCGCTGTTCGAAGTGCCGAAGAAGTACAAGGAGCCCGTGCTCGTGTCGGGCACCGACGGCGTCGGCACCAAGCTCAAGCTGGCCTTTCATCTGAACAAACACGACACCGTCGGCCAGGATCTGGTGGCGATGAGCGTGAACGACATCCTCGTGCAGGGCGCCGAGCCGCTGTTCTTCCTCGATTACTTCGCGTGCGGCAAGCTCGACGTCGACACGGCCGCGACCGTCGTCAAGGGCATCGCGCATGGTTGCGAACTGTCGGGCTGCGCGCTGATCGGCGGTGAAACGGCCGAAATGCCGGGCATGTACCCGGACGGCGAATACGACCTGGCCGGTTTCGCGGTCGGCGCGGTCGAGAAGAGCAAGATCATCGACGGCAGCACGATCGCCGAAGGCGACGTGGTGCTCGGCCTCGCGTCGAGCGGCATCCACTCGAACGGCTTCTCGCTCGTGCGCAAGATCATCGAGCGCGCGAACCCCGACCTGTCGGCCGATTTCCACGGCCGCTCGCTGGCCGACACGCTGATGGCGCCGACGCGCATCTACGTGAAGCCGCTGCTCGCGCTGATGCAGAAGCTGTCGGTGAAGGGCATGGCCCACATCACCGGCGGCGGCCTCGTCGAGAACATTCCGCGCGTGCTGCGCGAAGGCCTCACGGCCGAGCTCGACCAGAACGCGTGGCCGCTGCCGCCGCTGTTCAAGTGGCTGCAGGAGCACGGCGGCGTCGCCGACGCGGAAATGCACCGCGTGTTCAACTGCGGGATCGGGATGGCCGTGATCGTCTCGGCAGCCGATGCCGACGCGGCGATCGCCGACCTGACGGCCGCCGGCGAACAGGTGTGGAAGATCGGCACCGTGCGTGCGAGCCGCGAAGGCGAGGCGCAGACGGTCGTGGTCTGACGCAGCGCACGCAGGATGCAGCAAGGAAAGCCGCCCGGAGTCGATCCGGGCGGCTTTTTTTCTGGCGTGGCCGTTGGCGTTTTGGCGGGCGGCCCGAAAGAGGAACGACGATGACCGAAGACGACGGTGTCGCGCGCAAGCAGGATCGATGCGCGGCGATCCTGCCCCGTTATTAATTGTCGATACGGCCGTCGAGCACGCGTTTGAGCGTGTCGAGCGCCTGTGCCGTCGAATCCGGCGCGACGCAGTCGACGACGATCCGCTCCGGCATCGCGCGCAGCCACGTGATCTGCCGTTTGCACAGCTGGCGCGTCGCGAAGATGCCCTTGTCGCGCATGGTCCGGTAGTCGGTGTCGCCGTCGAGGAATTCCCACGCCTGCCGGTAGCCGACGCAGCGCATCGACGGCAGGCCGAGATGCAGATCCTCGCGGCGGCGCAGCCGTTCGACTTCGTCGATGAAGCCCGCGTCGAGCATCGCGTCGAAGCGTTGCGCAATGCGCGCGTGCAGCACCGCGCGGTCCGACGGTTCCAGCGCGACCGGCACGAAGCGATAGGCCGCGGCCGCGTCGTCCGCGCGCCGCGGCGCGGCGAGCAGCGCCGACATCGGCTGCCCGCTCAGCAGGAACACTTCGAGCGCGCGCTGGATTCGCTGCGAATCGTTCGGTGCGAGCCGCGCGGCCGTCGCGGGGTCGACCTGCGCGAGCCGCGCGTGGAGTGCCGGCCAGCCGTCGCGCGCGGCCTCGGCGTCGAGCTCCGCGCGCACGGCCGGATCGGCGGTCGGCAGGTCGTTGAGGCCCTGCGTGAGCGCCTTGTAGTACAGCATCGTGCCGCCCGCGAGCAGCGGCGTGCGGCCGCGCGCGGCGATCTCGCCGATCAGGCGCAGCGCGTCCGCGCGGAATTCGGCCGCCGAATACGCATCGGCCGGGTCGATGATATCGATCAGATGGTGCGGCACGCTCGCGCGCTCGTCGCGCGTCGGTTTCGCGGTGCCGATATCCATGTCGCGGTAGACGAGCGCCGAATCGACGCTGACGATCTCGATCGGTCGGCGCGCGGCGAGCGCCAGCGCCGCGGCCGTCTTGCCGGAGGCGGTGGGGCCGAGCAGGCAGGCGATCGTCGTCGGGGCGGACTGCGGTGAAGCGTTCATTGCCCGCGCATGAAGAGACGGTCGAGATCGTTCAGCGTGAGCTGATACCACGTGGGCCGGCCGTGATTGCACTGGTCCGCGCGCTCGGTCGCTTCCATCTGGCGCAGCAGCGCGTTCATCTCGTCGAGCGTCAGGCGCCGGTTCGCGCGCACCGCGTGGTGACACGCAAGCGTGCCGAGCAGCTCGTGCTGGCGTTCGGTGAGCACGCGCGAACCGCCGAACGCGTGCAGGTCGGCGAGCACCGCGCGCGCGAGCGACTGCAGGTCCGCGTCCTTCAGCAGCGCGGGCACCGCACGGATCGCGAGCGACGTCGGCGACAGCACCGCGAGGTCGAAGCCGAGCGATTCGAGCGTGTCGCGTTCTTCCTCGACCGTGCCGATCTCGACCGGCGTCGCCGTCATCGAGATCGGCAGCAGCAGCGACTGCACGGCGACCGTGCGGTCGGCGAGCGCGTTCTTGAACTGTTCGTACAGGATCCGTTCGTGCGCCGCGTGCATGTCGACGATCACGAGGCCGTGCGCGTTCTGCGCGAGCACGTAGATCCCGTGGATCTGGCCGAGCGCGAAGCCGAGCGGCTGCTCGTCGTGCGCGGCGGCGGCGAGCGGCGACGCGACGAAGCCCGACAGCGGCCCGGCCGGCGCAGCCGCTGCATCGGCCGCATCGCGCGCGACGATCGTCGTGCCGTCCGGCGTGCCCGCGCCCGTGTCCTTGCGGCCGAACAGCGCGTCGTAGAGCGCGAGCGGCTGCGCGACCGGCAGCGTGCCCTGTGTCATGCGCGCCTGGCGCATCCACGTGTTGCCCGACGACGAAGAAGAAGAGGACGACGGCGATGAGAAGCCGCTGCCGCCCGTGCCGGTGGCCGCGCCCTGGCCGAGCGGCGTATTCAGGAACGACGCGGGGCCGCTCGGCGCCGGTGAGAGTTGTGCGGCATGGCCGCCCGCGGTGGTTTCCGGCGACGCGCCCGCGTGGCGCGCGAGCGCGCGCTGCACCGCGTGGAAGACGTACTGGTGGATCGAGCGCGAATCGCGGAATCGCACCTCGATCTTCGACGGGTGCACGTTCACGTCGACGGCTTCGGGCGGCAGATCGAGGAACAGCACGTAGGACGGGTAACGGTCGCCGTGGAGGACATCCTCGTACGCCGCGCGCACCGCGTGCGTGAGCAGCTTGTCGCGCACGAAGCGGCCGTTGACGAAGAAGTATTGCTGGTCGGCGCGGCCGCGGCTCGCGGTCGGCAGGCCCGCGCAGCCGTAGACGGCGAGCGGCCCGGCCTGCTCGTCGAGCGGCAGGTGTGCGGTCGCGAAGCCGTCGCCGAGGATCTTCGCGACGCGCTGTGCGGGTTCGGTCGCGTTCCAGTGCTCGACGGCCTTGCCGTTGTGCAGCACCGAGATCGCGACGTCCGGCCGCGCGAGCGCCGCGCGGCGGATCATTTCCAGGCAGTGGCCGAACTCGGTCTGCTCGCTTTTCAGGAATTTGCGGCGCGCGGGCGTGTTGAAGTACAGCTCGCGCACCTCGATCGTCGTGCCGACCGCGCCGGCGGCCGGCGACAGCGCGCCCGTGGTCGCGTCGATCTTCGTCGCATGCGCGACCTCGGCCGTGCGGCTCGTGATCGACATCTCGGCGACCGACGCGATCGACGCGAGCGCTTCGCCGCGAAAACCCAGCGTCGCGACCGCCTCGAGCTCCTCGAGCGAGCGGATCTTGCTCGTCGCGTGGCGCATCAGCGCGAGCGGCAGTTCGTCGGGCGGAATCCCGCAGCCGTCGTCGGTGATCGAGATGCGCTTGACCCCGCCTTCCTCGAGCACGATGCGCAGCGTCGTTGCGCCGGCGTCCATCGCGTTCTCGAGCAACTCCTTGACGACCGACGCCGGGCGTTCGACCACCTCGCCGGCGGCGATCTGGCTGATCAGCTGGTCGGGCAGGGGCTGGATCGCGCGCAGCGGGCGCGCGGCGGGCGTGGGCACGGCGCCTGCGGCCGTTTCGGTGATTTCGGACATGGCCGAATTATAGCGAGGCGGCGGCGGATGCCGTGGCCGGGGCCGCTTACGTTTTTTTCACGGAGCCTTAAGGTAGTTTCGGTATGATGACTGCGTTCCGCGCACCGCCTTGTGCGGCGGGCACTTCCGCTTTTCGGCCGCTCCGGCCCTTTCGCCTTCGAGGAATCGCATTTGGATACGCTGCTTCATTTCGTCAACCTGGTCCTGCATATCGACGCGTTCCTCGGCGACTTCATCCGGCAGTACGGTGCGTGGGTGTATCTGGTGCTGTTCCTGATCGTGTTCTGCGAGACGGGGCTCGTCGTGTTGCCGTTCCTGCCGGGCGATTCGCTGCTATTCATCGGCGGCGCGTTCGCGGCGACGGGCGACATGAACGTCGGCGGGCTGATCGTGCTGCTGCTGGTCGCGGCGATTGCCGGCAATACCGTGAACTACCTGATCGGCCGCTGGGTCGGGCCGAAGGTGTTCAATACGCATATCCCGGTGCTCGAGCGCTTCCTCGATCGCGCGGCGTTGCAGAAGACCCACTCGTTCTACGACAAGCACGGCGGCAAGACGATCGTGCTCGCGCGCTTCATCCCGGTCGTGCGCACGTTCGCACCGTTCGTTGCCGGTGCGTCGTCGATGAGCGTCGCGCGCTTCCAGCTGTTCAACGTGGTCGGCGCGTTGCTCTGGGTGCTGCTGCTGGTGCTGCTCGGCTACTTCTTCGGCAATATCCCGTTCATCCGCCAGTATCTGAACGTGATCGTGCTGGCGGGGATCGGCGCGGCGATCGTGCCGGTCGCGATCGGCGCGCTCTGGAAGCTGGTGCGCGGGCGGCATTCAGGCGGTACGCAGAACACGCGCGGCCGCTGAGCCTGCGCGTTTTCCGCTTCGGCGCAGTGAAAAGCGTGGCAGTTGCCACGCTTTTTTTTCGTCCGTGCGGTTCGCGCGCTCCGATCGATTGCCGATGTGCGGTATCGGCCGATCCGGCTGCTCGACGCCGGCAACTTCAGTCGGAATCCCGCGAACCGCTTGGCGACACCGTTCCTCAGGTCGTGCGATGGAAGATCGGCGTTTCGGGCGTCGGGTATTGCGCGTCGCGGAACGTCTCGAGGATCACGCGGTTGGTGTCGCAGTACACCTGCCAGTAGTTCTCCGGCTGCGTCGACGGACGCACGAACAGCAGCGGGCCTTCCGGCGTGAACTGCAGCACGCCGACGTCCGGCGCAGGCACCTTCATCACGTTCGGGATCAACTGGATCTGCGTCTTCAGGCGGTTGATCGCATCGGCCGCGTCGACGCCGTTCGCGATCTTCGCGGTCAGGTCCACGCGGCGATGCGGCGTCGCGCTGTAGTTCGCGATGTTGTCCGAGAAGATCTTGTTGTTGCCGACGATCGTCACGACGTTGTCGGCGGTGATGATCGTCGTGCCGAACAGGCCGAGTTCCTTCACCGTGCCCGTGACGCCGCCCGCGCTGATCACGTCGCCGATCTTGAACGGACGCAGCACCTGCATGAACACGCCGGCGGCGAAGTGCGCGAGCAGGCCGCCCCACGCCGTGCCGATCGCGAGGCCGAGGCCGGCGAGCAGGGCGGCGAACGACGTGGTCTGAACACCGAATATCTGCAGGATCGCAAGGATCAGCAGGATCGTCAGCAGCACGCTGACTACGGAGGTCAGGTAGTCGGTGAGCGTCGGGTCGACCTTGCCGCTGCGGCGTACCACCTTGCCCAGCAGGCGCGTGCCGAGGCGGATCGCCCAGCGGCCGATGAACCACAGGACGATCGCGGCGAGGAGGTTGAGGCCCAAGTCGAGGCCGCGGGTCATTAGGAATTGCTGGGTGGTGGCGAGATCGAGCATATGGGCTCCGCGGTGAGGGGGGCGTGGCAGTTTAAAGCCGAATGTAGTCTGATTATTACCGGATTTTACAAGACATCTCGGCGACAACTTCCGGAACTGCATCGTGCGACTAAGGAAAGGTATGTTTTACTGCCGCACGATAGATACGTCGCGTGAATCGAAAGCATGTGTAGAAGCGTTAACAAGATTTAAAGTAAGGAAGTTTTCTTCTATGTAAGCTGGTACAATGCGGCGCCTCGGTAGATTGAGGTGATTTAAAAATTCAGGGGCGCGGGGCAAAAAGTCCACCGTGCACAGGGCGCAAACGATAAAAGTATGACCGGGGTTGAGTATGGCAGAACCGCCAAACGGGGATTCCAGGCTGGGCGAGGCATTTGCGATTCAGCGAAGAGTCGTTTATGCGTTGTTTTTGCGCGAGCTGAAGACCCGGTTCGGCAAGCATCGGCTCGGGTATCTGTGGGTGTTTCTCGAGCCTGTCGTTCACATGCTCGTCTTGTTCGCAATCCTGGGTTTGATCGCGAAACATACGATGCCCGGTATTTCGTTTCCCGTATTTCTCATCTGCGGCTTGGTGCCGTATTTCATGTTCATCAACATTGCGCTGCGATCCTTGAACGCGCTGGAAGCGAATCTCGGGCTGCTGAGCTACCGACCGGTGCATCCGCTGGATACATTGATTGCACGTGCGGGCCTCGAATGCATTATCAGCGCAGTTGTCCTGGTTGTATTGTTGGTTATTCTCGGCCTTGGTGGGCAACCCGTTCAATTGGGTGACATTCCGGAACTCGCTGGGATTTGGGCGGTACTTGTTCTTCTGGGGCTGGGTGTCGGGATGATCTTCATGGTTATCGGCCACGAATTCCCGGTTAGCGAGAAGGTGATCCCGTTGTTCATGCGTCCCCTTTATTTCACCAGTGCGGTGATGTATCCGCTGACGACAATTCCGGCCGAATACCGTGGGTGGGTGTTGTGGAATCCTCTCGTTCATATTCTCGAATTGTTGCGGCATACGATCGTGCCGGCATACGCGGTCGAAAGCGTTGGGCTTGCATACCCGGCGTTCTGCGCGCTGGTCGTTCTGTTTGCCGGCATGGCCCTGTACAAGGCACGTGAACCATCCCTGCTGCGATCATGATTCGACTCGAGAATCTCACGAAATCGTACAAGACACCGTCGGGTCGACATTACGTATTCAGGGACGTCAATGTCGAAGTGCCGTCAGGGAAGAGTATTGGCCTTATCGGGCGTAATGGTGCTGGCAAGAGCACGTTGCTCAGCATCATTGGCGGTATTGATCGACCCGACCGTGGCCGGGTGGTGACGAACCGGCGCATTTCGTGGCCAGTTGGTCTTGCGAACGGATTTCAAAGCAGCATGACGGGACGCGAGAACGTCAAGTTCGTCGCGCGCCTGTACGCGAGCAAGGCCGAACTGGCGGAGAAGGTGCAGTTTGTCGCGGACTTCTGCGAACTCGGCAAGTTCTTCGACATGCCGATCCGCAGTTACTCGACGGGCATGCGGGCCCGACTGGGTTTTGGGCTGTCGATGGCGTTCGACTTCGACTACTACGTGATTGACGAGGTGACGGCGGTCGGCGATGCCGTCTTTAGAAAAAAAAGCGAGGCGTTGATGATGGCCAGGCGTGCCGTCAGCCAGTTCATTTTTGTGTCGCACGGCCTCGACGAGGTAAGTCGGGTCTGCGATGTCGGATTGCTGATCGGCAACGGGAAAGTCACGTACTACCCCGACGTGAATGAGGCAATCGAAGTTTACAAGCAAGAGAACAATGTCTGATTGGTTGGGGAAGCTGCGTGGGCATCGGCTGCAGGTATCGCTTGTCGCGGTACCGCTTGTTGTTTGCGGGTTGTATCTCGGGCTGGTTTCCCGGGATCGCTACGTCAGTGAATCGCAGGTGCTGGTCAAGGACTCTGGCCGTTCTGTTGGGACGGGGTTGAATATTCAGGCGCTGCTTGGAGGAGGGGGCGATGCATCGGCGCGGGACGACGCGGTAGTGCTCAAACAGTACATCGAATCGCCGGACATGCTGGCGAAAGTAGATGCGCGGCTGAAGCTCAAGGAGGCATTCGGCCATGTTGGATTCGACTTGCTCAACCGACTTTCGCCACACGCCACGCGGGAGGAGGCGCTGAAGTACTACCTTCGGCGTGTCAGTGTGGAGGTAGACGACAAGACAGGGCTGTTGACGATTCGGACCCAAGGTATGTCGCCGACCTTCGCGCAGACATTCAATCGAACGTTGCTGAGCGAAAGCGAAACCTTCCTGAACGAGTTGTCGCATCGCATTTCGCGCAACGACATGCTTTTCGCCCGTGAGGAAATCGACCGTTCGTATGACGAAGTCAAGGCAGCCCGCGATTCGGTGATCGCATTCGAAAACAAGACCGGCATGCTGGACCCGACGGCGAGCGCTGAAGCAGGCGGGCGTATGGTGGTCGAAATGCAATCGAAGCAGGCGGAGCTCGAAGCGGAATTGCGCAACCTGCAGACGTATATGAACGATGACGCGCCACCGGTTGTAGCGAAGCGTAACGCGCTATCGGCGCTTGTCGCGCAGATCGCCGTCGAGAGAGCCAAGCTTAGTGCGCCCGGCGACGGCAAGATGAACCGGACGGCCGCGCAGTACGCGGAACTCAAGTCTCGTCTCCAGTTTGCAACTGACCTGTACAAGGTATCGCTGTCGACTTTCGAAAAGGCCCGGATCGAATCGGGGCACAAGGCAAAGAGCTTGTCCGTGATCGTGACGCCCAACCTGCCGGAAGAGGCCGAGTACCCGCGCAGACTTCACATCATGATGTCTCTCGTTGTCGGATTGTTGTTGTTGTTCGGTGTCGTGAGGCTGGCGCAAGCGATTATCGAAGATCACCGGACGTAACGAATACGACTACCGCCGCGATTTGTATTGTGGTGGCAGTTCGCACGAACTTGAATGACTGGGACAGCGTCGTTGCCGTTGATGGGGGTAGCGAATGCAAGCAGGCATCGACAACGCAAATATTGAGATGATCAATCTATCAAGAGGCCGAAAGGCATTGATTGCCCTGATGCTGGGCACCGCGAGCACGGCGGGTTGGGCCGGGATCAGCGATACGCTGTTCGGGCTCTCGGGAACCGACAGCGATAGTGGCTCGACGTCGTCCAGAACGGCTGCCGACGGTGGGCAACGCGGTGCCGCTTCGACAGGCTTCGGGTATAACCCCGACGACGTAGCAGCCGGCGCGACGATGCTTCAAGGCGGCAAGGTGTCCCGTCAGCAAGGCGGCCCCGGAGGTGCGGCTCCGAGTCCGGCCGACGTCAGTGTCGCCCCGCAGGCGCCGAATAGCATGTTCGGCTCGCAGTTGTTTGGCGGGACATTCCATAACAGCCGGGGGACCGGATTCAATCCGGGCTATCAGGTCAGCATTGGCGATACCGTTACGCTCCGGATGTGGGGTGCTTTCGCATTCGACGGCCAATTGACCGTCGATCCTCAAGGAAACATCTTCGTGCCGAATGTAGGGCCAGTCACGGTTGCCGGTGTTCGGAATGCCGATTTGAACGGGCGTGTGCTGAATGAAGTGCGCAAGGTCTACAAGGCAAACGTGAACGTTTATGCCAGCCTTGACGTTGCGCAGCCGGTGAAGGTGTTCGTCACCGGATATGTCAAGCAGCCGGGTATGTATGGAGGCATTGCATCAGAAAGCATCCTGTCCTACCTCGACAAGGCCGGTGGCGTCGACGTCGACCGAGGCAGCTATGTCGACGTGATGGTCAAGCGTGGCGGTGTGGTGCGCAAGCGTTTCAACTTGTACGACTTCTTGTTGAATGGCGAGATCGATCAGTTGCAACTGGCCGATGGCGATGTGATCGTCGTCGGGCCGCGCGAACATGTTTTTACGGTGCGAGGCGAGGTCTACAACGCATACGACTTCGAATTCGCCACGCCGGTCATCACGCTTCAGCAGGCACTTGCGGTCGCGCGTCCGAAACCCGGTGCAACGCATGTCAGCATCGTGCGTCGCCAGGGTACCGAGCGGACTACCGAGTATTACGCGATTTCGAACGCGTCGAACGTCAGGCTCAACGACGGCGATCAGCTCACGGTCACTTCGGATCGCTACGCCGGCACGATTCAGGTGCGTGTCGAGGGGGCCCATTCAGGAGAGCACGCATTGGTGCTCCCGTATGGTTCGACGATGGCACAGGTGCTGGGTCGGATTCGTACCAATCCGTTGTCACGCGTGGACGAAGCCCAGTTGTTCCGCAAGTCGGTTGCGGACCGGCAAAAGGAAATGTTGGGTGTCGAACTGCAGAAGCTTCAGGAGGCGGCGTTGTCCGCGCCGTCCGCTACGAGCGAGGAGGCCAATCTGCGCTCGAAGGAAGCCGAGAACATCACGAAGTTTGCTGCGCTCGCGAGCAAGACTGAATTCAAGGGGCAGGTCGTACTCAACGAGCAGACGATGGGGAACGTGATTCTCGAAGACGGCGACGTCATCAACATCCCCGAAAGAACCAGTGTCGTCATGGTGCATGGAGAGGTGCTCTTCCCGAACGCGGTTGAATGGCAATCGGGCATGACGGCGAGCGACTATGTTGGCCACGTCGGCGGTTATACGCAGAAGGCCGACAACAGCAAGATCATCACGATTCATCAGAACGGCAAGGCTGAACTGGCCGACAGTGGTACGAAGATCGAGGCCGGCGATGAACTCATGGTGTTACCGAAGGTGAAGTCGAAGAGTATCGAGATCACGCGCGGGATTACGCAGATCCTGTATCAGATGGCAGTGGCCGCGAAGTTGATCTTCTGGTGATGGTTGCAGCACGTCACATGGCGCGTAGAGAGCGCGTCATGTGACACCGAGAGGGCCGCGGGCGCTCGTTGGCACGAGCGCACCGGCAGATTGCTCCTTCGGGGGCTCATAAAATAATAGCAACGATAATTATCATGAAAATTCTGACCGTGTTTGGCACGCGGCCGGAGGCGATCAAGATGGCGCCGCTGGTACACGCGCTTAGGGGGAAGCCGGGTGTGGAGTGTCGTGTATGCGTCACCGCACAACACCGGCAGATGCTGGATCAGGTTCTCGAACTTTTCGAGATAAAGCCGGATTACGATCTGAACCTGATGAAGGCGGGGCAAACGCTCCAGTCGATCACGTGCGACATCGTGAGCGAGATCACGCCCGTCCTTTCATCGTATCGGCCGGACTACATGCTCGTGCATGGTGATACGACGACCACGTTCGCGAGCGCACTGGCAGCGTTCTATCTG
This sequence comes from Burkholderia sp. BCC1996, assembly GCF_905339955.1. Lineage (NCBI taxonomy): Bacteria > Pseudomonadati > Pseudomonadota > Betaproteobacteria > Burkholderiales > Burkholderiaceae > Burkholderia > Burkholderia sp. BCC1996. The sequence continues at coordinate 247,181 of NZ_CAJPHM010000006.1, forward strand.
AAGATCAAGGTGGGTCACGTCGAAGCCGGGTTGCGTAGCGGCGACATGTACTCGCCATGGCCCGAAGAGGGTAATCGCAAGCTGACAGGTCAGCTTGCCGACATTCATTTCGCGCCGACGGTGGCGTCGCGCGAGAACCTTATCGCCGAACGTGTTCGCGACCGGGACATCGTCGTGACGGGCAATACCGTTATTGACGCGCTGCTGCAAGTGACGCGCAGGCTCGAGCACGATCAGGTACTCCGGCGCCAGATGCGCGATGCATTCCCGACGCTTGAAGACGGGCGTCGCATGGTGCTCGTTACGGCTCATCGCCGAGAGAACTTCGGGGAAGGGATCCGGAATATCTGTCAGGCGATCCGTGAGCTTGCCGCGCACTATACGGACGTCGATTTCGTCTATCCGGTGCACCTGAATCCGCAGGTCAAGCTGCCGGCCGAGGAAATACTGTCGGGCCTGCCTAACGTCCATCTGCTGAATCCGCAGGACTACTTGCCTTTCGTCTATCTGATGTCGCGTTCGACACTGATCCTGACCGACTCCGGCGGGATTCAGGAAGAGGCGCCGTCACTCGGCAAGCCCGTGCTGGTCATGCGTGACACGACGGAGCGTCCCGAAGCCGTTGCTGCCGGCACGGTTCGATTGATTGGCTCTGACAGCGCGCGGATCGTCGCGGCGTGTCGGGAACTGCTCGACGACGCGGAGCGCTATGGGGAAATGGCGCGTGCACACAATCCGTATGGCGATGGCCGTGCATGCGAGCGCATCGTTCGCCATCTTGTCGGTGAGAGCGATCGAAATGATCCACAGTCGTTCTCGTCGACCCAGGATGTGGCGCGGGCGATTGCCGGCTAGTGCCCCGTGCAGCGACTGTGACCGATCAGCTCTGATTCGCGCGGCGTGCCGACCGGGCACCGCGCCACCATACCTTCAAGGACGTTCCGTGAAAAATTCCATTCAATCCATCTCTGTCATCGGGCTTGGGTACATCGGCCTTCCGACTGCCGCGGTGCTCGCGTCGCGCAAGATCAAGGTCGTCGGTGTCGACATCGACCAGCACGCCGTCGATACGATCAATCGGGGTGAGATTCATATCGTCGAACCGGAGCTGGACATCGTTGTGCATGCGGCCGTGAAGGAGGGGTGGCTGCGCGCGACGACCCGGCCCGAAGCTGCCGACGCCTTCATGATCGCGGTGCCCACGCCGTTCCACGGCGACTACGAGCCGGATCTGTCATATGTCAAGGCAGCCAGCGAATCTATCGCACCGGTTCTCAAAAAGGGGGACGTCGTCATTCTCGAGTCGACCTCGCCCGTAGGTACGACCGAGCAGATGGTGGAATGGCTGGCGCGGGCTCGACCAGACCTCGTATTTCCGGTGAAGGACGGGGCCGAGTGCGACGTCTACGTGGCTTATTGTCCGGAGCGGGTTCTCCCCGGTCAGGTGATTCGCGAACTGATCGAAAACGACCGTGTGATCGGTGGCGTGAATCCGCTGTCCGCCGTTCGTGCACAAGAGGTTTACCGTACGTTCGTCGATGGTCAATTGCTCGTCACGGACGCTCGTACGGCGGAGATGTCGAAGCTGACCGAGAACGCATTTCGCGACGTCAACATCGCGTTTGCCAATGAGCTTTCACTGATTTGCGACAAACTGAACATCAACGTTTGGGAATTGATCGGCATCGCGAATCACCATCCGCGCGTCAATATCCTCCAGCCAGGGCCGGGCGTTGGCGGTCACTGCATCGCGGTCGACCCATGGTTCATCGTCAACAAGACGCCCGACCAGGCGAAGTTGATTCGACAGGCTCGTGAAGTGAACGATTCGAAGCCTCACTGGGTGATCGACAAGGTGCGCGCGGCGGTCGACTCGCTGTGCGCAGCCGGAAAGGCACAACGCGACATTCGAATCGCGTGCTTCGGCCTCGCGTTCAAGCCGAATATCGATGATTTGCGAGAAAGCCCGTCGGTCGATATCGCGCACAAGCTCTCCGACGCGTATCCGGAACAAGTCTTCGTCGTAGAGCCGCATATCGATGCGATTCCGCAAAAATTGGAGTTCGGCGGCGCGCGATTGATGGATCTTGACGGCGCGCTGGAGCGTGCGGACGTTCTGGTCATGCTGGTCGACCACGCGCAATTCAAGGCGATGAAACCGACCCTGCGCGAATCACAGCGACTGGTCGATACGAAGGGCATCTGGGGTTGAATGACTCCTGTCGGCGCTCCGCGCACGACGCGGAATAGCAAAGGCGAATCTGAAAAGGCAGGGAAGTCGGGATGAGCGTGAATATCGATGTCGGTACAGGTGAGGGTCGGGGTGAGATCGCCGCTTTGCGACGGGAGCGAGATCGATATGCGGCGCTATGCGCAACACTGCGGGCAGAGCGCGCTGCGCAGGACGAACTTGTGTCGCGGCTCGAAGCGGAAACCGCGCGGTTGCGCGAGCTTCACGAGGCCTTGGCAAGTGTCGACGCAGGTCCGGCATCGCTGCACGCCGATGGCGCTTCCGAGATGGCTAGGTATCAGCAGACGATCACCGATCTCACGAGCCGATTCGAAGGGTTGAAGGCACAACGTAACCGGGAGGAGGAGACTTTCCGTCAGTACCGCACCGACACGGGCGCCACTATCGAAGCGCTCGCGGCCGAGTTGTCGCGGCACGGCGAGACGATTGGCAGCCTGACGAGCGAAGTCGATGCGGCAAGGAGCGTTGCGCGGCAGCAGGAGCAATTGCGCGCGACGGGCGTTGCGGCGCTCGAACAGAAAATCGCGGCTTTGGAGGCTGAACGCAATGCTCGCGCGATCGAGCGGCAGGAAATGGGTTCGATGCTCTCGGTGTTGCGCTCGGAAAGCAAGTCGTCGTCGGCCAATCTCGAGAAGTTCAAGCTGGACGCGGTTCGCAACAGGATGGCACTCACCGAAGCGAACGCGCAGATCGAGCGCTTGCGCCAGCAACTGATCGCCGCAAATCAGCAGGTGCTTCGGACGAAGAACACACTGTCGTTTCAACTCGGGCACGCGCTGATATTCAGCACCAAGTCGTGGAGCGAGTTCTTCGCATTGCCGGGCAAGTTGCTGGCGATTCACCGTTTGTCGAAGCAACGTCGGGATGGCATGCAAGCGAAGGGGCTGAAGAGCGCCAACGTTCGTCCCACGTTGCAAACGGTGCAGGCTTCATCGCTCCCGGACACCGTCGAGCATGTTGCGGCCGCTGCGCGCGCGCGATTGAAGGGCTTGCACGACGATGACGGTCAGCAGCTTGCTCAGCGGATGAAGCAACTCAAGATCGCGGCGATCATGGACGAGTTCACGTTCGGCTCGTACGATCCCGAGTGCAATCTGTTGCAATTGACGCCTGCTCACTGGCAGACCGAACTCAATGCGTTCAATCCGGACATGCTGTTCATCGAATCCGCGTGGCGCGGCAAGGATGATCTCTGGGGGAGCAAGGTCGGCCATTTAAGTCAGGAAGTCGTCGGTATCGTTCAATGGTGCCGCGATCACAAGATTCCGACGATCTTCTGGAACAAGGAGGATCCGGTTCATTTCGAAACGTTTCTGACGACGGCGAAGCTGTTCGATTTCGTCTTCACGACGGATATCGACTGCATTCACCGCTACAAGGCCGCGCTCGGCCACGAGCGGGTCTATCTGCTGCCGTTCGCAGCTCAACCGCTCGTCAACAATCCCGTCGAGAAGTACGAACGGAAGGATGCGTTCTGCTTTGCCGGGGCCTATTACGTCCGATATCCGGAGCGGACGCGGGATCTGGGAAATTTCATCGTCAACCTGCCCGAGTTCCGTCCGCTGGAAATCTACGACAGAAACTACGGGAAAAGCGACGCCAACTATCAGTTTCCGGACGAATACCAGCCGTTCGTCGTCGGCAATTTGCCGTACGCGGAGATCGACAAAGCGTACAAGGGTTATCGATACGCGATCAACCTCAACTCGATCAAGCAATCGCAGTCAATGTTCGCGCGTCGCGTCTATGAACTGCTGGCATCGAATACGATCACCATCAGCAACTTCTCGCGTGGCGTCCAGCTGATGTTCGGCGACCTCGTCGTAACGAGCGATAGCGGCGCCGAGATCCGGCGACGCCTCGAAGCATTGGGCAGCGACGAAGCGGGCGCACGGAAGCTCCGCCTTGCTGCCCTTCGCAAGGTGATGCTCGAGCATACGTATCAGGATCGGCTGGCTTATGTGATCTCGAAGGTCAGCGAGGAGACATTGCCGTCGCTGCTGCCGCAGATCATCGTAATCGCCCACGCCAAGGATCAAGTGCAAGCCGACTGCCTGCTGCGAGCGTTCGAGCGGCAGCAATATCAGGCGAAGACGCTGGTGCTCGTTGTGCCGGAGAAGTTCCAACCCGCCGGCGTGCCGGACGGGGACACGGTGCGCGTATTGTCGTCGCTTGAGTCGGATACGGTAATGTTGCACGCACTGGCATCGCCGGTTGCTTGGCTTTCCGTCATGGTCGCGGACGATTATTACGGCGCTCACTATCTGATGGATCTTGCACTCGCGACGCGCTACTCGCAGGCGCTTGCGATCGGTAAGGTTGCTCAGTATGTATGGTCGGGTAGCAAAGGCTTGTCCCTGCTTCGCGAGGACACTGCATATACGTCCGTTGCCGAGGTTGATGCGCGATCGGGTATCGCGCGTTTCGATACCCTGCCCGCGGTATCGTTGCGCGAATGGATGAGGGAGCTATATACCGCGCGATTCGAGCACAAATCGTGCTTCGCTGTTGACGAGTTCAACTACTGCCGAAGCGGTGTCGCACTGGACGAGGCTGGCCGCGCGGCTGTCGACGACGTGGTTCTTTCGGATCATGGACTGACGCTCGACGAAATGCAGCGGAGGGCGGAAGCGATCGCTGCCGAGCGACTCGATAGCAATGCCCTTCCGCAGTTGCGCGGTAGCGAACTGGCATCGCTGTTCGCGACGGCGCCGGCGAACAGCCGCGTGTCGATGGTCGAACGCGGCGGTTGCCTGCAGGTCGATTCGGCGTTACCGGACGGCTCACACGAATATTGGTACGCCAATCGCGATTTATCGCCGTCCGATCTGTCGGTCGAAAACGGGAAACTTCAGTTCCATCTAGAAGTTTCGCCTGGTCTGAACATCCAGGTTGTCGTGTTGTTTCTCGATAGTGCAAAGGTGCGGATCGGCCACGTCGTGAAGGCTTCGAATCGCAATCATGATGTCGAGTTGCCGGCAGGCTTGACGTTCTTGCGGATCGGCCTGCGGGTATACGCAGGCGGATCTGCGCGCGTGAAATCGCTGCTGCTCGGCCATCGTTCGCTTCTGCCCGCGGATGTGTTTTCTCAGGGCCAACATCTCGTACTGACAAACCACTATCCGTCCTACGACGATTTGTACCGCAATGCGTTCGTGCATAGCCGGGTGCGCGCCTATCGCGAAAATGGCGTGCGATGCGACGTGTTCCGCTTTCGTGACGAACAAACGGTGGAGTACCAGGAATTCGAAAACGTCGATGTGATGACGGGGGGGGCGGAGGTGCTGGATAGATTGCTTCAGACGGGGCGATACCGCTCGGTTCTGGTCCACTTCCTCGATGATGCAATGTGGCGAGCGCTTAAGCCTTACGCCGACCGATTGAAGATCGTCGTCTGGGTTCACGGCTCGGACATCCAGCGCTTCGAGCGCCGCGCGTTCCTGTATGACGACGCGGAGCAACGTTCGGCCGCTGCGCTGAAGAGCGAACGGCGTTCGGAATTCTGGCGGAGCCTGCTGACGGACCGACCACGATCGATGCACTTCGTCTTTGTCTCGAAGTATCTCGCGACCACAGCAATGGAAGACCTCGGGTTGGTGTTGCCGGAGGATGCGTACAGCGTCATCCATAACCCGATCGATACCACGCGATTCGATTATGTAGAGAAGGACGCAGTACTGCGCTGGAAGGTGCTGTCGATTCGTCCTTATGCGTCGAAGGTCTATGCCAATGACCTGAGCGTCAGCGCGATTCTCGCGCTGTCGGACAAGCCGGATTTCGACCGTATGCAGTTCCACCTGATCGGCGACGGCGCGCTATTTGACGAGACCGTAGCGCCGCTGCGTGGATTCCCTAATGTCCGAATCGAACGGCGTTTCCTGACGCAGCGCGAAATCGCCGATCTGCACAAGGAATACGGGGTGTTCCTGTGCCCGTCGAGAATGGATACGCAAGGCGTATCGCGCGACGAAGCGATGGCATCGGGTCTTGTCCCGGTTACCAATGCAGTCGCGGCCATCCCCGAATTCGTGGACGAAACATGCGGTGTGCTCGCGCCAGCGGAGGACGCGACCGCACTTGCCGAGGGACTGCTGGCGCTGATTCAGGATCCGCGACTGTTCGAAGACCTGAGTGCCGGCGCGGCACGGCGTGTCAGACGGCAGAGTGCTCACGATGCGGTGATTCAACGCGAACTGGCGTGCTTTGCGGGCGATCCGGAAGCGGCTAGGCCAGGAGAGACATCGGTCTCGCAATGATTCTCTAAGTTACATCGGGATTCATGCATGCCCAAGACGGGTGAGTCTGAAAAGGATAATGGTGCGGGGCATTGACGATTGGAACCGCACCGTCGACAAGAACTGCGGCGGGGAAAGATGGCTGACCAATACATGGATCGCGTCGTATTGAGCGAGCGAAACTCGATGATCTACTGCGCAGTGAACGTCGCCGAGAAGACGTCGATCGAACTCGATGCGACGATTGCGGGGGGATTGCCGGATGGCACGAACCTGATTCTCCTGATCAACGGTGACGCACTGACGGAGCAGCACGCAACGGAAATCGGGTTCGTGCCGACCAAGGGGGGCTATTACCAGTACTTGAAGCAGTCGGTGAAGGACGAACGACTGTGCCATGCATTCGATATCTTGCCGGAAGTCACGTCGGTCAGTATTCGACTGTGGGGCATTGGCGTGCCGCCCGTCGTGCTGGACGACGTTCGCATGACGGGCGCCGAAGAGGGGTGCGTTCGATTCCTGTCCGCTCGTCCGCGCCGCATCATTAAGAAATGGGAGTCGCTCGGTGGGCAGCAGCGCCGACCGGTTGCAGCGAATTTGCTGCTCGCCAAGCATGCATGCGGTCCGGCATGCGTCGTGCATTGCAATAAATGGTTCGACTCGATGGATGGCTACGAGCAGCGGACGAAGCGTGCCGAGTTCGGACGCGACGATGTTTATGTCGAGCGAAATACCGGAGAACTGATTCCGGCGAGCATTCAACGCACGGCGCCCGCGATGCTCGAGATTCCCGAATCGATCGACTTGTATTGGTCCCGCATCGGCGATAAGTCGCGCAATATGGTGCGAAAAGCCAGGCGTCTCGGTTACGAATACCGGGCAATCGACCCTGACGAATATGCGCAGGACATTTACGAGATCCGGACGTCGGATCCGATGCGTCAGGGCCGACCGATTCCAGAGTACTACTACAAGAATCCGCCCGAGCATGTAGTGAAGCCTAGTGCCGTCGGTTGCCGGCTGCATACCGAGCGATTCTACGGCGTGTTCAAGGGCGATCGACTGGTCGCGTACGTCACGCTCTTTCTCTTTGGTGAGCTTGCGCAGGTCAATCACTTGCTGTGCCATAGAGACCACGCCAGCAGCGGCGCGATGAATCTCAACGTGTTTCACGTCGTCGACGAACTCATTAGGCATCAGCCTGAGGTGCGCATCGTAAACTATCTGTACGTCGGTCAAGCCGCGGGTGGGATCAATCATTTCAAGGAGAGTGTCGGCTTTCGCGACACCGCCTTCATGACGTACGACAGTGTGGTCGAGTTGTACGCCCGGCATGAGCAGGATCGGTTGCCGACCAGTGGTTCGACGGCGGCATCCGCGGTATCTCCGTCGTCGTTCAAGATGAAGGTCAAAGACCCCGGCCGGACATTTCTGCGCGAGCAGGTGAGCGGTGACGTCATGCAGGCGATCGAGAACCGCATCGGCCGGCGCGTTGCGCGTCTGCCGATGCCCGTCTATCAGGAATTCGAGCGTTATCTGTCGCGTGGTTTGAGCGAGACCGTGATCGACTGGATGGAGGGAAGCTGTTTCGCAGTACCGTTCCCGGACCGGATTCCCGATGCCGACGATGAGCTCTGCAATTACATGCGCCGCCGTTTCAAACAGAGCCCCATATTGAACGACGGTTTCGAAACCGCGTTCAAGGGCAGCGATTTTCGCGTACTGGGCTATTTCCTGGTCAGCGATGATGACGCGTTGTTCTTCCGGGGGCTGTTGGTGGTCGAGAAATTGACGCCAGTAGGAAGGAGCAATGTTCGCGGTCTGACAGAGGCGTTCCAGAAGTTCGGAAAAGGCGGCGTGCGTCCGGATTCGATCGTGCGCAACAAGCCCCAAGGAATCTTCCTTGCGCGAGATCGATTCATGGCGTCTGTTCCGGCAGGTGTGTCGCCCCTTGACCGTGTCCGCCTTGCCGACGAGTATCAGCCCTTGGCCAACGGGTGGCGCCTCGGAAACATCGTGAAGATGTCGTTTCCGTATTCGACGGCAACCGTCGATGTCGAGCTGAACAAGACGTTCGCGTGGAATTCGGAACTACCGAACAACTCGGTGCGCATGTGGTACTACTCGTTGATCTATATCGGGCGACTGCTTGCGACATACCAGCAGTCCAACGATTCCGTGTCCCTGGAACTTGCATTGTCGTTGACGTCCGACTATCTCGACTACGTAGCCGTTGCAGAGCATCGTGCAAGCGTGGACGGGATTGCTTCCGCAGATCATGCCACGGCCGAACGATTGAAGGTAATGCTGACGCTGCATCAGATCATCCGGCATTCTGACGATCCTCGATGCGTCGCCCTGTTGCCGCGATTGCTCGCGGAAATGCATTACTGCGCCGAATGGCTGACGGAGGAAGCCAATCTCGGTGTGGGCAACCATCAGCTCATGGGCTGCATGTCCCTGATGTTCATGTATTCGCTTCTGTCGAACGAGGCCGGCGCGGTTTATCTTGAAACGGCGCTGCGCCGAGTGCGCGCGCTGCTGGAGGAGTCGTTCGACAAGGATGGGCTGTGTAACGAGAATACGATCGGCTATCACAACTTCAACCTGTCGTTGTACACGAAGATTCACGAGGCACTCGGCAAACTGGGCATCGCAGCGTCGATGCGAGCCGATATCGAACCCGTCCTCAACAACGCGATGCGCGCGTTACAGTTCGCCATTTTCCCTAACGGCATGATTCCGCCCATCGGCGACTCGCCGCGCTACGACTCGCGCGTCACCTCCGTCAATGAGTCGTTCTGCTTCTTCGAGTCCGGGTTCGCGGTCGTCAAGCGCGACGACTTCTATATGTCGTTAATCTGCGGCGGCAGGACGAACTGGCACAAGCACATGGACGACACGGCGATCTATCTGCAGTACAGGGGAGAAGACGTGTTTATCGACGGCGGGAGCTACTCGTACGATCAGCGGAATCCGCATACGCGCTGCATCAGTTCGTCGGCTGGCCATAGCGGTGTGTTTCTTTCTCAGTTCGATGGTTTGCCGCGATACGAACTGATCGCGAAGTACGGACCGGTGTCGGGCAGCATCAAGCGGTTCGAGGAAAGCGACGACGGTGTGCGGATCGAGTGCGCTTACTCCGTTCCCGGGTGCTGGACAAGCTTCCGGAGATTCGTGTTTGTCCACTGGATCGGCGAGGTTGTCATTGTGGACATGGTGAAGTCGCCGGATCCCTCGGCTGCCGTGCAGCGCTTTCTGCTTGCGCCGGACGTTTCGGCGCACGCGGAACAAGGAATCATCCGGCTGCAGGGCGAAACGTTCACGGGAGCGATCATCCATTCGTCGCACCATGCGGACTTCTACCGCGGCGAGCAGGATGGAAAAGTGCGAGGTTGGAGTACATACGACTTCGGCGAAATCTCGCCGACCACGGGTATCGATCTGAGCGGAGGACCGGTTGCCGGGGAATTCTCGTCGATCGTTGTGTTGAACGGCACTGATCCGGAAGGTTGTTCCGACAGTGCGCGAGCATTTGCGAACAAATCCGATCCGTTCTTCACGAGATGATCGGTTGCCACCGATTGTCGCGCTGCCTTTCCCAGATTCACGGTCTCGGCTTATGAACGATATTTCAAACTGCTATCACTCGACTGATGGCATTCAGCTGTCCGATGCGGGTGTTCAATTTTCGCTCGATATCACGGGCGTGCGACGGTTTTCCGTTTGCATGGACCTGGTCTGCGGGTCGCAAGTCGGAACCCATTGCGCATTGGTTCAGGTCGAGTTCAGCGAACTGCCAAGCGAGCCCGAACGACTGGGACTTGTATATTCCCACCATGGCTGGTGGTATCGATACGTACCGACTTGCGCAGGCCGTGTATCGCTTGACTGGGAGTTTTCCCAAGCCACTCCGTTTGCAGGTACCGTCCGCTTCAAGATCGTGACGTGGGGGGCGAACGACTTCGTGCGCCTTCACTCCTTCGTCGCACTTACGAGTCCTGCCGCGGATCAACTGGCGGCACGATATGCCGCTGCGCGCGATGCCGCGCGATATCCGCCGAAGGTATGGGCCAGCATAAGCGAGTTTCTGTCTGCGACAGCGCTGCCAAATTCCGCACATATCGTCCCGGTCAATGATCTGTTGATCGAATTTCTGCTCGTGGATCGACGCAGCCCTGCGCTATTTTGCTTTCTTCATGGCAATGCACCGCGCTCCGAGGTGTTCAAGCTGCCCGTATTTAGCGGCGTTTCGATGATGAACGACGTGAACAGTTCCGTCCTCATATTTTCCGATCCTGCGTTGCTGCTGGATCCGGATTTGACGCTTGCATGGCACGTCGGCACGTCGACCACGCCGCTGCAATACCTGTATGAATTGATCACAGAGAAGGTCCGTTCCATTCTCGCTCCCAAGAGGCTGGTTTTCTGGGGTGGGTCGGGCGGCGGGTTCGCATCGCTGTATTTGTCGACGAGATTTGCCGATTCCACCGCCTTCGTATGGAATCCGCAGACTTCGATCCTGGCGTTCGAGGAAACGGCCGTGCGGAATTTCGGCCGCATCTGCTTTGGTACAGAAGATCTCGTGACGCTTCGCGAAAGGCTCGAGAAAGTGGCCGTGGTCGACTTGTGGCAGGTCTATCCAAGCGACGGGAATCGAGTGATTTATCTGCAGAACTTCACGGACTGGCATACCGACTATCACCTGAAACCGTTCCTGTCGAATTCGAGCTTTCGTGATGTTCGTGGAACCGAGTTCTGGGGCTGGCTGGACGAGCGGTTCTTCCTGCACCTCGGCAGTCTCGCGCAAGGACACGAACCGCCACCGAAGGAGGCCATCAATGCATTCCTGGTCAGGCTTGCGCAGGCCGGCCCAGACGCGATCGAATCAGTCAGCGTCCTGCCGGACCGAATGCCGAATCATGTCGGGGTGTCGCCTGATTCGCACGTGAATGAAGACGGGCCGCGGGCCTGAGAACAATGAGCAAGGTATGGTGCCGCTATGAATGAAGCATGGATCGATCGAGTTGTACTGAATCGCGGGCGCGGGGTGCTCAACGGTATGTTTACCGTTGAGCGGAGGAGCGTGGTTTGTCTGTCCGCGATGGTGGGATGGACGCCGCCTGAAAAGGGCAACCTGCTTCTCGTGATCACGGGCGAGCGTCTGACCGAAGCAAAGGCAGCAGAGATCGGCTTCATCAAGACATCTTCCGGTTTCTATCGGTATCTGGCGCCGTCCATAAAGGACGGAAAGCTCGCGTTCGACTTCGAGGTGATTCCGGAGGTGACCGGATTCCAGATTCGGCCGTGGAACATGACGACGCCTGTGGTACTCGAAGACATCGTACTGACGAGTGAAGATGCCGTTCCCGTGTTTCCCGGCCCGTCGCGCAGGGTCATGAAGCGGTGGCACCCGCTGACCGCGGACGGCAGCCGGTCGCTGTCGGCTAATTTTTTGATTCGCAAGACGAACTGCGGGTTTCATTGCGTTGCGCATTGCAATCGCTGGTTCGAGTCGATGGACGAGTTCGCGGTTCGGGCTCGTAGCGACGCCTTCGGTCGCGATGACGTGTACGTCGAGACGCACACGGGGGAACTGGTCCCGGCTTCACTGCAGCGTGCGCAACCTGCCATTCTCGAGATCCCGGCGTCGCTCGACGCGTATCTGAAATCGATCGGCGACAAGTCGCGAAACATGATCCGGAAAGCCCGGAAGCTCGGCTACGCGTTCAGGCGTGTCGGACCCGAGACGCTGGGCCAGGACATCTACGAGATCCGAACTTCCGATCCGATGCGCCAGGGGCGCCCGATTCCAGAATATTTCCATACGAACCCGCCGCAGTATGTCGTCGCACCAAGTCCGGTGGGTTGCGCGCTACATACCGAGAAATTCATCGGAATTTTTCTCGGTGACCGACTGGTGTCGTATATCACCGTATTTCTGTTCGGTGAACTGGCGCAGGTCAATCATATTCTTTGCCACAAGGCGCACGCCACGAACGGCGTAATGAATCTCAACGTCCTGCATATGGTCGATGAGTTGATCGCGCATCATCCTCATGTGAAGGCGGTGAACTACATGTACATCGCCGGCCAAGATAGCGGTATCGATACATTCCGGCGCAGCGTCGGATTTGCACCTCGCAGCTTCCTGACGTACGACGGTGCGCCGGCGATGTTTGATAGCCCCGCGAAATCGGTGTCCGAGAACGCGGACGATGTACTGAGCGCACGGCACGAAAGTAAAGGAAAGGAAAAGCTCCGGTTGTCGCAATGGGCGTTTATTCGCGAATCGATCGCGGCCGAGGGTGCACTCGCACATGTCGCCGACAGGATCGGCCGTGCCGTCGTCGAGATGCCGCAGCCGGTCCCGGAACAATTTGTCGAGTACATCGGCAAGGGACTGATGAGGTCAGTTGCGGTTCAGCCGGCGGGGACGATCATTGCCGTGCCGTTTCCCGGCCGGGCCGACGCGGATACCGGCCACGGCGTTGCTGACTATCTCAAGCGACGCTTCAAAGGGAGCCCGGTTGGAAACGATGGTTTTCAGTCCGGTTTCAAGGGAGGCGAGTTGCGTGCGCTCGCGTTTTTTGAAATCGCCGACTGGGCTGAGCAGTTCTGCAACGGCATACTGGTGCTTGAGAAGGTGACCCAGGCGCCGGGCACCGCATCCGAGACCGACGAGACGCCGGACGTTCGGGTCATGGCCGAAGCCGACTTCCTGGCAGCCACGGCTGTCCGTCCGTCAAGACTGGAGAGGGTGCGTCTGGTCGACGACTACCAGCCACTCGCAGCGGATTGGCTGACGGCCGGCACCGCTCAAATGTCGTTCATGACGGGGGCGACGCGCATCGACGTCAAGGTCGGTACGCGCTTTCCGTGGAATCACACGTTTGCATTGAATGCCGATCGCATGTGGTATTACTCGCTCGCCTATGTTGGCCGTCTGTTGGCAACCTGGGCACAGCGCAAGGACGCCGATGCACGCAAGCTGGCAATCGAGCTGATCTCGAGCTTCATGGATTTTACGGCGATTGCGGAGAATCGGCTCGCGATCGGTCGTATTCCGTCCGCCGACCATTCAGCCAGCGAGCGCTTGAAGGTGCTGCTGACCTGCCACCAGGTTCTAGAAGAGGTCGGCGCGTCGACCAGGCTGCGCGTGCGTCTTCTGCGGGAAATTCATCGCTGGGCCGAGTGGCTTGCCGACGACAGGAATCTCGGTGTCGGAAACCACAAGCTGATGGGCGCGACATCGCTGATCTATGTATGTGCCTTACTGGCCGATGGTGAAGGCCGCGGCTATCTGGAGATTGCAACGGATCGGATTCTGTCGCTTGCCGCGCAGTCGTTCGACAAGGACGGTCTGTGCAACGAGAACACGATTGGCTATCACAATTTCAACTTGTCGCTGTACCGCAAGCTGCGCGCCATACTTGCGAATCTCCAAATCGCCGGTGATTTGCGGGACGGAATCGATGCACTGATCGGAACGGCATCCAATGCACTCGAACTGTGCGTGCTGCCTGACGGTAAAATTCCGCCGATAGGCGATTCGCCGCGCTACGATCTCGGACTGCAGTCGCGTGATGGCGCGTTTTGCTTCTCCGAGTCAGGATTTGCCGTGGTGAAGCGTGACGGCCTCTACTTTTCGCTGGTGTGTGGCGGGCGGACCGAATGGCACAAGCAGATGGACGATTCGTCGATCTACTTGCAGTACAACGGGGTCGACGTCGTAGTCGACGCCGGCAGCTATTCATACGATCAAGGTGATCCTTATTCGCGCTGCATTACGTCGACCACCGGCCATAGTGCTATTGTTCCGGCGGCGCTCGATGGCTTGCCGCGACACGAGGTCCAGTCGAAGTTCGGCCCGGTCTCGGGGCGCATCGAGCAGTTTGAAGAATCAGATGATGGTGTCCGAATCGCTTGTGCCTATACGGTGCCGGGATATGACGCGACGCTCAACCGTTACGTGTTTGTGGGGCGATCGGATGAAGTCGTCGTGGTGGACACGTTCGACGCACCCGATACGGCCGATGTGGTGCAACGCTTTCTCCTTGGCCCGGAGATCGACGTTGAAAGCGATGACGAGTGCATTCACCTGAGCGCACAAAAATTCGCTGGCACCCTTATCCATCGCGGTGCAAATGCCGATATATACAGGGGCCAGGGTGACGACAAGATTCGCGGCTGGACGGCCTTCGAGTTCGGCAAGGTCGTGCCGACCACTGGCGTGGATCTGCGCTCGCGAGGCGGAGACATGGCATATGCGACGATCATTCGCCTCGGTGAGGGCGGATTGACTGACTGCTCGCCGGCCGCGATGAACTTCGCAGCGCGCACGGACCCGTTCTTCGAGACGGGCACTGCGCGATTGCATGACGACAACTAAAAGCAAGTACGAGGAAAAATGGATGGCGCGCAGTAAACCGAAGCTTCTGATTCATGGAAGTTGCGTGAGCCGAGACGCCTTCACCGATCGATTTCCGCAAGCGGAGCGGTACGAGCTGGCGGGCTATCTCGCGCGCAGTTCGCTGGCGACCGCATTTTCGTCGGGCGTGGTGGAGAATGTCGATTTTGACGCGATCGCGTCACCGTTTCAGCGCAGGATGGTGCAATCGGACGTCGAGCACGGCTTGATGGCCGTACTGGCCGCAGGCGGATTCGATTTGTTGCTGATGGACCTGATCGACGAGCGATTCAGCGTGTTCGTTGACGAGCATGGCGCGTGCTGCACCGTGTCGGGTGAACTGCTGTCGTCCGGATTCGATGCCGGGACGCGTCGTGGCACGGTGATCAAGGCTTTCACGGATGCGTTCTTCGATCGCTGGGAGGCGGGCTGGCGCCACCTTGTCGCAACGTTGAAGGCGCATGGGCGCCTTGACGCGCTGATTGTGAACGAGGTGTACTGGAGCTCGGCCTGCTCCGATGGCACCAATTTCTCACCGGCCTATTCGCCCGACGACGTTGCACAGGCTAACGCTTTCCTGTCGCGGCAATATGCGCGGATGCGCGAGGATCTGGCCGCCGGACAATTCCTGCATTTCGATTCGGCATTGCTCGTCGGTGCAATCGATCATCAGTGGGGAAAGAGCCCGTTTCACTATGTGACCGCGTATTACACCCATTTGCTCGAATGTCTCGATCGGTATGTGACGCGAATCGGGGCCGCCGCCGCGGGAACTTCTGACAAGCAAGGGAGCAGCGTGGGTTTCGTAAGCTACGTCCGGGACAAGCTGCGGCTGGCCGGAAACCGGTTTCGTCATGAAGACTCAACGCCGGTGACTGCCTGGCACGCCGATCGTGTGACGTTGCAGAAGGCGATGCAGGGTCTCGAGGTTTCGGTACGCGCGAGGGCAGCGACGCGTATCCGTCTGACCGCGATCGTCAACGGTGATCTGTCGGGCAACCGCAACCTGTTGCTTGTCGTCGCCGGCGAGAATCTGGTCGATGCCGACATGCATGCGATGGGGTACATGAAGTCGTGGGTCGGCTACTTCCGGTATCTCAGGAGCGACATGCGCGAAGAGCGACTGACGACGGAGATCGCAGTCGACGGCCGGATCACGTCGCTCAAGGTGTTGACCTGGAATTTCGATGGCCCGGTCGTCCTCTCGGACATCAACGTCGAATCCGGCGGCGCAATGCTCGATAGTCCTGCATTGACCGCGAAACGCAAGGATGGCAGCCAGTCGGTCAACATCACGCGCGAGCCGGCGATTCGCGCGAATCTGCTGCTCAAGCGGCACCGCTGCGGTCCGGAATGTATCGTCCATTGCGATAAATGGTTTGCGTCGATGGACGCGTTCGCGTCACGGCACGATGTCAATCGTTTCGGTCGGGAACCCGTATTTCTCGAGGCTGAGGGCGGGGAATTGATGCCGGCCAGCCTTCAGAAGGCGCGGCCTGCATTTCTGACGATTCCCGATACGATCGAAGCGTACCTGCGATCGATCGGCGACAAGTCACGGAACATGATTCAAAAGGCGAATCGCCTCGGATACCGGTTCCATGAAGGCGGCCATGCAGGTTTCGACCAGGACATCTACGAAATTCGCACGTCGGACCCGATGCGCCAAGGGCGGCCGATTCCCGAGTACTACTATTCGAATCCACCGGTTTATGTGTTGAATCCGAGTGCCGCTGGGTGTGAACTTCACACGGAGCGATTCTTCGGTATCGTGCATGAAGGGCGCCTGGTTTCCTACATCACGCTCTTCATGTTCGGCGAGTTCGCACAGATCAACCATATTTTGTGTCACAAGGAGCACGTGAAGAACGGGGTCATGAACCTGAATGTATTTCACGTCGTGAAGGAGTTGATCGAGAAGTATTCGTGGGTCAAATCGATCAATTATCTGTACGTCGTGGATGACGGGATGGGGATCAACCTTTTCAAGCGCAGCGTCGGCTTTCGTTCGCAGCGTTTCATCGCATACGACAGCACGCTGGATGCGATTTCGTATCGTGAGACCGAACAAGTGGACGAACCGCCCTCCGACCCGCCTCCGGCCGTTCCTCGTGAAGGCCAGAAGTCGCGTGTCAAGCTGAAGAAGTGGGATTTTGTGCGGGAAGCGGTACAGCGGGAATCTCTGGCCGCAAAGCTCGATTCGCTCCTGGGTCGGCCATGCGTCGACCTGGCGTATCCGGCCGACGGCGACTTTGCGCGGTTCTGTTCTGTCGGCTTGGCCGAAAGCACGGACACCCATCCGGTCGGCGCGTGTTTTCTGGTCCCGTTTCCGAGCCGTGCGGACGAAAACAGCCATCCGGATGTTGCACGCTATTTAGCCAAACGTTTCAAAGGCAATCCAATTCCCGATGACGGATTCTCGGTCGGATTCCGTGGTAGCAACTTGCGTGCACTCGCCTATTTGAGTATCGAGGAGGACGCCGCCGATCTGCTTGACGGGGTGCTTGTGCTGGAGAAGGTGGCGTGATGGGAGATCGAACCGCTTCGGCGGCGCGCGGCACCTGGCCGTTCGTCCGCCGGTGGGAGTGAGCTTGAGTATCCGAAAGCATCCGACTGTCGCTCTGGTTGCAGACGGCCTGACATCGTCGAGCCTCGTTTTCGATAGTCGCGTTATTCCGTTGGGTCCCCGTGGATTTCGCTGGCGCCTGGCGTTTTCGCGTCCGGACTATTTGCTGGTCGAGTCGGCATGGTCGGGGGTTCGCGATCGCTGGAAGTACAAGATCGCCGCCTATCCGGAACGCCCGGAGCGGACGAACCACGCGTTGATTCGGCTGGTCGAGGCCGCGAGGGACCGTGGTATTCCGACCGTGTTCTGGAACAAGGAGGACTCGGTTCACTTCGATCGTTTCGTGGATAGTGCGAAGCTGTTCGACCACGTGTTTACGGTGGACGCCAATGCCGTGCCACGCTACAAGGCGGTGATGGGCGAGCAGGCATCGGTTCACACGTTGATGTTCGCGATTCAGCCCAGGACGCACGGTTTTACCGGCTTCGACTTCAAATTCCGGCGTGCGAATTTCGTTGGCAGCTACAGCAGCGAGAATCACGCGCGTCGGCGCGCGTGGCAGGACGTGCTGTTTGGCGCGGCCTGCGGTAGTGGCCTGGGCCTGACCGTCGTCGACCGCAATTCGAGCCGCAAGGCGTCGCACTATCGTTTTCCGGCGCTTGAAGGCCTCGATGTGCAGCATGCAGTCCAGCACGAACAAACGGCGCAGATGTACCGCGACTACGTCGTGTCCCTGAACGTGAATACGGTCGAGGACTCGCCGACCATGTTTTCGCGGCGCCTGGTCGAGATTCTCGGTTGCGGCGGAATTGCCGTAACAACGCCGGCGCGGTCGATCGATGCGATGTTCGCGGACTTCTGCCATGTCGTACGCAGCGAGGACGAGGCGCGCGAGCTATTTGCGCGTCTGCGGGGTGGCCCGTCCAGCAGTGATCTCGAACGCGCACGCGCCGGTGCGGAGTTTGTGGCGAAGCACCATACGTGGCAGCATCGCCTCCGCCAAATTGCCGAGGTGCTGGGGCAGTGAGCACGAAGATGCAACGCTTGCGCGACCCTGTGCTGTTGCGCGTGTGGCGGCGATGCGCGGCGCTTGTATGCGAGCGACCGCTGCTGCGCGTACTGGTTCTTGGGGATTCTCACGTTCGTGTGTTCGAGCACGCATGGTTCGCATTGCGATTGCCGAACGTGCAGTTCGACATCGAATATGTTCCGGGCGCAACGGCAATCGGCATCGATAACCGTCATTCGACGACGTCCGCACTCCTGCGTTTCACGAATCGCCTTCAGTCTTCGAAACACGATTGGGTGCTGCTCAATCTCGGTGAAGTCGATACCGCCTATTCGCTTTGGAAACTGGTGGAATTTCGGGCGTGTCCGATTCCAGTTCTGCTTGACGAGGCGGTTCGCAACTATTGCGATTTCATCGCCGAAGTAGCGGCGGCCCACCGGGTCGCTATACTCAGCGCGCCGTTGCCGACGCTGGCGGACCAGGCCGCGCCGCGCGACGAGACGGCCGCGGTACGTCAGCAGGTGTCGGCAACACAGCGCGAGCGAACCGAGCTGGCGCGGGAATTCAATGCGCGTATCGAGCGATTTTGCTGTACGCACGGGATTCCGTACCTCGATTCAAGTCCGTATGCGCTCGGGGCGGATGGCTTGGTAAAGCGTTCCTGGCACCATCCCCGCCGGTTCGATCATCACTACGCCCGCCGGCCGTATGCGCGTTGCCTGGTACAACAATTGAAGGTGCTGTTTGCGATGCCGCTCACGAGTGCCGAACGTTCCATCGGGCACGCCGGGACGCGCAGCGGGGTGGAATCATGACCCGTCCGCCGCGCTGGATCGTTCCGATTCAAAGCGTTGGCCTGTGGGCATGGTGCGGCCGGACCCCTTGGCTCGACGGTATTGTTGCCTGCGGCTTTCCATGGCAGCGATCCGGCGTATCAGGCATTCTCGGCTGGGGCCTGCGCGAAAGCGGCCAGCGCGCCCAGGCATGGGCGCTGCGTGCCGGCGTGGACGTGCTGCGCATCGAAGACGGCTTCCTCCGCTCCGTCTCCCTCGGCGTGCTCGGCGACACTGCCCTGTCGATCGTCATCGACGATCTCGGCATCTACTACGACGCCAGCCGTCCGTCACGTCTCGAGATGCTCGTGAAGGAAGCCGCCGCGCTTGAGGGCGATCGCGCCGATGCCTCGCGGAACGAAGCCGGCCGCGCGATGTCCCTGATCGTCCGCCACGGCTTGTCCAAATACAACCACGCGCCCGATTTCGTCCCGCCCGACGACTGGCGCGACGACGCGATCCTGGTCATCGACCAGACTCGCGGGGACGTCGCTGTCCGCCTCGGCGGTGCCGACGAATCGTCGTTCCGCGCGATGCTTGCCGCCGCGCTCATCGAAAACCCCGGCAAGCCGGTCTGGATCAAGACCCATCCCGACGTGATGTGCGGCAAGAAGGCCGGCTATCTCGTCGACGCGTCATTCAGCGATCCGCGCGTGCGTCTGCTGCCGGCCGACGTCAGTCCGCCATCGCTGCTGAAGCGGGTGGGCAAGGTGTATGCCGTTTCGTCGCAAATGGGTTTCGAGGCGCTGCTGTGCGGCAAGCCGGTCATGACGTTCGGCTTGCCGTGGTACGCCGGCTGGGGGCTCACCGACGATCGTCACGCGGACGCACCGATCGTTGCCGATCGCCGCGGTAGCGCGACGCTGCATCAGCTGTTCGATGCGGCGTACCTGCGCTATTGCCGTTACATCGATCCCGAAACCGGCAGCCGTGGCACGATCTTCGACGTGATTGCCCATCTCGCGAAGCAACGCCGGCTGAACGAGGTGACGAGAGGCGAACTCGTGTGCGTCGGGCTGAGCCTATGGAAGCGCAGCGTGGTCGCACCGTTTCTGCGGCACGGTGGCGCTCGCGTGCGTTTCGTCGATTCGCCGGCGGCGCTGCGGCGTCTGCCGCCTGACGCATCGCGGCGCGTCGTGCTGTGGGGTGCCCGGCGTCCCGATGTTGCTGCCGCCGCGCAGGAGCTGGGCTTGCCGGTGCTTCGCATGGAGGACGGGTTCATCCGCTCCGTCGGTCTCGGCTCGAATCTCATCGCGCCGCTCTCGCTCGTGATCGACGATCTCGGCATCTACTTCGATCCGCGCACGCCGTCCCGGCTGGAAGCGATCCTCGAGCGCGGTGGCTTCGACGATGCGGAACTCGCCGAGGCTCGCACCGTGCGGGCGGCGCTCGTCGACGCCCGCATTGGCAAGTACAACGTCGGCAACGGCGGCGTCGCGCTACCGTCGCCGCGCCCCGCGAAAGTGATTCTGGTGCCGGGGCAGGTCGAGGATGATGCATCGATCCGGACCGGCTCACCGTGGATCTCCACGAATCTCGGGTTGCTGTCGAGCGTGCGGGCCGCCCATCCCGATGCGTTCATCGTCTTCAAGCCGCATCCCGACGTCGTCAGCGGAAATCGCGCGGGTGCGGTGCCACTGCACGAAGCCCGGCGACTCGCCGACGCCGTGGCGCCTGAATCCGACGTGATCGCCTGCGTCGAGCAGGCCGACGAAGTGCATACGATGACGTCGTTGACCGGCTTCGAGGCGCTGCTGCGTGGCAAGCGGGTCGTCTGCTACGGCGCGCCGTTTTATGCCGGCTGGGGGCTGACGCACGATGTGTTCGCAAACGTATCGGCAGGCACCGACCGCATGCCGGGCGCTGGCGACGGGACGTACACCCATCCGGTCTGGTCGCGCCGCAATCGCCGGCTAACGCTCGACGAGCTGATTGCCGGGACGCTGCTGCGCTATCCGCGCTATGTCCATCCGGTATCCCGGGCCGTAATCGATGCCCAATACGCAATTGCATTACTGCACGCGCAGCGGCAGTCGACCGGGCAGGGCAAGCTGAAGCGAAATCGGCTCAAACAGCAGTCCGGGAAAGTCAAGATGTGGGCGCTGACGACTTACTCGGAATATCGGATTTCGGCGCGCAAGAAGCTGTACATGTCACTGCAGCGCTGGCTCGCGAAACTTTAGCCGGCGGCCATCCGGGAATGGTGCCGACAGTGTCCGATAACGCAAATCAGCTATACCGCATTTCGGAGCGCCGAGGTTGTATCGTTATCTCGTAAAACGATACAATCGTTCATCTATAAATCCGGGGCAAAAAATCGGGGCAGGGGTGGCGATTCAACTGCCGGCGCATCGTCGTTCATTTCGTGTGTGTGCGTAAAAATATTGAAAAATGATAAATCTTATTAATAATGCGACGCTCTTTTCTGGTTCTGCAAGGCACGGCATCGCCGTTCTTTAGCCGATTGGCCGATGCGTTGCGGAGTCGCGGCCATCGCGTTCGCAGGATAAATTTCTGTGGAGGAGACCTGGTCTATTCCGGAAATGGCGCTGCGAGCGATTACACCGCGCATCCAGACGAGCTTGCCGCGTGGTATGCGACAACGCTGCGAACCGGCGACGTGACGGACGTGATCCTGTTCGGCGACTGCCGGGCCATTCACCGGCCCG
Organism: Burkholderia sp. BCC1996; assembly: GCF_905339955.1. Taxonomy (NCBI): domain Bacteria; kingdom Pseudomonadati; phylum Pseudomonadota; class Betaproteobacteria; order Burkholderiales; family Burkholderiaceae; genus Burkholderia; species Burkholderia sp. BCC1996. The sequence goes on from NZ_CAJPHM010000006.1 coordinate 269,154, forward strand.
TGCATCCTGTCGCCCGCGATCACGGCGTCGCCGCGCATGTATTCGAGGAAGGGTACGTGCGTCCGCATTGGCTGACGCTCGAGCGCCACGGGGTCAATGGGCGTTCGCTGCTGCCGCGCGATCCGGCGTGGTATCTGGATCAGCGCAGCGTAACGCCGCCGCGCGATCTCGGGCACGCCACAGGATATCGACTGGCCGTCCGTGCGTATCACGACATGCGCTATCGTGCGGCCAATACACTATATCGGTCCCGTTTCCCGAATTATCGCAGCCATCGTCCGCGCAACGGCTTCGTCGAATATGCGGGGCTGGCGACACGCGCGCTGAAACAACCGATATTCGATCGCGAAGCCGAGCGAGTGACACGGCGCATGCTCGCCGGCCGGCCCTATTATCTGTTTCCGCTCCAGGTCAACGCGGACGCGCAAATCGTCCATCATTCGCCATTCGGAAGCGTGCGCGCATCGATCGACCTCGTACTGCAGTCGTTCGCGCAGCACGCCCCCGCCGGACACGACTTGCTGGTCAAAAACCATCCGCTGGACACGGGCGCGTTCGATTATCGCGGACACGTCCGGCAGCTTGCGCGCGAGCTCGGCATCGCCGATCGCGTGTCGTTCATCGACGCCGGCCATTTGCCGACGCTGCTCGATCACACGCGCGGCGTGGTGCTGGTCAACAGTACGACCGGGATGTCGGCGCTTTACCACCATTGTCCGCTGATCGCGCTCGGCGTGGCGATCTACGACATGCCGGGACTGACGTGGCAAGGCGGCCTCGACAGCTTCTGGGAGCATGCCGAACGGCCTGACGAAGACCTGTTCCACGCGTTTCTGGATTATGTGATTCATCACACGCAGATCAACGGCGACTTCTATACGGATACCGGCATCGACATGGCGGTGGAAGGCGCCGTGCGACGACTGGAGGCAACCCGGGTGGAGGTCAATCATGCGTTCGCGTGAACCGCGTCATGTCGTGATCACCGGCGCGACGGCCGGACTCGGGCGCGCGCTGGCGCTGGCCTATGCGGTACCCGGCGTCGTCGTCGGATTGATCGGCCGCGACGCGGCGCGTCTCGACGACGTGGCGACGGCCTGTCGGGCGCGTGGCGCGATTGTTGAATGCGGTCGTGTCGACGTGTGCGATGCCGAAGCGCTGCGCACGTGGCTGGACGCGTTCGACGACGCGCATCCGATCGATCTGTTGATCGCGAACGCGGGCGTTGCGAGTACGCTGGCGCATGCCGACGACTGGGAAGAGCTCGAACGCACGACCGTGGTGGTCGATACGAATCTGTACGGTGCATTGCATGCGGTGCTGCCGGTGATCGCCCGCATGCGCGTGCGCCATCGCGGCCACGTTGCGATGATCAGTTCGCTCGCGGCGTTGCGCGGCATGGCGATTTCGCCCGCGTATTGTGCGAGCAAGGCGGCGATCAAGGCGTATGGCGATTCCGTGCGGCCCCTGCTGGCGCGCGACGGCATCCGGATGTCGATCGTACTGCCCGGATTCGTGAAGACCGCGATGAGCGACGTCTTTCCCGGCGACAAACCGTTCATGTGGTCGGCCGATCGCGCCGCGCGGCATATCCGCCGCAGGCTGCATGCAGGCCGCGCAGAAATCGCGTTTCCGGGCACGCTCGCGCTCGGAATGCGATTGTTGACGCTGGCGCCGGCGCTGGTCGCCGATGCGATTCTCGGCAAGCTGTCGTATTTGCCACGCGAGGGCCGCTAGCATGTCCGGCACGCTGGTACTCGTTTTCGCGATCGCATTGGCCGCCTCGTTCGGCCTCGACGCCGTCGCGGTGCCGCGTGCGCCGTTGCGCAGGCCGTTGCGTGCCGTGTTTCTGCATGGGTTGGCCGTGTCGTTCGTCGGAGCGTGCGTGCTGGTGGCCACGTCGCGGCCGGTGTTTTCCGCAGGCATCGCTGCCGCGCTGGTGGCGCTGCTGGCGGCCATCAGCAACGCGAAGTTCGAATCTCTGCGTGAGCCCTTCGTCTTTACCGATCTCAGCCTGTTCAGCCAGTTGTTTGCTCATCCGCGCCTCTATCTGCCGTTTCTGAGCGTTGGCAAGGTGGTCGCGATTGCAGCCGGCGTCGTGCTGCTCGTTGCAGGTTGCCTGCTCGACCATGCGGATGCGCCGCCGCGAACGATCGCCGCCGCCGTCGCGCTAGCCTGTTTGCTGATTGCCGCGCGCGTGGCGGCGCGCTTGCCGTTGACACTCGATGCGACGGTGGACCAGCAGCGGTACGGTTTTTTCGCGGTGTTCGTCGCGTATCTGCTCAATGGTCTGCGTCCCGCGACACTGAAGACGTTCGATGCCGCGGCAGCTACGAGCCAGTACGTGACCGGCTCGCCGCCGCGCGGGCCGGACGTCATCGTGATTCAGAGCGAGTCGTTCTTCGATATCCGGCGCGCGACGTCGGCGGTCGCACCATCGCTGATGGCGGGGTTCGACCGTGCACGCCGCGAAGCGGTCGCGCACGGCACGCTGGTCGTTCCCGCATGGGGCGCGAATACGATGCGCACGGAATTCGCCGTCCTCACCGGAATACCGCACGAACGACTCGGCTATGCGCGCTTCTATCCCTACGCATTTCTACGCAAGATGTGCCCGTCGCTTGCGGGGTGGTTCAGGCGCGGCGGCTACAGGACGATCGCGATGCACCCGTACCACGCGGATTTCTTCGGGCGCGATCGCGTGTTTCCGCTGATGCACTTCGATGCATTCATGGACATCCGCGGCTTCGACGGTCGTCCGCGCGCCGGGCAGTATGTTGCGGACGCGGCCGTCGCCGATGCGATCATCGATGTGCTGGACGCACCGCGCGAGCATCCCGCGTTCATCTTCGCGATGACGATGGAGAATCACGGGCCGCTGCATCTCGAAGCCGTGGCCACGGGCGAAGCCGCCCGCTACCATGCGCTCGGCGAAGACGACGCGTGGCACGACCTGACTGCCTACTTGCGTCACCTGGATAACGCGAACCGGATGATCGAGCGACTGCTCGACCATCTGAGGCGAAGCGACCGCGAGACGATCGTCTGCTTCTACGGCGATCACGTACCGGCGTTGCGGCGCGTATTCGACAAGCTCGGTGTCCTGCCCGATCGCAGCGATTATTTCGTCTGGAAGAACGACGCGAGCGCCGATGCCCGCGGACAGGATATTCGCGCAGAAGAATTGGGCCGACTGCTGATGTCGGCCATCACCTATTCGAACGAGCCGCGCGCGTGTGATCGCGATGCGCTGGCCAAAGCAGAAAGAGCATGAACAAGCAAATAGCGATCATCGGGATGGCGTGCCGGTTCCCCGGTAGCGTCGAGAGTCCCGGCGACTTCTGGCAACTCCTGTGCAGCGAACGCGATGCCGTGACCGCCATCCCACCGGACCGTTTCGGTACGGCGTTCTACCAGCACCCGTCGAAGCGCGAGCCGGGAAAGAGCTACACGTTCGCCGCGGGCGTCGTCGATGACGTCGCGGGCTTCGACGCCGAATTCTTCGGCATCTCGCCGCGCGAGGCCGCGCAAATGGATCCGCAGCAGCGGCTGCTGCTCGAACTCGCGTGGGAGGCGTTCGAGGACGCCGGCGTGCGTCCGGCTGCGATGCGCGGCCGCGACTGCGGCGTGTTCGTCGGTGTGGCGGGCATGGATTACGGCAACCGCAATATGGACGACATGAACACGATCGATCCGTATTCGGCAACCGGCAACACGCTCAGCATTGCGTCGAACCGCGTGTCCTACCTGTTCGACCTGCGCGGCCCGAGCATGTCGGTCGACACCGCATGCTCGTCTTCGCTCGTCGCGCTCCATCAGGCGGTCCGGGCGCTGCAGTCGGGCGAGACCGCGATGGCGCTGGCCGGCGGCGTGAACCTGCTGCTGCACCCGTTCGGATTCGTCAGTTTCTCGAAGGCGTCGATGCTGTCGCCGCGCGGCCGCTGCCGTGCGTTCGACGCGACCGGCGACGGCTACGTGCGTGCCGAGGGCGGTGCGTTCGTGCTGCTCAAGCCGCTCGATCAGGCGCTGGCCGACGGCGATACGATCCACGCGGTCATCGCCGGATCGGGCGTGAATTCGGATGGCCATTCGCATGGCGGCATCAACGTGCCGGCCGCGGCGACGCAGGCGGACCTGCTGCGCGCCGTGTATCGGCGCGCTGGTATCGATCCGCGCACGCTCGCGTATCTCGAGGCACACGGAACGGGCACGGCGGTCGGCGATCCGATCGAGGCGCGTGCGTTGATCGATGCGGTGTCGGGCGGCCGGCCCGAATCCGATCCGCTGCTGATCGGTTCGGTCAAGACCAATATCGGGCACCTCGAAACGGCATCGGGAATGGCGGGCCTGCTGAAGGCGGTGCTGTGCCTGAAGCATCGTGCGGTGCCGCGCTCGCTGCATTTCGATACGCCGAATCCCGGCATCGATTTCGACGGCGGCCGCTTGCGCGTGGTCGATCGGTTCACGCCGCTCGAGCGCGGCGAAGCCCCGCTGACGATCGGCATCAACTCGTTCGGCTTTGGCGGCACGAATGCGCACGTCGTCATCACCGAAGCAGCGGCACCCGCGCCCACCGCACAGGCGGCGGCAAGGATCGATGCACCGTTGCCGCCGCTCGTCCTCACCGCACGTTCACCGGCTGCGCTGGCGGCCGTCGCTGCGCGCTATCTCGCACGTCTGCAGTCGGGTGCCGACTGGGCCGCACTCGCGGCTGCCGCCGCACGGCGTCGCCAGTGGCTCGAGCATCGCGCGGTCATCGCGCCGGCAGATCGGGCCGAAGGGCTGGCCGCGCTCGCCGCACTTGCCGAGCCGTCGGCGCGCGGGCTGCCGGCGTGCGCGGTGCAGGGGCAGGCCGTCGAAGGCGACGCGCCGGTCGCGTTCGTTTATGCGGGCAACGGCAGTCAATGGGCCGGGATGGGCAAGCGGCTTTATGGCGAGGACGCCGTGTTTCGCGCGGCACTCGACGAAGTCGATGCGCTCTGGCGTGCAGACGGCAACGCGTCGCTCGTCGAAGTCATGTGCGAAGGTGTCGACTCCGCATGGCTTGCCGCGACCGAGAACGCGCAGCCGCTGTTGTTCGCGATGCAGGTCGGCATCACGCGTGTGCTGACCGCGCGCGGCATCCGCTTCGACGCGGCAGTCGGCCACAGTGTCGGCGAGATCGCCGCGGCCTGGGCGTCGGGCGCACTCACGCTCGCTGAAGCCGTGCGCGTGATCCGGATCCGCAGCGGGGCACAGGGTCTCACTCGTGGCGCAGGCAGGATGGCGGCGGCCGGCATCGGCGAAGCCGCGGCGCGCGACTGGATCGCGCGTCTCGAACTCGGCGCCGCCATCGAAATTGCCGGCACCAACAGCCCCGAGTCAGTGACGCTCGCCGGTTCGCAAGCTGCGCTGGAAGCAATCGGCGCGGCGCTTGCGGACGCGGGCCATTTCTACCAGATGCTCGACCTCGATTACGCGTTCCACAGCAGCCGCATGGACGCGATCGAGCCGGTCGTGCGCGACGGGCTGGCCGATCTCGCGCCGCGCGAGACGCATACGCGATTCGTGTCGACGGTGACCGGCGACACGCTGTCGGGCACTGCGCTCGACGCGGGCTACTGGTGGCGCAACATTCGCGAGCCGGTGCGTTTCGGCGACGCAATTTCCCGCCTGGCCGACGATCGCGTGCGCGTGTTCGTCGAGATCGCGCCGCACTCGATCCTGCGCACCTACGTGAAGCAGACGCTTGCGGCGCGCGTTGCGCCTGGCGTCGTCGTGCCGACGCTCAAGCGCCAGCACGATAGCGCGGAGATGCTCGCCCATTCGATCCTGTCGGCGGTTGCGCAAGGCGCGCGCGTCGATCTCGACCGCTTCGTGCCCGACGCGCCGCACGCCGCGCTGCCGACCTATCCGTGGCAGCGTGAGCGTTACTGGCTGGTGCCGAGCGTCGAGGGTTACGGGCTCGTGAACCGCCGCGTCGATCATCCGCTGCTCGGCTATCGCCTGCACGAGCATGCGTTCGCCTGGGAGAACCAGCTCGATCCACAGCGCGTGGCGATGCTCGCCGATCACGTCGTCGACGGTGGCGTCGCGTTCCCCGGTGCCGGTTATGTCGAAATGGCGCTCGCGGCGGCGCGCACGTTCTTCGGGACGCCGGATGTGGCCATCGAGAACGTCGAGATCCGCATGCCGGTCGTGTTCCAGCCGCAGCACGCAAAGTTGTTCCGGTTCGCGATCGACGTGCGCACCGCGTCGTTTACGATCGAGACGCGCGACCGGATGACGGACGGCCCGTGGAACCTGAACGTGACGGGGCGCCTGCTCGAAAGCGGCAATACGCTCGATGCGGACAGCATGCCGGAGGCGTCCGTGATCGCCCGGCTGCAATCGCGTCCGGTGCTATCCGGTGACGCGCTGTATGCGGGCACGGCGGCGATCGGCCTCAGCTACGGCCCGGCGTTCCGCTGGGTGCGGTCGCTGTGCGTGTCCGGCGACGACGCGCTTGCCGAGATCGAGGTGCCGACGGTCCTGGCCGACGCGTGTGCGCGGTCGGACTATCTGCTGCATCCCGCGCTGATGGACAGCGGTTTCCATCCGCTGTTCGCGGTGCTGGGGCAGGCCGGCGCCGCACCGGAGGATGCGCATGCGGCATTTGTTCCGGTCCAGATCGGCCGCGTCGATTTCCTGAGCGGCGAATCGATTCGTCGCGTGCTGGCGCGCATTCACCGCCGCAGCCCGCATTCGATCGTCGCATCGTTCGAATTTATCGATGCCGACGGCAGGGTCGTCGCGCGCCTTGCCGCGTGCCGCTTCCGTCGCGTCGATCTGGCCGGGCGCCGTCACGGTGCGCCGGCGCGATTTGCCTACGTGCTCGAAGCGCGGCCGCTGCCGGACGGTTACACGGCCGCCGCTCTGCCACAGCCGGGCGTGCTCGTCGAGCGTGCGAACGCGCATGTCGCGGCGCGCGAAGACCGCGCGCGCCGCACGCAGCATCTGACCGAAATGCTGCCGCTGCTCGACGTGCTCGCCGGTCTGCATGCGCTCGACGCGCTGGATGCGCTTGGCGTCTTCGCCCGGCCGGCGCTGCCGATGGGCACGCACCCGCAACAGGTCGCGCGACTGGCGGAGATCGTCGTCGAAGACGGGCTGGCCCGTTTCGACGGCGATCGTCTGGTTCGCGATGACGAAGCCTGCGCGGCGATGCCCGCGCGTGACGCGCTGTGGCGCGACGTGCTGGCGGCATCGCCGGCCCATGTCGCCGAACTGACGTTGCTGGCGCACGTCGGCGCGGCGTTGCCGCGCGTGCTGAGCGACGCGTCGCCGGCGGGTGCGGTGCTCTCGTCGACCGGGCGCAGCCTGGTCGAACAGTTTTTCGATGCGTCGCCGACGTGGGCGCATGCACGCGCGCTGCTCGCCGCCTGCGTGACGCAGGCGATCGCGGCGTGGCCGGATGCACGGCGCTTGCGTGTGCTGGAGATCGGCACCGCGAACGGCGACGTGCTGCAGCCGCTCGACGTGAACGTGCCGGCCGGCCGCTGCGAGTACGTGCTCGCAGGCACGCAGCAGCAGCTCGCCGGATTCGACGCGGAAGCGCATGCGCACGTGCGCACGCTGACGATTGCGACCGACGCACCGCTGTTCGCGCAATGTTGCGATACGACGCCGTTCGACGTCGTGATCGTCAACCGGATGCTGGGCGATCACCCGGATCCGCTCGCCGCGCTGACGGCGATCACCGAACGGCTCGCACCGGGCGGGCTCGTCGTCGTCGCCGAGGCGCGACGCAGCCGGTTCTCCGACATCGTGTTCGGCACGGCCGGTGGCGAAGTTGCCGCCGGCACTTACGGCGCGCTGGCGCCCGCCGCGATCGAGTCGATGTGCGAACGCGCCGGACTGGTCGACGTGGTGCGCGATACCGAACAAGGCCTCGATCTCGAGGGCATGCCGACGTTTGTCGTCGCGCGCAAGCCGGTTGCCGACGAGCAAACGGCCGGCGCATCGCGGGACGAGGATCGTATGCGGTGCATGGCGGAGCGTGATGGCGCGCACTGGCTGATCGTTCAGGAGAATGACGATGCGTTCGGCATCGCCCTGGCGGGCGAACTCGAGCGACTGGGTTGCCGCGTCGAGTCGGCAGCAGTGCGCGACGCCGCTGGATGGTCGGCGCGTCAGCCGGCCGAGCATCCGGCGCATGTCGTGTTCGTGGCGCCGCTTGCATCGCTCGACACGGCCGACGGTGCGGCCGTGATGCGCGCGCAGCACGGCGGCGCACTCGCGCTGGCGTCGCTCGTGCGCGATCTCGAGGCAGCCGGCGCGACGGCGCGCGGTCGGCTGTGCGTCGTGACGCGCGGCGGTGCGCCGTTTGCTGCCGGTACGTCGTCACATCCCGAACATGGAACGTTATGGGGCCTCGGCCGCGTGATGGCGAACGAGTATCCGACGCTGGCGATCCGTTTGATTGACGTCGATCAGGCCGTCGAACAACCGGCGCTGCAGCTTGTGATGGTGCTGCTCGGCGACGATGGCGAAGAGGAAGTGCTGCTGGCCCCGCAGGGCCGCTACGTGCCGCGCATGCTGCCGGCTGCGCAGGCGGCCGAGCGCGACAACGCGCTGCCGCCTGCATCGGACCACCCGGGAGCACGGCTCGCATTCGACATGCCGGGTTCGTTGCGCAACCTCGAATGGTTCGCGATGCCAGCACACGATCTCGCCGCCGGCGAGGTCGAGATCGAACCGATGGCGACCGGGCTCAATTTCCGCGACGTGATGTATGCGATGGGGCTGCTGTCCGACGAGGCCGTCGAGACGGGCTTCGCGGGCGCGACGATCGGCATGGAGATGTCGGGGCGCGTGGTCCGGATCGGCCCGGGCGTTGACGGTTTCGTACCGGGCGACGCCGTGCTCGGTTTCGCGCCGGCATCGTTCGCGACACGCGTGGTCACGCGCGCAACCGCGATTGCACGCAAGCCCGACACGATGTCGTTCGAGGAGGCCGCCACGGTCCCGACGACATTCTTCACCGCGTACTACGCATTGTGCGAACTGGCGCGGCTGCGACGCGGCGAGCGCGTGCTCGTGCACGGCGGTGCGGGCGGAGTCGGCATCGCGGCGATCCAGATCGCGCGACATCTTGGCGCGGAAGTCTTCGCGACCGCCGGCAGCGACGAGAAGCGCGAGTTCATTCGCCTGCTTGGCGTCGACCGCGTGTTCGATTCGCGCAGCCTCGCGTTCGCCGACGAGATCCTCGCGCGCACGCACGGCGAAGGCGTCGACATCGTGCTCAATTCGCTCGCCGGCGAAGCGATGGTGCGCAGCATCGATACGCTGCGTCCATTCGGCCGTTTCCTCGAACTCGGCAAGCGTGACTTCTACGAGAACAGCCAGATCGGCCTGCGGCCGTTCCGCAATAACATCAGCTATTTCGGCATCGACGCCGATCAGCTGATGGGCGTGCTGCCGTCGCTGACGACGCGACTGTTCGAGGAAGTGATGGACCTGTTCTCGGGCGGCGTGCTGCATCCGCTGCCGTACCGCGCGTTCCCGGCCGCGCGTGCGGAGGAAGCGTTCCGCTACATGCAGCAGGCGCGCCAGATCGGCAAGGTGCTGGTCACCTATCCGTCGGGCACGCCGGTACCGACGCGCGGCGTCGCGGTGCCGACCCTGCGGCTCGACCCGCAGGCGGCGTACCTGATCGTCGGGGGCACCGGCGGGCTGGGTTTCGCGACCGCGCGCTGGATGATCGAGCGCGGCGCACGGCACCTGACACTCGCGAGTCGCGGCGGCGCACTGGGCGCCGCGATGCAGGCCGAAGCCGATCGCTGGCGCGACGCGCTCGGCGCGCACGTGTCGGTCGCACGATGCGACGTGACCGACAGCGCGGCGCTGGAAACCCTCATCGAAGAGATCGAGCGTCGCGGGACGCCGCTCAAGGGTGTGCTGCATTCGGCGATGCAGATCGACGACGGTCTGCTGCGCAACGTCGATGACGCGCGCTTTGCGGCCGTGCTCGAACCGAAGGTGGCCGGTGCATGGAACCTGCATCGCGCGACGCGGCGATGTGCGCTCGATTTCTTCGTCGTGTACTCGTCAGCGACGACCTATCTCGGCAATCCGGGGCAGGGTGCATATGTGGCCGCCAACGGCTTCCTCGAGGCGCTGGTCGCACATCGTCTCGCGGCGGGGCTGCCGGCGATGTTCATGGCATGGGGGCCGATCGAGGACGTCGGTTTCCTCGCGCGCAACGCCGACACGCGCGAGGCGTTGCAGTCGCGGATCGGCGGTGCGTCGATCACGTCGGACGAGGCGATGGGCGCGCTCGAACGCGCGCTTGTGCAAGGGGGCGCCGGCGAAGCGGTCGTGCGTCTCGACTGGGGCGCCATCTCGCGCGGCATGCCGGCCGCGCACGCGCGCCGTTACGCGGCGTTGCAAACGGGTGGGGCGGCCGAGGCGTCGAGCGAGGATCGCGTGTTGCTGGAGCAATTGCGAACGTTGTCGGCGGCCGAGGCCGTCGCGCTCGTCGAGTCGGCGCTGCGCGGCCAGATCGCGCGGATTCTGCACATGTCGCCGGAGCGCGTCGATGCCGGCCGGTCGGTGCTGGATCTCGGGATGGACTCGCTGATGGGCATGGAGCTCGGCATGGCCGTCGAGGAGACCTTCGGCGTCAAGCTGTCGATCATGGCGATCGCGGAAGGCGCGACGGTGCATACGCTGGCCGAGCGCATCGTCGAGTTGCTCGATGCGCAGGGCGGCAACGAGAACGTCGCGGCAGCGGACGAGCTGGCGGAAGTGCTGGTCGCGCGGCACGCGTTGGGTGACGAAGCGCGGGCCGAGCTCGAGCGGGGTTCAAATTGAACGAATCGAGAGGCGCAGACGGGTCGGTCGACGCGGAGACCGCTCAAGTCAAGCTGCCATCGGGTTGGCAGCCGAGCGCGGGAACGCTGGCGCGGCCACTCGCGTTGTCGGGCCACGGTCTGCATACCGGTCGGCGCGTGCAGGTGCGGATTCACCCGGTCACGCCGGCGGACGGCCGGCACGGGATCGTGTTTCGGCGGATGCGCAACGGACGCGAACTCGGTGTACTCGAAGTCGATCCCGCCCTGCGTCGCGCTCAACCGCTTTGCACGATGCTGCGCAACGCCGACGGGGTTGGCGTGCGCACGATCGAGCATCTGCTCGCGTCGCTGCTCGCATGCGAGATCGATCACGCGATCGTCGAACTCGATGCGGAGGAAGTGCCGATTCTCGATGGCAGCGCCGCGCCATGGGTCGACGCGATCCGCGCATGCGGCCGTCTCGCGCTCGATGCGCCGAAGCGCTTCATCCGTGTGCTGCGGCCCGTCGTAGTCGCGGACGGCGCAGGCGATCAGCGACGCGAAATGCGGATCGAGCCGGCCGCGCGCTACGAGCTGAGCGTGCGGAACGACTTGCGCGGCTTCGGCGACATGCACTGGGATGGCGTGCTGACGCCGGATGCGTTTGCGACCGAAATCGCACCGTCGCGCTCGTACGGGCGTGTGAAATGGGCCGTGCCGGCGATCATCGCCGGCTATGTGCGCGGCGTGCCGATCCTGCGCGGCGCTCGGCCGTCATGTACGGCGTCGATCGTCGGCAATCGCGTGCTCGGCGGAATGCGGCTGCCGGAGGAGTTCGTCCGGCATCGGGTGCTCGACCTGGTCGGCGATCTCGCGCTGGCCGGGGCACCGCTGCTTGCGCGCGTGAGCGCGGTGCGGCCGAGCCACGAAATGAATTTCCGGCTGATCGATGCGCTGCTCGCCGACCGCGATGCCTGGCGGTGGGCCGAGTTCGCCGACGCCTGAATCGGCGCCTGTTGAAACGACAAGCGACACCTCATACCTCGTAACGGATTCGCGGCAAACCGCGAACGAAGCAATGGCACTCGGAGAAACTCTTCGCCAGCAACTGGCGGCGAAAGCCCTGAAACGGCAGCTGGAGCGCGCGACGGAAGCCGTCGCGGCGCCCGGTGTGCCCGCTGCACCGGCGGCACAGGCCGCGTCGGCGCGCAGCCGTTTCGAATCGATGCCGCAGTATCAGCAGGTCAGGATCATGCGCGAGATGGGCGAGAAGCTGCGCGTCGACTCGCCGTTCTTCCGCGTGCATGACGGCATCGCCGGCGCGACCACGCAAATCGGCGGTCGCGAATACGTGAACTTCGCGAACTACAACTATCTCGGTCTCGCCGGCGATCCGGCCGTATCCGAGCGGGCGAAGGCCGCGATCGATCGCTATGGCACGTCGGCGTCCGCGAGCCGGATGGTCGCGGGCGAGCGTCCGGTGCAGCGCGACCTCGAGCGCGCGCTGGCTGCGTTCTACGAGACTGACGATTGCGTCGCGTTCGTGAGCGGCCACGCGACCAACGTGACCGTGATCGGTGCGCTGTTCGGCCCCGGCGACCTGATCGTCCACGACGCGCTCGCGCACAACAGCATCGTGCAGGGCGCGCAGCTGAGCGGCGCGAAGCGGTTGAGCTTCGCGCACAACGACTGGCAGGCGCTCGACGCACTGCTGTCGCGCGTGCGGCGCGAATACCGGCACGTGCTGATCGCGATCGAAGGGCTGTACAGCATGGATGGCGATTTTCCGGACCTGCAGCGTTTCGTCGACGTGAAGACGCGCCACGGCGCGTTCCTGCTGGTCGACGAAGCGCATTCGCTCGGCGTGCTCGGTGCGACGGGCAAGGGCATCCGCGAGCATTGCGCGGTCGCGCCCGACCAGGTCGACATGTGGATGGGCACGATGAGCAAGACGCTGGCCGGTTGCGGTGGTTTCATCGCCGGCTGCCAGCCGCTCGTGGACATGCTGCGCCATCTGGCGCCGGGCTTTCTCTACAGCGTCGGACTCGCGCCGACGCTCGCAGAAGCGTCGCTGGCCGCGCTCGAACGCCTGCAGGCCGAACCGCAGCGGGTGGCGCAATTGCAGGCACGCGGCCGGCAGTTCCTGACCGAGGCGCGCGCCGCGGGGCTCGACACCGGCACGAGCGCCGGCTATGCGGTCGTGCCGGTGATCACCGGCAGTTCGCTGAAAGCCGCGCAGTGGGCCAACGCGATGTTCGACGAAGGGATCAACGTGCAGCCGATCTTCTATCCGGCCGTCGAGGAGAAGGCCGCGCGCCTGCGTTTCTTCATCTGCTCGACGCACGCGCCGGCGCAGATCAGCCGGACCGTCGCCGTGCTGGCCCGCCTGGCGGGGCAGGCAACGTGATGTCCGCCGCGGCGCTCGCACCATCCTTCGACGCGCCGCATGCCGATGCGTCGACACCGTTTCGCGCCGCTTGCGCGGACGATGCGGCGGCATGCGCGCCGCTCGTGTTCGCATCCGGTGTCGGCGAATTCGGCTTCTTCCTCGGTGAAAGCGACGCGCGCTGCATTGCGTTCCTGCAACAGGCGTTCCGCTCGCGTCACGGCCGGTTCTCATGGCGCCGGCATCGGGTCGCGGTCGGCGCCGACGGCACGGTGCATGCCGTGATGGCCATCCATGACGGGCGCCGGACGATGTTCGACGACCTTCACGTCGTGTGGGCCCTGGCGCGCTTTTTCGGCGTGCGCCGCGCGATCGGCCAGTTGCTGCGCGGGCTGGTGCTCGAAACGGAGATTCCGGCGCCGAAGCGTGCGCAGATCCTCATCGCGCATTGCGCGACGGACGAGCGGCGGCGCGGCACGGGCATCTTCACCGGACTGCTGCGCGACGCGCTCGAGACCGGTGCGTTGCCGGACGACGGCAGCCGCGACATCGTGCTCGACGTGCTGACCCGGAATGTGCGTGCCCGTGAACTGTACGAGCGGCTCGGTTTTGCCGTGCTGACGCGGTCACGTCAGCGCTCGCGCCGGCTGCCCGCCGAACTCGATTCGGTCCGCATGCGGCTCACGCGCCGCGGCTGACGGTGCACCCGCCGTCGCGGCCTACTTGCGCCGCGGATTGAACGGCCGCTGCTGCACATCCGCCCCATGCGCGACGATCGCCATGCTCTCCGGCACTTCCTCCCATGCGCCGCGCAAGTCGACGAGCGGCTCCGACACGACCATGAACGCGTCGTCGCCCGCTTCCGCGATGCGCGGATTGTGCGGATAGAGTTCGTGCAGATGCTTGAACGACGTGCTGTGGAACAGCGAGCGCGATTGCCGTTCGCTCGAGTAGCGCACCGCGATGATCCGCTCACCGTCCGTCGCGCAGATCGTCATGTTGAGCGGCTCGGCAACGCGGTATCGCGCGGCGGTTTCCTCGACCATGCCGACCATCCGCTCGAGCGCCGGCAGCGGCGTCTGCTCGAGGCCGTAGGTCAGCGCGAGACGGAACATCAGCTCGGAGTCGGTCGTCCCTTCGAGCGTCGGGAACAGTGCCGGGTCGACCTTCATCGTCAGGTCGCGGCGCAGCTTGTGGAAATCGCGAATCAGCCCGTTGTGCGCGAACAGCCAGCGGCCGTGGCGGAACGGATGGCAGTTGGTTTCCTGGACGGGCGTGTCGGTTGCCGCGCGGATATGCGCGATGAACATCCGCGAGCGGATCGCGCGCGCGGCTTCGCGCAGGTTGCGGTCGTTCCATGCGGGATGCACGGACCGATAGCGGAACGGCAGTTCCTCGGGGCGGCCGTACCAGCCGATGCCGAACCCGTCGCCGTTGGTGGTCGTGGCGCCCAGCTCCGAATGCAGGCTCTGGTCGATCAGCGAATGCTTCGCGCGAAACAGGACGGTCTCGAGATGGATCGGATTACCCGTATAGGCGAGCCAGCGGCACATGGAGCGCTCCTTCGCGATGAATCTTCTCGCGCATGGTAGCCGACTTCGCGGCGCCGGCGTACGCGACCGCGCCGCGTCCGCCGGCTGGCCGGCTGCGCCGGCGGTCGTCCGCGAAGGATGCGGCGGGCGCCGCACCCTTCAGGCGCGCGTCACTCGCCGAGCGCGTCCATCACGCGGGCCGAATAGACGAGCGCCGCGCCCGCATTCAGCGCGATCGCGACGCCGAGCGCCTCGGCCACTTCCTCCCTGGTTGCGCCATGCTTCGTGGCTTCGGCCGTGTGCACCGCGATACAGCCGTCGCAGCGCGTCGTGACGGCCACCGCGAGCGCGATCAGTTCGCGCGTCTTCGCGTCGAGATGGCCTGTCTTGGCGCCGGCGCCGGACAGCGCCTTGTAGCCGGCCAGCGTGTCGGGCGAGAGCTTCGCGATGTCGCCGATGCGCGTCGTGAGTTCCTTCCGGTATTCGTTCCAGTTCAGCATGATGCGTCCTTTCGAGAAGAGGTGGATCAGGCGGCGGATGCCGCGATCTCGGGCGATGCAGGACTTATTCTGAGCGTTCGCGCTGAGGGTTTCGATACGCTAGAGTGTCAATTTTTAGCGCAAACGTCTCATGGACGCGTTGAGTCAACTGTTGTCGCTGGGCCGCAGCCATGTCGAGCTCGACGTGCGCTGCCTGCTCGACGGCCCGTTCGCGATGCCGCACGATCCGTTGCCGCCCGGCGAGGCGGCGTTTCACCTGCTGCTGTCCGGAACGTGCCGGCTGCGCACGGCCGACGGGCGCACGCTGCGGCTGGCCGACGGCGACTTCGTGCTGCTGCCGGCGGGCGACGCGCACGATGTGTCCGATGTCGACGGTGGCGGCGCGCGGCCGCCGGTCGCGTCGCTGCGCGAGCCGGGCGCGGCCGGCGGCGCGGTGCTGCCGGTCAAGTCGAATCGCGATCCCGCGGATCCGGCCGATGCGAGCGTCGACCTGCTCTGCGGGCGCTTCATTTATGCGCGCGGCGCCGGTGAATTGCTGATGCGTACGTTACCGCGCGTGCTGCATGTCGGGCTGCGCGCGGCGTCGGGGCCCGCGTCGCTGCAACTGCTGACGAGCGTGCTGCGTGCCGAGGCATCGAGCGCGCAGCCGGGTGCGCGCGCGATCGTGAACGCGCTGGGGCAGGCATTGCTCGCCTACGCGTTGCGTGCGTACGGCCGCGATGCGCGCGTGCCGGCCGGCTGGCTCGCGCTGGCTGCCGATGCGCGGCTCGGCCCGTCGGTCCAGGCCGTGCTGCAGGCGCCGGCGCAAGCGTGGACGGTCGAATCGCTCGGCGCGGCATCCGCGATGTCGCGCGCGACCTATGCGCGGCATTTCCGCGAGAAGGCCGGGATGAGCGTCGGCGCGTTCGTCGCGCAGATTCGGATGATGCATGCATGTGCGCTGCTGCAGGACACGCAGCGCGGCCAGGCGGAGATCGGGCAGGCGGTCGGCTATCAGTCCGAGGCGGCGTTCGGCAAGGCGTTTCGTGCGGTGCTCGGCACGACGCCGGGGCGCTGGCGGCGCGCGCAGCGGGGCACGTAAGACCGGCAGCGCGATCGTCGTGTGGTGCGGCAAAGCCGCTACCGTGCGCGAAACGTATTCCAACGAAAACGATTCCGAACAAGACACAACAAGAAAGAGAGGGCAAAAGCAATGAACCCGACCACTATCCAGCAGCCGTCGTTCGCATTCGTCGCGGCGTCGCGGGCCGCACTGATCGCCGGTTTCGCGGCATTCCTGATCGGCCTGTGGAACGCCGGCATGCTGCTCAACGAGAAGGGCTACCACTTCACCGTGCTCGCGTTCGGCCTGTACGCGGCGATCTCGCTGCAGAAGCGCGTGCGGGATCGCGCGGAAGGCATTCCCGTCACCGGCATCTACTACGGGATCAGCTGGGTCGCGTTGTTGCTCGCGATCGCGCTGCTGATCGTCGGCTCTTCAATGCGACGCTGCAACTGAGCGAGAAGGGCTTCTACGCGATGTCGTTTGTGCTCGCGCTGTTCGGTGCGGTGACCGTGCAGAAGAATACGCGCGACATGCAGAGCGCCAGGCCGCGTTTCACCGACGCGGATTCCACGCCCCCCGTGATGGAATGAGCCCACTCGCGACGAACGTAGCCGCGATCTGAAGGCGTCGGCAGCACTGCTGGCTTCCCGTCCTCCGTTTCATCAGCGCCGCCGCGCATGACGATGGAGACACGCCGCATGCCAGACGATATGCAACGGCGCACGAGAGGTGCGCACCCGCCTCGATCCGCGGAGAGCTGGGTCGTGCTCGTGCTGGAGGACCTAGCAAGGGCGAAGACTGGAGATAGCTTTAAGCGTCTTGCGCGGGCGCTGTCGGGCCAGGCCATGCCGCATGCGTAACTCGCGCAATGGATCATCACGCACGACGGGTTGCCCGCCGACGCATGCGCGCAGATCGCCGCGCTCGCCGGCTGCTCGATCGACTTCATCGAGATCGACGCGAGCACCGGCGACTACGATCGACTATCCGCTTGCACCATTTGGTGCGCGACGACGGCGTCACCAGCGCCGCGATATCCGGCGTGCACCGCTCGAGCTCAATTAGATGTCCATGTCGAACGATGGCGCGCAATGCTCATTTGATTGCAAATCCGGACTGTATGCCGCGGGCGCTCGATTGACTGAATGGTCGCGCTGTGGTGCCGGGCAGCGATGTTGCGGGGTGTGCACGGGACTCAACGCTCGGATGGGCATGCGTGACACAAAGTTTGTTATGTCGATTGCCATTGCCCGATCCTCGGGGACGCTGGAATGGGCTAGTGCGTGTGCGATTTCGTGCCAAGCGCTCAAGGTGTCGAGATGTGCCTCCCATCGAACTTGGCGTGCCTCTTCGTCGATCACCGGCGAGTAAAAGCGGAGAGGCATGCCTTGTGCTGCCATCCAAATAGCGGCTTGTTTCGGAAAGCGTTGAGTTTGGCCGCGCACTATTCTGGGTGTCGCGTTCGCGTCGACACCATGTTCTCGCAATTGCCGCGCGAAGGATTCTCGCCACTGATGCAAATCCTGTTTGCGCGGATTGAGACGCTGGCCATCAGGACCACGTGTATGGATACTTAGGTGTACATGAGGATGTGCTTCATCATCGTGTACCGCGAAGACGTATGGCCGCCCATCGCCGAAAGTCTCGTGCGCAAATGCGCTTGCCGCATCTCGAACTGCTTGGCGATTTGTACCGGGAGGCATCGACAGCAGCACATTGAGGGTCTCTCTACGCTTGCTTTCTTGGGGAATTCCCCAGCCGCCCAAGTGCCATTGCTCAAGGAGGTCGTTCAGCTCGGTCTTTCCGGTGATCCCATGCCCGTCCTGATCTTCCAACTCGACATCACCGTTGCGCGAGATGTACCGCAAGTGACGACGGACTACGGCCATCCCCTGCGCGCCTCCGCCCTTGTTGCTAATCTTGACCATCACCTCCGGGGCATGCCCAAGCGTTGCAACCAGCTTCTCACGCAAATGCAGGGCGTGTCGGTGCATTGTCCAATGCGATAGGTGCTGAGCGCGGGCGTGCCGAAGCGGTTCGTGAAACAGTCGATCTCCCCAGTTGACCAGCAGAGCATCGACGTAGGTTTTGGGAAAGGCCATGTCAGCGGCTCCATCGATCCAGGTTGCTCCGCACGAGCTTCGCCGCGGCGCGTAGGTGCGCGTCAATTGCTGCGCGAGTGTCCTCCCAAGCGGGTCCCTGCCGGGAGGGACTCGTGTCTGAACTCCTGATGAGCTCACCGAGTAGCTTACGGATTACCGCAAGTTGTTGATTTGACTCTGCGAGAAGTGTCAACTCTCGGTTCCCAAGCTGCGGTTCACCGGTGAGATGCGCCCGAATCAACGCGACGATCCACCGGTTGGCCGTGAAACCGTTAACATAGGCCGCGGCTCTGACGCATTCGTGCTCAGTGCGAGTGAGCCCAATCCCGATGCGTATGCAGGGCCCATCTCGAGGGGGGAACGATGGTCGCGTGTCTGGTCGGTCGGCTGCCCGATCGATGGCCTTCGCTGCGAACTGCCGCAAACCCTCGCTGGGCGTGACGCCGCGTTGTGCGCACCACGCCTCCCATTCGGCTTTGAGCGTCCCAAGTTCGACGCTGAGTCTTGCCCGGGGTGCGTTCACGGTTCACCTGCCACGAGTTGGGCATCTGTCGTGGGGCGGGCGCACGTGTGACTGCCTGCTCGGGTACGCGGAAGTGTGTTTGCAGGGGCAAAGGGGATTGCATCGGGAGTGCCTTCGAATAGGCCTCTCGTGACTCGCGGTATGAAGCAAGAAGCGATCGGCGAAGCAATATCAATCTGGCGGCGCACGGCTTCTTGTTGACTGAGCCGAAATTCAACGAATTTCGGCTCGGCCGTGTGCATAACAAGACGCCCGAGCCACACCGGGCGCGGTGAGACGCGCTCATGGTCATCTGATTGGCCACCATTCCACATCCGGCGAAGATTTCCTTGCCGTGGCCAGGCGTCAACCTTCACTCGGCACTGCCGTCCATTGAGCGGTTGCGTGATGATTGGGAGCAATTTCATGGTGGCATTCCTCATCGAGAGCATCCCAAGCGCTGGCACTGTGCACGCAGGAATGCAGTCGCTTGTGCATACCGAGTATCTGCGATCTATGGCGAGGCTCGTAAAAAGTGTGCAGGTGCAGGCTCGTCACGAACTGCGCGATGGGCGTTCGTGATCAGTGAACCGAGGTGAAGGCGTGGGCAAGCACGCGCTCGGTTGCGCATGCACGTTGACCGGACCGGATTGGCTTGAATCTAGGTCGATTTTTCAGCGGAAACAAGAGGGCGTGCCGAGGTATCGCAGGGTGCACGCATCCGTGTAGTTCTCGGTCAATCCGCTGAGTGCTGAAAAAAATTTCGGCTGAAGAGCCTGGGCTATCGCGGTTCGCCAAGCAGGCGAAGTGTCCGTGACCGGTGTTCTACGCGAGGCGCGTGCTCGATATTCCGATACGGGCATTCGTCCAACTTGGTTGCATGCCTTACTTCACGGTGGCCAAAGGCAAAAACAACGCCAATGGGTCATTCGCCAGTTGCTCAAAGCCAAAATGCCGATAGAACGTGGCGGCGGTCTCGTTCTTCGCATCGACCGTGAGGGCTACTGCGGCGATTTCTGATCTCGCGGCACGCTGTAGCGCATTCACGAGCAGCGCCGCTCCGAATCCCCTGCCTCGGTAAGTCTGGTCAACGGCCAACCGCCCCATACGCACGGCTGGAATTGCCGGATATCGTGGCAGCTTGCGCGCCAGATCATGCGGTAAGTCTGCAAGGGTGATACTGGCGGCTGACAGCGTGTAGTAGCCGACAACGACGTTGCCGTCGAGCATGACGAAACAGGCAGCAATCTTTCGGCGAACGTCCTGCGTGACTTGCTCTCGCAAATAGCGGTCTAGCGCTGGCGTTCCGCAAGCGAATTGCGATCGGTTATGAATCGGTCCCAGGGCAGCGACAACAAGTGATGAACGGCTCATTCGTCACGCAGGAGTTGATCGTGGCGTTCGAGCGCACGCCTTAACGCGTCGACGGGTTCTGCCGGCGACAGAATTGCTTGAGCGAAACGTTCGGAGTCCGTCACCGACAGCCGGATAATTTCAGCGTCGGCGATTGCACGTTGCGCCGCTTCGCGAGCGGCAGACACGACGAAGTCTGACATGGTGCGCCCTTGGATCTCGGCGGCGCGCCGGATCACTGCATGCACGTCCGTCTCAATGCGGGCTTCAAATCGAGTAGTAGCCATGGTCGTTTACCTCCTGATGCAACTGTACGGAAATTTGCCGGTCAAGTCAATCTGTACGGAAATTTGCCGGTTCGGTCGGTTATCCACATTGGGTGATCGGTGCTCACGACGGGCTCGGCGCGTATATGCTGACAGATCAGGGGGCTGGCCATGGCCTCGCGGCACGATTCGTTTCAAGAAGGGGCCGCGCGCAGGGCGCGACCGCCATCTCACCGGGATTGGCGGGCCATATGCCCGGGGATGGCTTTGCTCTCAGGTAGGTCGGTGTGGTCAGCATAGGGGAGGGCGTGGCACGGTGCGGCTTCTGAGACGCTTTTGCTGCGCCACACGGATAGACTACGTAGAGCCTTGACCTGCGAGCACACGCATTAGCCAAGCCTTCGATCGTCGTCGGTCTCCACGGCGACGCACAGAAGTGGGTGGCCGCGCAAGGGAGCGTCAGGAGGCTCGAGCCGCAGCAGAAAGTCGAAATACCGTTCGGTGAGTTTTGCGAGTTGTTCTTGTACCGCGCCCAGCCGGATCAGGCATTGAGCGTCCCAGTTCATGCCCACGACGAGTTCGCTCGTCTCGCATTTCCACTCGCTCAGCAGAATCGCGGCGGCCCGGGCATTCTCCTCGGCGAAGCGCTCGACGCGCTGCTCAATGTAGCGCACGTCGTCGCGCATCAATTCGCCTGAGATGCGCAGTGAGACGGTGTGTGCCACCTTGTCGTGCTTCAAGTGCACCGTCGCTATGCCGCTCAGATGCCGAGACACTCGATCAAGCTGCTCACCTTCCAAGTCATCCTGAACGGATAGCGCACCCGACAGGACGTAGCGTGCTGGCTCTTCCATCGTCTTCTCCGTTGCTTCGGTTATCCTAGGCCAAGGGTTGTCGTGGTCTGTCAGCGTTCTCTCGCGCGTGAAGCGGTGGAGGGCCGAAACTTTTCCAGAATCCGGGCCTGGCGTTGCAGGAAGGCCTCCAGTTGCAGGTGCTCGTCGGCGAGTTCTTCAAGCAGTTCGACGTATTGGGCAAGGCCGATGGGAATAAACGATGATTCACCGTATCGCACGCGGCGGAAGATGGCGCCGGCACGCGCCCATTTCTGGGACAATTCCTCCAGCGCCTCCTCGACGGACCGAGCCTCATCGTCATTGAGCACGCCGCGAATGCGAATCAAGAGCGAATGAGTGACCGCGTCGGTGGCGAAATAGACGTCAGCGGGGTTCGCGATACTCTCGGCGAATCGCTGGGCGTGTTGGTGGCGAAAGTTGTCGAGAACGGACAGCGCGCCGCAGATTTCGTATGTGAATGACATGTAACCTCCGCATCGAGGAGTCGCGATCAGCGGGGTATGCTGCTTTTCCTCGCAGTGGCGCGACAGGCTGGCAATCGGATGTTTCTGAATCTGAGTTTAGGACTTATTGATATTTTTTCAAGGGAAAATCATATCAAATGAATGGGTTTGAGGCGCGCCTGAAAAGGGAGCGATTGCGTTTAGGGCTGAATCAGACCGAGTTGGCAGATCTTGGTGGGGTCCAGCAGCACGCGCAGTACCAGTACGAAAAGGGCTTGCGTCGACCGAACTCCGATTACCTGAGCGCAATCGCCGGTGCAGGTGTGGACGTCTGCTATGTCCTTACCGGAGTAGAGGGGGCTCGCCTCGAGAACCCCGATGAGCAACGCGTTGTTTCTGGATTTCGCGCTCTCGACGCGCGCAAGCGCGAGGCGCTTTTGGCGCTCATTGATGCGTTTACCGAGTAATCCGAGCGGTCGCTTGCGGGTTAGCGCGATTTTTTGGAGTGGCAGGGCGCTTCAGGCATTGCATGTCTCAGTTACCGCAGCACAGCGCTGTTCGGCGGATGCTCGAAGCAGTTTCTCCATTGGTTCGCACATCACGTCTGCACTACGCTCGTCAATGGGAGGTCCAGCGAGGCGTGGTGCCAGACGGCTTCCGGAAGTCTTCGAGCGTCCGAGCTCAGATAACAACAAAGCTACTCACCACGCTTCCTTCGCCTAGCTCTGTTTTGTAGATTGGCTCAGTTTGCCGGGCCTCGCGCCGTGAAATGAGCGAGACGCCGGCGGCGTTGCGTTGCGTTTGCGGCACATGGTGCATCAATGGTGTGTGGACCGTTGGCGAATCAACGGGTCTTGAATGGTGGGAAGCTTTTCGCATCGACTCCCTTCCGATCGGATTCCACCTTGGCGCGAATCCAATCGTAGACCTCCATGCAACCGATCCTCGGTGTCGACAGGCGAGGATCGGGATCGCACGCGGTCTCGATGATCGGATATGGTGCAAGCTGTCGCTGCGATAGCGGTCCAGCACATGATTGGCGAGCAGCATAGTGTCACGGGCGCGCACGCGTAACGGGGCATTGCGGGCAGGGAGGCGGCGCCGTGCCCGCGCAAAAGCAGCAGACGCAAAAAAGCCTCCGCACGGGAGGCTATTTGCACTATCAAAGATAGTTGGTAGGGTGGGAGGGACTCGAACCCTCGACTCTCTGATTAAAAGTCAGATACTCTAACCAACTGAGTTACCACCCCACGTTCTTGAAACCTGTCGGTTCGTCGCTTTAACAACTTCGGCAGCGACCCAAAGAGCAAAAAATTATATCGGCGAATTGAAGGGCTGTCAACAATTCGACACGGTAATTTATTTGATGCTCTCGATCTTGCCCTGCGCGGTCTGCGCAGCGTTCGATCCGGCGTACTGCGACACGACCTGCTCGAACGTCTTCTTCGCGGCCGCCTTCTGGCCTTGCTCGAGCTGGTTCGTCCCGATCGCGACGAGCGCGTCGGCCGCACGCGGATGCTGCGGATACTTGCTCACGATCGCTTGCCACGTCGCGGTCGAGCCGCGGTAGTCGCGCAGCGCGTATTGCGCATTGCCGAGCCAGTACTGCGCGGTCGGCTGGTACGGGCTCTGCGGGTACTTCGCGATGAAGCTGCGGAACGAGGCCGCGGCAGCCTTGAAGTTGCCGTTGCGGAATTGCTGCTGCGCCGCGCTGAGCGCATCCGTTTCACCCGGCTGCACGGTGCCTTCGACACCATCGATCGTCGCCTGTTGCGGCTCGAACTTCTTGAGCCGCGTGTCGAGATCCTGGTAGTACTCCTTCTGCTGCCGTTCGAGCGTCGTCAGCCGGTTCGTCAGATCCTCGTTCTCGCCGCGCAGCGTCGCGACCTGCTGGTTCAGCTGGTCGATACGGCCGGATTGATCGAGGATCGTACGCTGGGCGGCCGACAGCTGGCTGGACAGGTTGTCGCTCTTGCTGCGCAGATCGAGCACGGCGCGGCGCGCCTCGTTGTCGTCGAACATGCCGGCGTGCGCCGGCGCGGCCGACCACGCCGCGCCGACGACGCAGAACGCTGCGGCGATGCGCAGCCAGGATACACGGTGCGTCATACGGCAACTCTTCCGTTACTTACTGTTGGTAGACGAGGTCGGCGCGACGGTTCTGCGCCCACGATGCTTCGTCGTGACCCGACGCTTGCGGCTTTTCCTTGCCGAGGCTCACGGCTTCCATCTGCGAGTCGTTCACGCCGAGCAGTGCCATCGCGCGGCGGACAGCTTCCGCACGCTTCTGGCCCAGCGCGAGGTTGTACTCGCTCGTGCCGCGCTCGTCGGTGTTGCCCTGGATCAGCACGTGACGCTGCGGATGGCTCTTCAGGTACTGAGCGTGTTGCTGCATCAGCGGCTGGTACTCGTCCTTCACCGAATAGCTGTCGAAGTCGAAGTAGATGCTGCGCTTTGCGAGCGGGCTGTTCGGATCGTTCAGCGGATCGACGTTCACTTGCGCGACGTTGTCGGCGCTCGGCTGCGTGCTCATCGCACCTGCGTTGGCCTTGTCGTCGAGCTTCACACCCGACTTGCACGCTGCGAGCGCGCTGATCATCATCACGGCCAGGGCCAGACGAGCTTTATTCGACATCATGGTTACTCTCCTTGTGGTCATTGCATGAAGGGCCCCCACGACGGCTCACGAACGGAGCCGCCCTGGACGGACAGGATTTGCGGCGGCGCGCTGCCGTCGGAGGGCACTGCTGCCAGCACGTTACGACCACCCGACTGGGTCGCGTAGAGAAGGTACTGGCCGTTTGCCGCGAAGCTCGGCGATTCGTCGCGATTGGTATTCGTGACGGCGTTCGCCGCCCCGGATTGCAAATCCTGAACGTACAGCTTGAACCCCCCACCCGTGCGGGAGATGTAGGCGAGCAGCTTGCCGTCCGGGCTGATGCGCGGGCTGGTGTTGTAGCTGCCGGTGAAGGTCACGCGTTGTGCCGCGCCGGCGCTTTCGCCTTGCGCGGGCATCCGGTAGATCTGCGGCGCGCCGCCCCGATCGCTCGTGAAATAGATCCAGCGGCCGTCCGGCGAGTAGAACGGCTCGGTATCGATCGAGCTGCTCTGCGTGAGCCGGTGCAGACCGCCACCGGTTGCATTGACCGTATAGATTTGCGTATTGCCGGTCAGCGACAGGGCAACGGCCAGCGTGTTGCTGTCCGGCGACCACGCCGGCGCGCTGTTGTTGCCCTTCTGGTCGGAGACGATGTAGCGGCGGCCGGTCGGCAGGTCATGGATGTAGACGATCGGCTTCTTGCGCTCGAACGACACGTACGCGACCTTCGTGCCGCTCGGCGACCACGACGGCGAGATGATCGGCTCGGTGCTCGACAGCGCGATGCGCGGGTTCTGGCCGTCCGAATCCGAGATCTGCAGCTGGTAGCGGTTACCCGTCTTGATCACGTACGACAGGCGCGTGGCGAACACGCCGCGCACGCCGAGCAGCTTCTGGTAGATGTAGTCGGCGATCTTGTGGCCGGCCGTGCGCAGCGTGGTGTCGGTGGCCGTCAGCGACAGGCCGCCGAGGCTTTGCTGCTTCACGGTGTCGTACAGGATGAAGTTCACCTTGTACTGGCCGTTCGCTTCGCGGTTCACGCTGCCGGCGACGAACGCATTCGCGCCCTTGGCCTTCCATGCGCCGAGATCGACCGATGCGGTCTCGGGCACGGGCGTGCTGCCCGCGTCGATATTGGTGAATTTGCCGCTACGGGCGAGGTCGGAGCGGACGATCGACGTGACCTGCTGCGGCAGGCCTGCCTCGTTCGCGAAGTTCGCGGTGGCGATGGGGAACTGGGTCGAACCGACGCCGGTGATCAGCACGTTGACCTGCGCGTTAGCGGCGCCGCCGGCCGCAATCAGACACGAGGCCACGAGTGCCCTGAAACCTAGTTTCGTCATCAAACTCATGCTTCTTGCTTCCCATGTGACTTGGATCGCTGCGCAACCGCAGAGACAGTAAAAATACCCGATTCGTTCCCGTCCGGCAGCGACGCACGGAGTGTAAGCGCATTTGCGATCACTCCGCCGCCTTGAAGGTAATCGTAATGTCGGACGGGGTACGACCGTTAGAATCGGGCGGCAATGGGACCGACGACTGGATCGCATTGACCACGGCTTGATCCCACCCCGAATTTCCGCTCGAACGGCGGATCGAAACACTGAGCACGTCGCCCGACGGCGTGCAGCGGATCGCGACGACGGTCGTCAGGCCCGCGCGCTCGCCGCCCCAGACGATGTTCGGCTTCACGCGGCGACGCACCTTGTCGGGATAGCCGGGCGATGCGGCATTGCCGCCGGAGCCCGTGCCGGTGCCGCTTTTCGCGAGGCCCTCGCCGCCGCCTTCGCCGGCGCCGGACATGCCCTGCATCTGCGCGAGGCGCGCGTTGCGCTCACGGTCGAGCTTCGCCTTCGCTGCCGCGTCGGCCTTCGCGCGCGCCGTCGCTTCAGCCTTCGCCTTGGCCTGGGCTTCCGCCTTCGCCTTCGCGGCCGCGTCGGCCCTGGCCTTCGCTGCCTGCTGCGCTTCCAGCTGCGCCTGCTTCTGTTGCTGCTGTTTCTGCTGCTGGAGTTTCTGTTGTTCGAGCTTCTGCTGCTCCACGAGCTGTTGTTGCTTGAGCTTGTCCGCCTGCTTCTGCCGTTCGCGCTCGGCGGCCTTCTGCGCGGCGAGCGCGGCAGCCTGCTGGGCCGCGAGCTGCTCGCGCCGGGTTTCCTCTTGCTGGGCCTTCAGTTGCTGCGCGCGGCGCTGCTGCTCGAGCAGCGCTTCGCGCGCGGCGGCTTCCTGCTGTCGCTTCTTCTGCTGCAGCGCAATGTCCGCCTGCTCGTCCCGGACCGGGGGAGGGGGCGGTGCGAGCTTCGCGGGCGGCGCGGGCGTGACGACGGGCCGCGGCGCGGGCACGTCGGGCACCTCGGTCCACAGCTCGGCCTCGGAGCCGGCCGGCGTGCTGTTCTGCCACTGCACGCCGTGATAGAGGAACAGCGCGAGCAGCACGTGCATCAGCGCGGCGAGCGCGAACGCGCGCCAGGTGCCGCGCTCGCGCGGGGGCTGAGACGGGTAGGCGTTGCCGCGCGTGGATTGCTGCCGGTTCATTGCGATTTGACGAGGAGGCCGACGCGCTTGACGCCGCGCGCCTTCAGGTCCGACATCACGGTCATGACCGCATCGTACTGCACGGTCTTGTCGGCCGCGATCACGACGGGCTGGTCGGGATGATCGGCCTGCCGGGCCGAGATGAAGCTGTCGAGCTCGGCCTTGGTCATCGTGTCTTCCTGCGTCGCGCCGGCGTCGCTCTTGTACTTGACGCTCATCGTGCGGTCGGCCTTGATGTTGACGACGACGGGGGGCGTCTGTTCCTGCGGTGCTGCGTTGCCGACGGTCGGCAGATTGATGATCGACGGGGCGACGAGCGGTGCCGTGACCATGAAGATCACGAGCAGCACCAGCATCACGTCGATGTACGGCACGACGTTGATGTCGGCCATCGCGCGGCGCGAGCGGCCGCCGCGCATGCTGGATCGAATGGGGCTT
Source organism: Burkholderia sp. BCC1996 (assembly GCF_905339955.1). Taxonomy (NCBI): domain Bacteria; kingdom Pseudomonadati; phylum Pseudomonadota; class Betaproteobacteria; order Burkholderiales; family Burkholderiaceae; genus Burkholderia; species Burkholderia sp. BCC1996. Next base: position 296,496 of record NZ_CAJPHM010000006.1, read on the forward strand.
CCTGCCATGGCGTGCTCCTTACTGGGCCTGGCGCTGCAGGATGTTCGAGAACTCTTCGATGAAGGTCTCGAAGCGGATCGCGAGGCGGTCGATGTCGTGCGCGTAGCGGTTGTACGCGACCACCGCCGGAATCGCGGCGAACAGGCCGATCGCGGTGGCGACGAGCGCCTCGGCGATGCCCGGTGCGACGTTCGCGAGCGTCGCCTGCTGCACGTTCGCGAGGCCGCGGAACGAGTTCATGATCCCCCAGACGGTGCCGAACAGGCCGATGTACGGGCTGACCGAGCCGACCGACGCGAGGAACGCGAGGTTCGCTTCGAGTACGTCCATTTCGCGCTGGAACGACGCGCGCATCGCGCGGCGTGCCCCGTCGAGCACGAGACCCGGGTCGCTGATGCGCTTTTCCTTCGCCTTCAGGAATTCACGCATCCCCGATTCGAAGATCCGCTCGAGCGCGCCGATCGTGTGACGGTTGTTGGCCGCGCTCTGATACAGCGCCTGCAGGTCGCCGCCCGACCAGAAATCCCTTTCGAAGCGTTCGGTCTGCGCGCGTGCGCGGCGGATCGCGAACCACTTGCGGAAGATGAAGGTCCACGACATCAGCGACAGCAGCAACAGCAGCCCCATCACGGCCTGGGCCAGCACGCTCGCGTTGAGGACGAGGGAAATGATCGACAGGTCTTGAGAAGTGTTCATAGAGGTTTGAGTAACGTCCCTTCGGGGGTGTCCGGCGAGGGCGCACGGTATGCGTGTGGCGCGGCGCGCCGGCCTGGCCTGGCGCCGAACCTTGCTTAGTATCGATTCAGGAAGGCAAGTTCATGGGCCTTGTCTAAACGGTGCTCATCCGAGCTTCGTTGACAGTACGGCAGTCTGCCCGGCGTCGATGACGGGCCCGCGTTGCAGCGCGTCGAGCACGACCGGCGGGATCGCCGCGGGCCGGATGCCGATCTGTTCGACGCAGCCGAGGCGGATGTGCCCGGCGACGAGCAGCGTGTCGCCACGCCACGCTTCCTGCGTGAATTCCACCGAGGCGCGGCCGATGCGTCCGGGCCGGCTCGTGATCGTCAGCGTGTCGTCGAGTCGCGCCGGAGCGCGGTAGTCGAGCGACGTGCTGCGGACGATGAAGATCGCGCCCGTGTCGTCGGCGAGCCGACGCTGGTCGATGCCGCACGCGCGCAGCCATTCGGTGCGAGCGCGCTCGAAGAATTTCAGGTAGTTGGCATAGAAGACGATGCCGCCTGCGTCGGTGTCCTCGTAGTACACGCGTACCGGCCAGGTGAAGCCGGAGTGCGCGTCCGGGGAGCGGGTAGGCTGAGTCATGGCGCGCATTTTACCGGAAGGCCGAGGCCGGATTCGTAACCGATTCGTAACGGAATGTAGTACGGCGTAGCATGCCGCAGGCCGGCCGGAGGCGGGCCCGCGGCTGCGCCCGTCGTGTCAGCCGCGATGGATCGTGAGGCCGGCCGGAGCCTGGGCGACCGGCATCATCTCGATCGTGTTGATGTTGACGTGCGCGGGGCGCGTCGCGATCCAGTAGATCGTGTCGGCGATGTCCTCGGCCGTGAGCGGCTGGACGTTCTGGTAGACGTTCGCCGCCTTCGTATCGTCGCCGCGGAAGCGGACGTTCGAGAATTCCGTGCCGCCGCAGAGGCCCGGCTCGATGTCGGTTACGCGCAACGGCGTGCCGATCAGGTCGGCGCGCAGGTTCAGGCTGAATTGTCTGACGAAAGCCTTGGTTGCGCCGTATACGTTCCCGCCCGGATACGGATAGGTACCGGCCACCGAACCGAGGTTGAAGATATGGCCGCGGCCGCGCTCGATCATGCCGGGCAGCAACGCGTGCGTGACGGTCACGAGGCCCGAGCAGTTCGTATCGATCATGGTTTGCCACTCGTCGAGGCTGGCCTTGTGGGCCGGCTCGACACCGAGCGCGAGACCGGCGTTGTTGACGAGCACGTCGAGCGCCGCGAATTCGGCGGGAAGGGCGGCCGGCACGGCTTCTACTGCGGCGCGGTCGCGCACGTCGAGCTCGAGCGGCAGCAGTGCGTCGCCGAGTTCGGCCGCGAGCGCATCGAGACGATCCTTGCGGCGCGCGGTTGCGACGACGCGATGGCCGCCGTTGACGAAGGCTCGGGTGATTGCGGCGCCGAAGCCGGCGGACGCGCCTGTGACGAACACGATCATTGCTGCTCCTGGTCGGTAACAAAGTAGCGGATAGTATCCCGCAAGCCTACTGAGATTGCCGCACCGCGGCAAGGCGCCAAAGCGCGTCGGCACGGGTGCATAGAGTCTGGCCCTTATTGCTTCGGGGCCGCTGCCGCGCGGTTGCCTATTCATGACGCATCCAATAAACTAACGCGCTCATCACCCCTGCGTGACTGGCGATAGAACCCTTCGGGTTCAAGGTGGAGCATCCCACCGTGAAGCGCGGGGCACCGTTTTTGCCGTTCGCCTGGGCAGCCGTTGTGCGCCGTTGCGTGCATCGCCGGTGGCTGTCCTGTCTCGCGTCATACGGATTCTTCCGCCACGTCGAGCTGGTTCCGCCAGCAGCGCAATGTACTCGGCCGCCCCGGTCAACCTGTACACACTTAACGGAAACCGTATGTTTGACAGAGCCCAAAGCACCATCGCGAACGTCGATCCCGAACTCTTTGCAGCGATCGAGCAGGAAAACCGCCGCCAGGAAGATCACATCGAGCTGATCGCGTCGGAAAACTACACGAGCCCGGCCGTGATGGCCGCACAGGGCTCGCAGCTCACGAACAAGTACGCGGAAGGTTATCCGGGCAAGCGCTACTACGGCGGCTGTGAGTATGTCGACGTGGTCGAGCAACTGGCGATCGACCGCGTGAAGCAGCTGTTCGGCGCGGAAGCCGCGAACGTGCAGCCGAACTCGGGTTCGCAGGCGAACCAGGGCGTGTTCTTCGCGATGCTCAAGCCGGGCGACACGATCATGGGCATGAGCCTCGCGCATGGTGGCCACCTGACGCACGGCTCGCCGGTGAACATGTCGGGCAAGTGGTTCAACGTCGTCAGCTATGGCCTGAACGAACAGGAAGACATCGACTACGACGCGGCCGAGAAGCTGGCAAACGAGCACAAGCCGAAGCTGATCGTCGCGGGTGCATCGGCATTCGCGCTGAAGATCGACTTCGAGCGTCTCGCGAAGATCGCGAAGTCGGTCGGCGCATACCTGATGGTCGACATGGCGCACTACGCCGGCCTGATCGCCGCGGGCGTGTACCCGAACCCGGTGCCGCACGCGGACTTCGTCACGACGACGACGCACAAGAGCCTGCGCGGCCCGCGCGGCGGCGTGATCCTGATGAAGGCCGAGTACGAGAAGCAGATCAACTCGGCAATCTTCCCGGGTATCCAGGGCGGCCCGCTGATGCACGTGATCGCCGGCAAGGCGGTGGCGTTCAAGGAAGCACTGTCGCCGGAGTTCAAGGAATATCAGCAGAAGGTCGTCGAGAACGCACGCGTGCTGGCTGAAACGCTGGTCAAGCGTGGCCTGCGGATCGTGTCGGGCCGCACGGAAAGCCACGTGATGCTGGTCGACCTGCGCGCGAAGAACATCACGGGCAAGGCAGCGGAAGCGGCACTCGGTGCTGCGCACATCACGGTGAACAAGAACGCGATCCCGAACGATCCGGAAAAGCCGTTCGTGACGAGCGGCATCCGCCTCGGTTCGCCGGCGATGACGACGCGCGGCTTCGGCACGGCGGAAGCCGAGCAGGTCGGCAACCTGATCGCCGACGTGCTCGAGAACCCGGAAGATGCAGCGACGATCGAGCGCGTGCGCGCGCAAGTGGCCGAGCTGACCAAGCGTTTCCCGGTCTATCGCTGATCCGGCATGCGCTGCCCGTTCTGCCGGCATGAGGACACGCAGGTCGTCGACTCGCGCGTGTCCGAAGATGGCGCCGCGATTCGTCGGCGCCGTCGTTGCTCGGCTTGCGACAAGCGCTTCACGACGTACGAACGGGTCGAGCTGAACCTGCCGGCCGTCGTGAAGAAGGACGGCAGCCGCACGGAATTCGACCGTCGCAAGATCGTCGCCAGCATGCAACTCGCGCTGCGCAAGCGGCCGGTTGCGGCTGACGCGATCGACGCGGCGGTCGCCCGCATCGAATATCAGCTGCTCGCAACCGGCGAGCGTGAAGTGCGTAGCGAGAAGCTCGGCGAACTCGTGATGAACGAGCTGCGCGGCCTCGATACGATCGCCTATGTCCGTTTCGCGTCGGTTTATCGCCGGTTCGAGGACGTTTCCGAATTTGCCGACGTGATCGAAGAGTTCCGTCGCGCGTCCCCCTCCAAGCCTCCGCGTAAGCGCTGACGCGCTGCGTCCGTTCATCGTCTTCTCCGTGGGTTCAGTTCGCGCCGATTGTGTCGGCTGCGATCGCATGTCGCCAGTCGGCCGTTCGGCTAATGGCGCGCGTTCGCTCGCGTCGCTACAGTCGACGCATCACGTTGACGGAGGGCGATCGCGATGGGACTGCACCGGCAGGGTGTTGAAAAACGCATGCGATGCGGCGGCTTTACGCTCGTCGAGTTGATGGTCGCGATCGCGCTGGCAGCCGCGATCGGACTTTACGCCGCACCCGCATTCGATCAGTGGCGCATGCGCGAACGCGTGGAGGCCCGCGCGCTCGCGCTGCTCGGTGCGCTGTCGTTCGCGCGCACCGAGGCGACGCGTCTCGGCGTGCGTGTCACGCTGTGCAGGGCCGGGCGCGATGGCGACTGCGTGCGTTCGGGCGAGCGGTGCGATCCGGCGGAATGGTCGTGTGGCTGGATCGTCAGTGGGCAGTTCGACGGGCGGTCGCGCGTGCTGCGGCGCTATCCGCGCGATGCCGACGTCGCTATCGCGGGCGCGGCGCACGATCTGGCATTTGCGCCGTCGGCAGGCCAGGTGATCGGCGGGATCCGGCGTTTCGAATTACGTCCGCAGCGTGCGCTGCCCGGCGATGACGCACGCGTGTCGCGCTGCATCCGGATCGCGGCGGGCGGTCGGGCACGCGTCGTCGCCGGTCGTTGCGACGCGGCATGAAGTGCGCGCGCAAGTCGATGCGCGGCACGTCGCTGCTCGAAGCGGTGCTGGCCATCGCGTTGCTCGCAACCGTGATGCTGGCCGTGGCCGGCAGTCAGCTCGCGATGACGCGCGCGCAGCGGGCGACGATCTGGCGTGAACGCGCGCTGTGGCTGGCCGACGCTCGCATCGAGCGCCGGCGTGCGGCGACGGGCGCCGACGACGGCATCGCGGCGCTCGCGGCTGCATCGCTGCCCGGCGGCACGATGACGCTCGACGATGGGCCGGCCGGTGTCCGCTACGTGATGGTCGGCTGGCGCGACACCAACGCCTACGCGGCGACTTCCACGCGATGTGAAGGTGCGGGCGCTACGGTCAAGCCGGCGTCGTGCGTGCGGATACCGTTTCGGGAGGCCCATGCCGATGCGGACGAACGCTGATCGCCGCAGCCGCGCGCATACGCTGCTCGAAGTGCTGATCGCGATGACCGTCGGCCTGCTCGTGCTTGCCGCGGCCGGTGCGCTGTACCACGCCCAGCGCATCGCGCAGCGGCGCGCCGAAGACGGGTTCCGGATGCGCGATGCGGCCGCGACCGCGCTGATGCTGATCGGCCAGCAGATCCAGATGGCCGGGTTTCGTCCGCTCGATGTCGAAGGGGCGTCATCGCTGCCGCCGGTGTTCGGTTGTTCCGCGGGGCGCGTGCGAGGCGATGGCGCGCAGGTGCGCTGCGAAGCCGTGCGCGCAACGTCGGATGCGGTGCTGGTTCGGTATGTCGGCGATGCCGTGTCGACGTGGCCGACGGTCGGTGCACAGGTGTCGGATTGTCTCGGGCAGGGTGTCGGTGCTCCCGGTGAGCGGCCGCTCGTGGAAAACCGTTTCGACGCGCATGTCAGCCCGTCGACGGGCGAGCCCGAGTTGTACTGCGAGGGAAGCGGGCGCCCGGGTACGCCGCAGCCCGTCGTGTCCGGCATCGATCAGCTGCGGGTCCGCTATCTGCGTCGCGAAGGCGCGCGGTTCGTCGACGCGGAAGCGATGGGCGCCGGCGACTGGCGCGATGTCGTCGCCGTGCACGTATGCGTGCGGGCGCGTGGCGAACCGATTGACGGGCCCGCGCGTCATGTCGATTGCGACGGCCGCACGGCCGTTTCGCGGGACGATCGCGCGCATCTGGTGCTGCATCGAATCGTCGCGTTGCGCAATGCCGCGGTCGCATTCGCGGATCCCGTCCGCGACGCGGCGCAGGACCACGAGGTAGTGCGATGATCCATGCAACCGGATTCGTCGGCGAGCTTGCGATGCGAATCGCGGCCGTCCGCGCAAGGGGGCGCATCGTTGCTTTCTTCGACTCACAGCAAGCGGTGAGGGCCTCATGCTGAGCGGAAGAACGACGCGCGCACGCTTTCCATCCGCCAGCCGCGGCTGGCGTCGCGACGCGGGCCTTGCACTGCCTGCCGTGATCGCTGTCGGCGCGGCGGTCGCCGCGCTGACCGGTACATGGTTCGAATCCGCGCTGACGGAATCGCGCCGCACGCGTGCATTGTCGGACCGGTTGATTGCATTTCACGCAGCCGACGCAGCACTGGCAGCCTGTACCGCGCGATTGCTCCGCGGCGGGGCGCCGTACATGGACGAACCTCTGTCACCCGGCGAGCCGGATGCATGGCGGCGTACGCCCGCGCTGGGCGTCGACGATGCATTCGCGCCGTTCGCCTCCTGGCCGATGGCGGCCCGGCCGCCGCGTTGCCTGATCGAAGCCTGGCGAGGCGTCGGTCCGCAAGGGAGTCGTGCTTACCTCGTCACCGCGCGTGGTGTCGGCGGCCATGCGTCGAGCGTGGTCTGGCTGCAGAGCCAGGTCGCGCTGCGCGACGGACGCATCGTGGCGCAGCGCTGGCGTCGCGTCGCGGCGGTGCATCGATGAAAGCGCCTGGATTGCTGCGCCGGTCGGCGGCGTTCACGTTGCTCGAACTGATGATCGTGCTCGCGATCGTCGCCGCGCTGGCCGCGTGGGGCATCCCGTCGTATCGCGAATATGTCGCGCGCATGCATCGCGCGTCCGCGGTTGCCGCGCTGTATCGCGCCGCTCAATATCTCGAAACGCTCGATGGCCCGGCGCCGCAGACGTTGCCGGATGCATACGCACAGGCACCGCCGGACGGGCAGGCGATTTACCGCGTGGGGTTGAAGCGATCGGTCGACGATGATGCGCAGGTCGTCTACGAACTCGTTGCGAACCCGCTCGAGGCAGGCCCGATGCGTGCCGATGCATGCGGCGCATTCACGCTGCGTTCGGACGGCACGAAAGGCAGTACGGGATCGAGCGACGCAGCGTCCGAGACACTGGAGCGGACATGCTGGGGCGTGCGCTGATCGCCCGATCACACGTTCACACGTTCACGCACGGAAAACGCGCGCCGCCAGATGGCCGTGCACGCCCGTCGTTGCGTATCAGTCGTCGTTCGCGGCCATTCCGCGTTCATCGCGCGACTGTTTCCAGATCCGGTAGAACTCCCACGCGGCGAAGCCGACGGTGCCCCACTTCAGCGCGGGGCCCGCGCTCGCGCGCAGCAGCGATCGAATGGGTTTCGCCAGCACGAGCGACGCGAGCGAACTCAGCATCGGATACTGGTTGACGAGCTGGCCGAGGTTCGCGTTCAGGTTCTTGGCGGACTGGCTAAACTTGCCGCTCGACAGGCCGGGGATGAACACCTTGAGCCAGCTGAAGCGCGTGACGGCGTGGCGCATTTCGGCGGCGGCTTCGGCAAGCTCGAGCCGCTCGACCTCGGATCGCAGGATCAGCAATTCCTTGCGGAGCGCGCGATGCTGCGACGCGCTCCACTTCGATCGCGACGGATGGGGGCGGGGCGAGTGGCCCGTGACGTTCTGGCTCATGGCGCGTCGGCGAAGTAGGTGAGAGGGGTGAGCGCGACTGCGTTCACGGCTTGCCGCGGAAAGCCTCGCGGTCTTTCTCGAGCTCGGCGAGCGTTGCTTCGAACACGGTCGGCGCCTCGCGCAGGCCCGTGCGCGCCTTCAGCGCACATGCGATACCGGCGATCGCGTACAGCGCGGTGATGACCGCGAGCGATTGCCACCGGTAGGTGTCCCAGAACGCGATCGTGACGAGCACGGTCAGGCTGATGAGCGCCATCGTCGCGAGCATCATCGCCGCGAGCCCGAGGAACAGCACGCCCATCAGGCGTTCCTTCTCCTCGGCGAGTTCGATGCCGACCAGTTCGAGGCGCGTCTGCAGCAGGCCGATCGCGGAGCCGACGAAGCGGCGCAACGGTCCCTGGCCGGACGGCTGCGAGTGGGTGTCTGTCGTCATGGATAAGGCGCTTGCGCGCGCAGTGAGCGTCTAGGTCAAAGCTGGCCGGCGGCGAACCGCCGGCCGGCTTCGGCGCCCATGTGCCGCACCGGGCGGCGCATGGGGCGGAACGGCGCCGAGCGCGTTACTTGCGGTTGATCAGCAGGCCGATCAGCACACCGACGCCGGCGGCGACGCCGATCGACGTCCACGGATGCTCGTGCACGTAGTCGTCGGTCGCGCGCGCGGCCTTCTTGCCTTTCTCGACCACCACGACCTGGACGTCGGTTGCCTTTTCCTTGGCCTGCTTCAAGCGCGACAGGGCTTTTTCGCGCAGTTCGGCCGCACGGTCGCCCGTGCTGCTCGCCGCTTGCTTGAGCAGATCCTCGGCGTCCGCGAGAACGGTTTTGATATCCGACATCAGTTTCTCCTTGTTGATTTCCGACATTGCAACTCCCTTCATGCTGTCATGCTGCAGGTTCACATCCTAGCGAAACGCCTGCCCGCTGGCGAGCCGGGACAAATAAACGGCGGCAGTGCAAGACTGCATGGTAAACGACTCGTAATCGTCAACAGAGCTTCAGACGATACGAAAAGTTTCCTTGGGCGCCATTCGTGCCGCGCCGCCACCCGGCAAAAATGACAAAAAAGTATGAATATCAAACGTAATAATCGTTCGCATGTCTCATTGCTTCCCGTAAGCTGATGGACTGTCCCGCGCCATCCAGCGCGCGGTTTCAACCAGCATCGTTCGAGGAGGGAACATCATGAGTCTGCGTCTTGGCGACATCGCACCGGATTTCGAGCAGGAATCGAGCCTGGGCCCCATCAAGTTTCACGAGTGGCTGGGCGACAGCTGGGGTGTCCTGTTCTCGCACCCGGCCGATTACACGCCGGTGTGCACGACTGAACTCGGGCTGACCTCGAAGCTGAAGGGCGAATTCGAGAAGCGCAACGTGAAGGTGATCGCGCTGTCGGTCGACGGCGTCGAATCGCACAAGGGCTGGATCAACGACATCAACGAAACGCAGTCGACCGTGGTCGGTTTCCCGATCATCGCCGACGCGGACCGCAAGGTTTCGCAGCTGTACGACATGATCCACCCGAACGCGAACGAAACGCTGACGGTGCGCTCGCTGTTCGTGATCGACCCGAACAAGAAGGTGCGGCTCACCATCACCTATCCGGCCAGCACCGGCCGTAACTTCGACGAAGTGTTGCGCGTGATCGACTCGCTGCAGCTGACCGACAATTACAAGGTCGCGACGCCCGGCAACTGGAAGGACGGCGACGACGTCGTGATCGTGCCGTCGCTGCAGGATCCGGAAGAGCTGAAGAAACGCTTCCCGAAGGGTTTCAACGCCGTGCGCCCGTACCTGCGCCTCACGCCGCAGCCGAACAAGTAAGGAGCGGCTGCCGCCTCGGCGGCGCGTGACGAACGCGCGTCGATGAAAACGGCCCGCCCGGCAGCGATGCCGGGCGGGCCGTGTCGTTTCAGCGGCGACGATGCGGCGCGAAGGGCGCCGTGCCGTGCACGCGAATGATCAGAAGAATGCCTGGATGCCCGTCTGGGCGCGGCCGAGGATCAGCGCATGGATGTCGTGCGTGCCTTCGTACGTATTCACCACTTCGAGGTTCACGAGGTGGCGCGCGACGCCGAATTCGTCCGAGATGCCGTTGCCGCCGAGCATGTCGCGCGCGAGCCGCGCGATGTCGAGTGCCTTGCCGCACGAGTTGCGCTTCATGATCGACGTGATCTCGACGGCCGCCGTGCCTTCGTCTTTCATCCGGCCGAGACGCAGCACGCCTTGCAGGCCGAGCGTGATTTCGGTCTGCATGTCGGCGAGCTTCTTCTGGATCAACTGATTCGCGGCGAGCGGGCGGCCGAACTGCTTGCGGTCGAGCACGTACTGGCGCGCGGTGTGCCAGCAGGACTCGGCTGCGCCGAGCGCGCCCCAGGCGATCCCGTAGCGCGCCGAGTTCAGGCACGTGAACGGGCCGCGCAGGCCGCTCACGTCCGGCATCAGGTTCTCTTCGGGCACGAACACCTCGTCGAGGACGATCTCGCCGGTGATCGACGCACGCAGCCCGACCTTGCCGTGGATCGCCGGCGCCGACAGGCCCTTCCAGCCCTTCTCGAGAATGAAGCCGCGGATCGCGTCCTTGCCGTTTTCTTCCAGTTTCGCCCACACGACGAACACGTCGGCGATCGGCGAGTTGGTGATCCACATCTTCGCGCCGGACAGCGAATAGCCGCCGGGCACCTTCTTCGCGCGCGTGACCATGCTGCCCGGGTCGGAGCCGTGGTTCGGCTCGGTCAGCCCGAAACAGCCGATCCATTCGCCGCTCGCGAGCTTCGGCAGGTATTTCTGCTTCTGCGCGTCCGAGCCGAATTCGTGGATCGGCACCATCACGAGCGACGACTGCACGGACATCATCGAGCGGTAGCCGGAGTCGACGCGCTCGACTTCGCGCGCGATCAGCCCGTAGCTCACGTAATTGAGGCCGGGGCCGCCGTATTCTTCAGGAATCGTCGGGCCGAGCAGGCCGATCTCGCCCATCTCGCGGAAGATCTCGGCGTCGGTGCGCTCGTGGCGGAACGCTTCGGTCACGCGCGGCGCGAGCTTGTCCCGCGCGTACGCGCGCGCGGCATCGCGCACCATCCGCTCTTCTTCGGTCAGTTGCTGGTCGAGCAGCAGCGGATCGTCCCAATGAAAAGTTGCAGCAGCCATCGTTTCATCTCCTGTCGGCTTCGCGGTCGGCCCGAGCCGGTGCTTCAGCGCTGGCTCGGGCCCCATGCTTTGCGGTCGTCCCGGGTTGGCGCTTCGCTGCCTGGCCCGATGTCTAAAGTTCGCTTGACTGAAGTTCCGCTGTGCGGAACAATGTTTTGCAAAACGAACCCAGTGTAGCATCAGATGACGCTTTCAACCATCGACGAAACCACGATCGACGAACGCAAGTTCGTCGTTGCGCTCGCGCGCGGGCTCGACCTGCTGCGCGCCTTCCGGCCCGGCGAGACGATGCTCGGGAATCGCGACTTCGCGGAGCGCACCGGGCTGCCGAAGGCGACGGTGAACCGGCTCGCCTACACGCTGACCGTGCTCGGCTACCTGCGCTACGACGAGACGCTCGGAAAGTATGCGCTCGACGCCGGCGTGCTGTCGCTCGGCTACGCGCTGCTGTCCGGCTCGGGCACCCTCGATCTCGCGCGGCCGCACATGCAGGCGCTCGCGCGCGAGATCGGCGCGGCCGTGTCGCTCGGCTGCCGGGACGGGCTCGACATGATCTATCTGGAGACGATCCGCAGCGAAACGGCGCTGACGCTCGGGCTGGCGCCCGGCTCGCGGCTGTCGATGCTGACGAGCTCGATGGGGCGCGCGTACCTGGCCGTGCAGCCGGAGGACGTGCGCCGCGCGCTCTACGCGGATCTGCACCGGGCGGCGGGCGGCGCGGCCGACGCGGATGCACTCGTCGCGGCCGCACAGGACGCGGTGGCCGAATTCTCCGCGGGCGGATGCTGTTATTCGTTCCGCGCGTGGCACATGGACGTGAACGCGGCGGCCGTGCCGTTTCGCGAGCCGCGCGAGGGGCGCTGGCTGATCCTGAGTTGCAGCGGGCCTGCGTCGTCGATGGACGAGGACGTGTTCCGCACGCAGGTCGGGCCGAAGCTGAAGGCGCTCGCGCAGCGGCTCGGGCAGACGGTCTGAAACGGGCCCTGCGCGCGTGTCGCCGGGGCGCCCGGGCACGCGAGCGGGCGCTGCCGCCGGTTGCACCGCGCGCGAACCGCGCTCATCATCGTCCACCTGCTTCCCGACGCTGACGAGGTTCGCGATGTCACACCCGGAAACCCAGGAAGGCGGTTGCGCATGCGGCGCGATCCGCTACCGGATCGCCGGCGTTCCGACCGACGCAGGCTTTTGCCATTGCCGGCTCTGCCAGCGCACGACGGGCGCGGCGGTCGTCGCGTCGGCCTCGGTGCCGATCGACGCTTTCGAGTATGTGCAGGGTGAGCCGACGGTCTATACGTCGAGCGCGTGGGGCGAGCGGCGCTTTTGCGGCCGCTGCGGCGCGCAGCTCGAGTACCGGCTGGCGAATGCGCCGACGACCGTGGAAATCAACTACGCAACGCTCGACGAGCCGGCGAGGCTGCGTCCCGCATGGCACGTCTGGTACGGGGATCGTTTCCCGGGTATCGAGGTCGACGACGATCTGCCGAAGTACGCCGACGGCGGAAGAGCGTAGGCGGCGGCCATCGAGGCCGACGCGGCGACACGGCCGCGCGAACGTGCTCAACGCAGCTCCGATCTTTGCGCGTGATGAATCAGGCACCGGCTGCCGTTCGGCATCGCGTCACGAACGATCGTGCCGACTTCCCGATCCCCGCCGCAACCCGCTCGCTGAATCGAATCCACGATCCTGCGCGGCGCGCTCCACGCGCCGGCTGCTCCCGCGCGCCGGCAGCCACACCGCCAATCAGGCCGTGACGACCTTCGCGAACACCGGCCCCTGCATGAACCGCACGTCGTGCTGGCGCAGCAGCTCGCACTGCGTCTCGTCGACGACGCCGTCGAAAATCAGCGGAATCCGCACGCGCTGCGCATACGCGACCAGCGCCTTCACCATCCCGTCGCGCAGCGCGATGCCTGCATCCATCTTGATGTAGTCGGGCCGCGCCATCTCCGATTCGACCGCGAGGATCCGGCCCGGGTCGGGCAGCTTGTCGGCGACCTTGAAGCCGTGATGCTGGTAGCTGCGCGTCAGGTAGCCGAGGAAGGTCTTGTGCGCGACCGCGACGGCCGGCAGCTCGATCACGACCCGCTCGGTCGGCAGCCCGAAGCGCTGCAGCACCGACGAGAAATGCTTGCCGTGGTCGTACTTCACGCTCTTGAGCAGCCGTTCGTGCACACGCAGGAACAGCAGCCCGTGACGTTGCGCGCCGAAGAAGTTGATCGCGTGCAGCGCGCGCGACAGCCGGTCGATCGCGACGAGCGTCTGGTCGTCGACGGCCGAATCGACCGGGTCGTGCGGCGTGCCCGTGACCAGCGTGACGGCCTGGAAGCCGAGTTCGTCGCCGTAGCGCTCGATCGCGTCCGCGAACGACGTCGATTGCGGCGCGCCGGGCATCGTCACGTCGTAGATCGGTTCATAGGCGCTCGCGAGCGTGCGCTCCGGCAGATTGGCGCACGCGGTGCCGCCCTCGGCGAGCGCAAGGTGTTCCCGCAGATACGGCAGTTGCCCGGCACGGACGACCAGCTCGGGAATGTTGGGCGGAATCATCGGCGTGGGAAGGAAAAAATGGCGGCCGAAAGGGCCGCCTCATCTCTCGATATTAGCAGCGCGAGCCCGCCTCGGCTTGGCGTTTCGCTCATATGGTTATCCCGTTCCGGAACCGGCGGCTAGGGTTTACGTTGATTTTACTATTCGTAATTGGTTTTACTATTCGTAAATCCAAGAATATGTCGCCGATCAAGAAAAGCGGCGTTCGGGCGCCCGCAGCGGTGCCGTTTCCCGAATCGGATCAACAGGAAGCAAGGAGCGAGACGTGGCGGTTGACAGGAAGTGGACAGAACAGGGCGGGCCGCGGCGGCGGCGGGCAACGGGCATGAGCGGAACGACGCTGCGCGCGCCGGCATGCGCACGGCAGGGTTGAGGAGCGGATGGCGACCATGAGCATCGATTACCAGACGCTGAAGTTCGACTACCGGCCGCGCGCGACGCGCGCCGCCGGCGATGACGCGGCCCTCCACCCGGTGATCGTCGTCGGCGCGGGCCCGGTGGGCCTGTCGGCCGCGATCGACCTGGCGCAGCAGGGCGTGCCGGTCGTGCTGCTCGACGACGACGATACGCTGTCGACGGGCTCGCGCGCGATCTGCTTCGCGAAGCGCACGCTCGAGATCTTCGACCGGCTCGGCTGCGGCGAGCGCTTCGTCGACAAGGGCGTGAGCTGGCATGTCGGCAAGGTGTTCCTGCAGGACGAACAGCTGTATGCGTTCGACCTGCTGCCGGAGGAAGGCCACGCGCGTCCCGCGTTCATCAACCTGCAGCAGTACTACGTCGAAGGCTATCTGGCCGAGCGCGCGTTCGCGCTGCCCAACCTCGAGATTCGCTGGAAGCACAAGGTGACGGGTGTCGCGCAGTCGGCGGAACACGCGACGCTCACCGTCGAGACGCCGGAAGGGATCGAGACGCTGCGCGCGCAATACGTGATCGCGGCCGACGGCTCGCGCAGTCCGATGCGCGCGGCGATGGGCCTCGAGAGCCGCGGCCGCACGTTCAAGGATCGCTTCCTGATCGCCGACGTGAAGATGAAGGCGGAATTCCCGACCGAACGCTGGTTCTGGTTCGATCCGCCGTTCCACCGCAACCAGTCGGTGCTGCTGCACCGCCAGCCCGACAACGTGTGGCGCATCGACTTCCAGCTCGGCTGGGACGCCGATCCGGTCGCCGAGAAGCAGCCGGAACGCGTGATCCCGCGCGTGCGCGCGCTGCTCGGGCCGGACGTCGAGTTCGAGCTCGAATGGGTGAGCGTCTATACGTTCCGCTGCCAGCGGATGGACACGTTCCGTCATGGCCGCGTGCTGTTCGCGGGCGATTCCGCGCACGGCGTGTCGCCGTTCGGTGCGCGCGGCGCGAACAGCGGCGTGCAGGACGCGGACAATCTCGCGTGGAAGCTGAAGCTCGTGCTCGACGGCCGCGCGCACGACCGCCTGCTCGACACCTACGCGAGCGAGCGCGAGTTCGCGGCCGACGAGAACATCCGCAATTCGACGCGCTCGACCGATTTCATCACGCCGAAGAGCGCGGTGTCGCGCGTGTTCCGCGACGCGACGCTGAAGCTAGCGCGCGACTGCGAATTCGCGCGCAAGCTCGTGAACAGCGGCCGCCTGTCGGTGCCTGCCGTGCTGACCGATTCGCCGCTGAACACGCCGGACCGCAACGGCGACGCGTTTGCGTGCGCGATGCGGCCGGGCGCGGCGGCGGCCGATGCGCCGGTGCGCGCGCAGGGTGCGTCCGGCTGGTTGCTGCGGCATCTGGGCGACGGCTTCGCGGGCATGCTGTTCGGGCTGCCGGGCGACGCCGCCGCGCTCGCGCAGGCGCTCGACGGCCTCGCGCTGCCGGTGCGGCCGGTGCTGGTCGTGCCGGCCGGGCATGCGCAACCGGTGGCCGGCGTCGACGTCGTGGAGGACGTCGAAGGTTTCGTCGCGCAACGCTACGACGCGAAGCCCGGCACGTTCTACCTGCTGCGTCCCGACCAGCACGTCTGCGCACGGATGCGCACGCTCGAGCGCCAGGCGATCGCCGACGCACTGGCGCGCGCGACCTGCGCACGCGCAACCGCGCATTGACTACGACAACGATACCGGAGACACCCGTCATGCCCCGACTCGACACCCGCCCGCGCCTGGCCGATCCGGACGCGTTCTACGAAGCGCTGATCGACATGCATCGCGACCTGTCGGACGCCGACAGCCAGCTCGTCAACGCGAAGCTGATCCTGCTGCTCGCGAACCAGGTCGGCGACGCCGACGTGCTGCGCGAAGCGATGGCGCTCGCGCGCCAGGGCGTGACGCCGCCCGTGCATCCGGCCGCCGAGGCGGCGCAATGAGCGCGGCGCCGGCCGACGCGCGCGTGCTCGAAGTCGAGCGCGTGATCGACGACACGCATCGCCCGGGCTTTCACTGGATGCTGCTCGTGTTGTGCGGGCTGTGTCTCGTGATCGACGGCTTCGATGCGCAGGCGATGGGGTATGTCGCGCCGAGCGTGATCGCCGAATGGGGCGTGCCGAAGCAGGCGCTCGGGCCCGTGTTCAGCGCGAGCCTGTTCGGGATGCTGCTCGGCGCGCTCGGGTTGTCGGTGCTGGCCGACCGGATCGGGCGGCGCCCGGTGCTGATCGGCTCGACGCTGTTCTTTGCGGTGACGATGCTCGCGACGCCGTTCGCGGGTTCGATCCCGGTGCTGATGGCGCTGCGCTTCGTCACGGGCCTCGGCCTCGGCTGCATCATGCCGAACGCGATGGCGCTGGTCGGCGAGTTCAGCCCGGCCGCCCATCGCGTGAAGCGGATGATGATCGTGTCGTGCGGCTTCACGCTCGGCGCCGCGCTCGGCGGCTTCATCAGCGCCGCGCTGATTCCGGCGCTCGGCTGGCGCTCGGTGTTCTTCGTCGGCGGCGCGGTGCCGCTGGTGCTGACGCTCGCGATGTTCGCGCGGCTGCCCGAATCGCTGCAGTTCCTCGTGCTGAAAGGGCGCGACGCGCAGGCACGCGCCTGGCTCGCGCGCTTCGCGCCGCAGGCCGGCATCGACGCGAACACGCGCCTCGTCGTGCGCGAGCGCGCGGCGAGCGGCGCGCCGGTCGCCGAGCTGTTCCGTCATGGCCGCCTGCCGGTCACGCTGCTGCTGTGGGCAATCAGCTTCATGAACCTGATCGACCTGTACTTCCTGTCGAACTGGCTGCCGACCGTGATGCGCGACGCGGGCTATTCGCCGGGCACGGCGGTGATCGTCGGCACGGTGCTGCAGACGGGCGGCGTGATCGGCACGCTGTCGCTCGGCTGGTTCATCGAACGCTACGGCTTCGTGCGCGTGCTGTTCGCGTGCTTCGCATGCGCGGCCGTGTCGGTGGGGCTGATCGGCTCGGTCGCGCATGCGCTGCCGTGGCTGCTGCTCGTCGTGTTCGCGGGCGGGTTCTGCGTGGTCGGCGGGCAGCCGGCCGTGAACGCGCTCGCGGGCCAGTATTACCCGACGTCGCTGCGCTCGACCGGCATCGGCTGGAGCCTCGGCATCGGCCGGATCGGCTCGGTGCTCGGGCCGCTCGTCGGCGGACAACTGATTGCGCTCAACTGGACCAACGGCGCGCTGTTCCATGCGGCCGCGGTGCCCGTGCTGTGCTCGGCGCTGTTTGTGCTGGGCCTGGCCGGCGTCACGCGGCGCAGCGGTGCGCAGGCGCCGAACGCCGCCTTGAATTGATGGAGAAAGGAAACGATGACGCTTGACCTGTCGAAACCGGCAACCGCCGGCTACCTGAGCGGATTCGCGAACGAATTCGCGACCGAGGCGCTGCCCGGCGCGCTGCCGCACGGCCGCAACTCGCCGCAGCGCGCGCCGTACGGGCTCTATGCGGAGCAGCTGTCGGGCACCGCGTTTACCGCACCGCGCAGCCACAACCGCCGCTCGTGGCTGTACCGGATCCGGCCGGCGGCCGTGCACCGGCCGTTCGAGCCGTTCACCGGGCCGCAGCGGCTCGTGTCGGAATTCGGCGATTCGGCCGACGTGCCGCCGACGCCGCCGAACCAGCTGCGCTGGGATCCGCTGCCGATGCCGGTCGAGCCGACCGATTTCGTCGAAGGGCTCGTGACGATGGCCGGCAACGGTTCGGCGGCCGCGATGAACGGCTGTGCGATCCACCTGTACGCGGCGAACCGCTCGATGCAGGACCGCTTTTTCTATAGCGCCGACGGCGAGCTGCTGATCGTGCCGCAGCAGGGGCGGCTCTTCATCGCGACCGAATTCGGCCGGCTCGACGTCGAGCCGTTCGAGATCGCGGTGATTCCGCGCGGCGTGCGTTTTTCCGTCGCGCTGCCGGACGGCGATGCGCGCGGCTACATCTGCGAGAACTTCGGCGCGCTGCTGCGCCTGCCTGACCTCGGCCCCATCGGTTCGAACGGGCTCGCGAACCCGCGCGATTTCCTCACGCCGCAGGCCGCGTACGAGGATCGCGAAGGCGCGTTCGAGCTGGTCGCGAAGCTGAACGGGCGCCTGTGGCGCGCGGACATCGGCCATTCGCCGTTCGACGTCGTCGCGTGGCACGGCAACTACGCGCCGTACAAATACGACCTGCGCCTGTTCAACACGATCGGCTCGATCAGCTTCGACCATCCCGATCCGTCGATCTTCCTCGTGCTGCAGTCGCCGAGCGACACGCCGGGCGTCGACACGATCGACTTCGTGATCTTCCCGCCGCGCTGGCTCGCGGCCGAGGATACGTTCCGCCCGCCCTGGTTCCACCGCAACGTCGCGAGCGAGTTCATGGGGCTCGTGCACGGCGCGTACGACGCGAAGGCCGAAGGCTTCGTGCCGGGCGGCGCGAGCCTGCACAACTGCATGTCGGGCCACGGGCCGGACGCGGACACGTTCGAGAAGGCGTCGGCGAGCGACACGACGAAGCCGCACAAGGTCGACGCGACGATGGCGTTCATGTTCGAAACCCGCACGCTGATCCGGCCGACGCGCTATGCGCTCGACACGGCGCAGCTGCAGGCCGACTACTTCGAATGCTGGCAAGGCATCAGGAAACACTTCAATCCGGAGCAACGATGAGCGATACCCAAGACTGGCGCGCGACGCTCGACCCGGCTCGCAAGAGCTGGGTCGAGACGGCGAACGATCCCGCCTGCGATTTCCCGATCCAGAACCTGCCGTTCGGGATCTTCAGCGATGCGAAGCAACCGGCGCGCCGCGCGGGCGTCGCGCTCGGCGACCAGATCGTCGACCTCGCCGCGCTCGCGCGTGCGGGCCTCGTGACACTGCCGGCCGGCGCCGACGTGTTCGCCGCGCCGACGCTCAATGCGTTCATCGCGCTCGGTCGCGACGCATGGCGCAGCGTGCGCGTGCAGCTGTCGACACTGTTTTCGCGCGACGACGCGCGACTGCGCGATGACGCCGCGTTGCGCGCGCAAGCGCTCGTCGCGCAGCGCGACGCGACGCTGCACCTGCCGGTCGACATTCCCGGCTACACCGATTTCTATTCGTCGAAGGAGCACGCGACCAACGTCGGCTCGATGTTTCGCGATCCGAAGAATGCGCTGCTGCCGAACTGGTCGGAGATGCCGATCGGCTACAACGGCCGTGCGTCGTCGGTGGTCGTGAGCGGCACGCCGGTGCGGCGCCCGAACGGGCAGCTGAAGCTGCCCGACCAGGAGCGTCCGGTGTTCGGCGCGTGCCGCAAGCTCGACATCGAACTGGAGACGGGCTTCATCGTCGGCCGCGGCAATGCGCTCGGCGAGCCGATCGCGTGCGAGGATGCCGAGGCGCACATCTTCGGGATGGTGCTGCTGAACGACTGGAGCGCGCGCGACATCCAGCAGTGGGAATACGTGCCGCTCGGCCCGTTCAACTCGAAGGGCTTCGCGACGACGATCTCGCCCTGGATCGTCACGCTCGACGCGCTCGAACCGTTTCGCGTCGCGCAGCCCGAACAGTCGCCGCAGCCGCTCGCGTATCTGCGGCACGCGGGCAAGCATGCATTCGACATCGCGCTCGAAGTGACGCTGCGCGCCGAAGGTGCGGCCGAAGCGACGTCGATCTGCCGCACCAACTTCAGGCACATGTACTGGACGATGGCGCAGCAGCTCGCGCATCACACGGTCGCGGGCTGCAACACGCGCGTGGGCGACCTGATGGGTTCGGGCACGATCAGCGGGCCGACGAAGGATTCGTTCGGCAGCCTGCTCGAACTGACGTGGAACGGCAAGGAGCCGCTCGCGCTGAACGGCGGCGGCAGCCGCGCGTTCATCGAGGACGGCGACGAGCTCACGCTCGCCGGGTGGTGCCAGGGCGATGGTTATCGCGTCGGCTTCGGCACCTGTGCCGGCAAGATCCTTCCCGCGCGGGGCGCGTGACGGATCGCGGCGCGACACGTAGCGCGTAGTCCGGAAGGACAGGGCGGCCCGCATTGAGTGGGCCGTTTTCGTTTTGTCGGCGAGTGGTGCGCGTGTGCGCCGATGCGTGCGGGTGGGTGATGCTGCGCACGCGTTTCAGTGTCAGGGTGTCTGAGTCGGCGCCAGCGTTAGCGTCGGCATCGGCATCGGCATCGGCATCGGCATCGGCATCAGCGTCAGCATCAGCATCAACGCCAACGCCAACGCCAACGTCAGCGTCAGCGTCAGACCGCGCGCTGCAACGCGGCGCGTCGTTCCCACAGCGCTGCCGCGACGAACGCGGCGACGCAGACGACCAGCACGCCGATCAGCGCGTTGCTGCCGAGTTGCTCCATCAATGCGCCGGCGACCAGCGGACCGCCGAAGCTTGCGGCGCTCCACGACGCCGACACGAGCGAGCTCGCGGTGACGAGCGCCGCGCCGCGAAAGCGTTCGCCGCACGCGACGAGCGACAGCGTGTAGATGCTGCCGGCCGCCGCGCCCAGCACGAACAGCAGCGGCCAGCACAGCCACGGGTTCGCGATCACGAACGGCAGCAGCGGCAGGCCTGCGAGCACGATCCAGCCGGCGCCGAGGTGCACGCGTTCGCGGCCGAGCTTGTCCGCGAGCCAGCCGATCGGGAACTGCATCGCGGTGTCGCCGAACAGCATGATCGACGCGAGCAGCACGGCGGTCGCGCTCGCGACGCCGTGATCCATCGCATAGAGCGGCAGCAGCGACAGCGCGAGCGTATCGAACAGCGCGAAGAAGCCCGTGCCGATGATCAGCGCGGGCATGCGCGGCAGTACGGCGAACCAGCTGTCGTGCGCTGCGTGATGTGCGTCGTCGCCGGCGAGCGGCGCGCGCCGGATCGTCGCGAGCGCCGGCAGCGCGAGCAGGAACAGCGCGCCGCACAGCGCGAAGCGGATGCGCGTCGCGCCGGCGATCTGGCTGACGAGCACCGGGCCCGCCATCTGGAACAGCGTGAAATTGGTCGCGTAGATCGCGACCACGCGGCCGCGTGTCGAGTCGTCGGCGAGCTGGTTGACCCACGCCTCGCCGATCGTGAACAGCAGCATCAGCGCCGCGCCGCACAGCACGCGCAGCGCGCCCCACACGATCAGGTTCGACGTGAACTGCATCAGCGCGGTGGCCGCGGCGAGCAGCACGACCGACACGACGATCGCGCGGCGAGCGCCGATGCGCCGTGCGAGCGCGGTGACGAACGGGACGATCGCGAGGCCGCCCAGGGCCTGCGCGGCCGTCAGCATGCCGACGACGTTGGTGCCGTGTCCGGCTTCGGTCAAGGCGAGCGCGGTGAGCGGCATCGTGGCGCCGGTGCCGAGACCGACCACCGCGACGCTGAGGATCAGCGCGAGGAAATCACGATTGAGAATGGCTTTCATCGGCCGCGATGCTACACCGTGGCCCCTGAAAGGTCCATGAAGGCCGTCAGGATCCAATGGGGTTGCGTGCGCAACGATCGCGGCGGCGCGCGGGCGCGGACGCGCGCCGTGCCGCCGCGCGTCGCCGCCGCGCGCGCGTCATACGTATCCGGTCGGCCCGCTCACCGGGCGGCGTTCGAGCGACGCCGACCACAGCGTGAGCGCGAGTGCAGCGACCGCCATCGCTGCACCGACCCACGGCAGGTTCACGAGCGACACGCCGGATCCGATCGCCATCCCGCCGAGCCACGCGCCCGTCGCGTTGCCGAGGTTGAACGCGCCCTGGTTCAGCGTCGACGCGAGGTTCGGCGCGTCGCTCGCGCGATCGACGATCAGGATCTGCAGCGGCGGCACGATCGCGAACGCGAGGATGCCCCAGACGAAGATCGTCGCGAGTGCCGCGAACGGCAGGTGCATCGTGCCCGCGAACAGCGCGAGGACGATGCCGATCAGCGCGAGCGTCGCGATCAGCGACGGCATCCGGCGCCAGTCGGCGAGCTTGCCGCCGAGCGTGCCGCCGACGGTCAGGCCGAGACCGAACAGCAGCAGCACGTAGGTGACCTGGCGCGGCGAGAAGCCCGTCACGTCCTCGAGGATCGGCGTGATGTACGTGAACACGCTGAACAGGCTCGCCGACGCGAGCACGCTGATGCCGAGCACCATCAGCACCTGCGGGTGCTTCAGCACGCTGAATTCGCGCGTGATGCTGGTGTCGGGCATCGCGAGGTGCTTCGGCAGGCACACCGCGAGCGCGGCGGCCGCGGCGATGCCGATGCCGGTGACGGCCCAGAACGTCGCGCGCCAGCCGTACGCCTGGCCGAGCGCGGTGCCGAGCGGCACGCCGAGGACGTTCGCGAGCGTGAGGCCGGTGAACATCAGCGCGATCGCCTGCGCGCGGCGGTTCGGCGCGACGAGGTTGCTCGCGACCACCGAGCCGATCCCGAAGAACGCGCCGTGGCAGAACGCGGTGACGACCCGCGCGGCCATCAGCACCGCATAGCCGGGCGCGATCGCGCAGAACAGGTTGCCCGCGATGAACAGCCCGATCAGGCCCATCAGCGCGCGCTTGCGCGGCATCTTCGCGGTGACGATCGCGAGGATTGGCGCGCCGATCGTCACGCCGAGCGCGTAGCCCGACACGAGCATCCCGGCGGCCGGGATCGACACGCCGAGGTCGCGGGCGACGTTGGGCAGCAGCCCCATGATCACGAACTCGGTGGTACCGATTCCAAATGCGGCGACGGCAAGGGCGAAAAGAGGTAATGGCATCGCGGTGGGCTACGGAAAAGGCCGCGGCCCGAGATCGGCGCGGCATGCGCGGAAGGGGCGAGGCGAGGAGATATCAGCCGCGATTCTACTTCAGTGAAAACCCCTATGCTCGGGGTCAAAATGGTTGTTGCCCGCGTGCGACGGGTGACGGCCAAGGTGCGCCCAAAGTGTGGGATTTGGCGGTGCTCGGTGCTCGGTGCTCGGTGCTCAGTGCTCAGTGCTCAGTGCTCAGTGCTCGGCGCTCGGCGCTCGGCGCTCGGCGCTCGGCGCTCGGTGGCAAGGCAGGGGCAAGGGCAAGGCGAGGGCAAGGCGAGGGCAAGGCGAGGGCGAGGGCGAGGGCGAGGGCGAGGGCGAGGGCGAGGGCGAGGGCGAGGGCGAGGGCGAGGGCGAGAGCGAGAGCGAGGCGTAATATCAGGTCGGAGCAAGACCGGCGAAGCGGCCGTTCCGCCCCTCGTGCATCCCGTCAGCGGTCGGACAGGGCGCCGGCGGGTGTCGAGCCGAAGCGGTCGTCCGGTGCGGCAACCTCGGGCGACGGCGACGATCCGCCGGTCGCGCCGGAGGTTGCCTTGCCCTCGGCGACCCCGGCCGCCGACGCATCCCAGCCGTTTTCGAACAGGCACGCCTCGATCGGCATCCGCGCGGCCCACCGCTCTTCCTCGAGCATCGGCTTCGCATAGAACGCGTCGACGTGCCCGACGCACAGCACGGCGATCGGCTTCGCGCCGGCCGGCATGCCGAGCAACGTGCGCAGCGCGTCGACATCGAACAGCGACACCCAACCCATCCCGAGCCCTTCGGCGCGCGCGGCGAGCCACATGTTCTGGATCGCGCAGGCGGCCGACGCGAGGTCCATCTCCGGCAGCGTGCGGCGGCCGAACACGTGGCGCTCGCGGTCGTCGGTCAGCGCGACGACCAGCAGTTCGCCGCATTCGCGCACGCCTTCGACCTTCAGCCGCATGAATTCGTCCTGCCGCTCGCCGAGCGCGTCGGCGGTTGCGCGGCGCTCGGCCTCGACCAGCGCATGGATCGCGGTGCGCAGCGCGGGATCGGTGATGCGGATGAAGCGCCACGGCTGCATGAAGCCGACGCTCGGCGCGTGATGCGCGGCGCGCAGCAGCCGCGCGAGCGTGGCCGGATCGACGGGTGCCGGCGTGAAGTGGCGCATGTCGCGCCGTTCGAAGATGGCGCGGTAGACCGCGGCAATGGCGGAGTCGTCGAAACGCATGAGCGGCAGAAGCAGGGGGAGGTCGGCGCAACGATAGCAGACGCCGCGCGCGCAGCGTTACATCAGGCGAAATAAATTGACGAATCGTTGATGGATCGCGTGCGCTCAGGCGCTGCGCCAACGCCGTGCGGAACGACGCGCCTCAGCGCCCCGTCGCGACGACGTTGGTCGGCGTACCGGCGTGCCACGCCTCGATGTTCAGCAGCGTCGTGTGCGCGATCTCGGCGAGCGCCTCGCGCGTGAAGAACGCCTGGTGCGACGTGACGATCACGTTCGGGAACGTCAGCAGGCGCGCGAGCACGTCGTCCTGCAGCGGCAGGTCGGAGTGATCCTCGAAGAAGAGGCCGCTTTCCTCCTCGTAGACATCGAGCCCGAGATGGCCGAGCTGGCCGCTCTTGAGCGCGTCGATCAGCGCCGGCGCATCGACCAGGCCGCCGCGGCCGGTATTGATCAGCATCGCACCGTGCTTCATCCGCGCGAGCGTCTGCGCGTTGATCAGATGGTGCGTCGACGGTAGCAGCGGGCAGTGCAGGCTGATGATGTCGGCATGGTGCAGCAGTTCGTCGAGCTCGACGTAGCGCGCGCCGTACGCGATCAGCTCCTCGTCGTACGGCGGCATCGAATGTGCGAGCACATGCATCCCGAAGCCCATCATGATCTTCGCGAACACGCGGCCGATCAGGCCCGTGCCGATCACGCCGACGGTCTTGCCGTGCAGGTCGAAGCCGAGCAGGCCGTTCAGCGAGAAGTCGCCTTCGCGCGTGCGTGCGACCGCGCGCGGCAGCCGGCGGTTGAGCGCGAGGATCAGCGCGACCGCGTGTTCGGCGACCGCATGCGGCGAATACGCGGGCACCCGCACGACCGCGATGCCGAGCCGCTCGGCGGCCGCCAGGTCGACATGGTTGAAGCCGGCCGAGCGCAGCGCGATCAGGCGCGTGCCGCCGTCGGCGAGCCGTTCGAGCACGGCCGCGTCGACGGTGTCGTTGACGAACGGGCAGACGACCTCATAGGCGTGCGCGAGGATCGCGGTTTCCGCGTCGAGGTGCGACGGCTGGAAGTGCAGCCGATAACCGAATGACCGATTGGCGGCGGTGAACGATTCGTCGTCGTACTGCCGGCTGCTGAACAGGATCACGCGCACGCTGCACCTCCGATGGCTGTCGCGTGCAGTTTACTGCAGGCCCGTCTGCCGGCCCGCGACGATCTCGGCGCGATCGGGCGTGTGCAGGAAGCCGTAGCCGGTCCGCTCGCGGGCCGTCTGCGCGCCGAAATGCTCGAGCGCATGCTCGACGAAGCTGCGCGTGCGGGCCGGCACGTACTGGCGGTTCGGGTAGACGAGCGACAGCTGCGCGTCCGGGTCGTCGATCCGGTAAGCGGGCAACAGCCGCACCAGCGTGCCGGTGGCGAGTGCGTCGGCGACGCTCGGCTCGGGCAGTACCGCGATGCCGGACCCGGCGACGGTTGCAGCGTGCACGAGCGCCAGCTGGTTGACCGTGCAGGTCGGGCGCACCGTGACCGAATGCGTGACGCCGTCGTGGCCGACCAGCCGCCACGCGGGCGCATGCTGGTGCGGCGCGAGCGCGACCCAGTCGTGGCCCGGCAGGTCGTCGGGTGCGCGCGGCTCGCCGCGCCGTTCGAGATAGGCGGGCGCCGCGCAGGCGACGAACGGGTTCGGCGTGAGCGCGTGGCCGATCAGCGTCGGGTTGCCGTCGAGCCGGTTGCCGGTCACGATGCCGACGTCGTAGCCCGAATCGAGCACGTCGAGCGGCCCCTCGGCGACGGTGAGCTGCACGCGCAATTCGGGGTAGCGGTGCCGGAAACTGCTGACGAGCGGCGTCAGCGCGAGCGGCGACAGCAGGCCCGACGCGACGACGCGCAGCGTGCCGGCCGGCTCGCGCACCGCGTGCGCGACGGATGCCTCGAGATGGTCGAACTCCTCGAGCAGCGCACGGCAGCCGTCGAGGTAGCGCAGGCCGGCCTCGGTCAGCGACAGGTTGCGCGTGGTGCGGTGGATCAACCGCGTGTTCAGGTGAGACTCGAGCATCGCGATCGAACGCGTGACGAGCGCGTTGGATACGCCTAGATGGTGCGCCGCGCGCCGGAAGCTCTGCTGCTCGGCGACGCAGACGAACACACGCATGGTCTGAATCTGGTTCATGGCTCGCGAATTTCTGGCCCGGTTGATTGATTTTGGTTGGGATTTTTCGTCAAACGACCTGGAAAACCGTCGCGCAACCCCCGGGTCTCGTTCGTCTCGAAAAATCGGTTTTCGATTCTGCAGACGATTGTTCATTACGGAAGCGATATCGTCAACCTGAGAAAAGGGGCGGCTTGCGTAAAATCGAAATCGCGGGTATCGATTTAACGGATCGGTGGCGCTGGCATGCGCCTGGGTTAGTCCGTCGTGTATTCGGAAGGTCCGCCTCGTATTTTAATATTGTTCATATAAATCAATATGTTGATGCGGCCTGGATGCGACGTCGTGCGGTAATGGCTGAAATCGGTCACCAATAGATGCTGCGATAGTGGATGTTTTTGTGCCGGTCTGGTTTTCGTGTGCCGATGCCAGTCGCGCGATTTTTATCGTGGTGACCGGCATTCAGGTAGATGCATGCGGCATGCTGAACTCGGGCGTCAGGATGCGCGTCTCAATATTGCCGGAGAAAATCGCGGGCACCGACCGTCCGTTGGAACCGTTTCGCATGCGGCCGGCAATGCCGCGGCAATACGAAACCCGGTCGTGCGACGCGGGTGCGGCAGGCTGGCCCGGTCCGTCGACCGGGCCAGCGTCACGCTGTCCGGGCGCGCGTGCCTCTTGCGCACGGGCGCGGAACGCGGAATGATCGATCAGTTCGCCGTGCCGTGCGGCGAACGACGTCCGAGCGTTTTCTCCGTTCCTCTTTTACCAGCCATGTCCATCGATTACTCGCCGATTCCCTGTCCCGTCGTCGTGCCGCTCGACGCGATCCTGCCCGAAGAACCGCTGCTGATGATGGGGGCCGGCCCGGTCCCGATCCCGGCCGCCGTCGCGAAGGCGAACACGATCGTGATCAACCACCTCGGCGCGACGATGGCGAAGATCATCGAGCAGGTGAAGGAGATGGCGCGCTACGTGTTCCAGACCCGCACGAAGTGGGTGCTCGGCGTCGCCGGCCCCGGTTCCGCCGCGATGGAAATGGCGATCTCGAACCTCGCGTGGCGCGGCACGCGCGTGCTGTCGATCCGTAACGGCTTCTTCAGCGCGCGGATGGCCGAGATGGCCACGCGCGTCGGCGCCGACGTCGCCACGCTCGAAGTGGCCGACCGCTCGGTCGCGAGCCTCGACGAGATCGCGGACGCGATCGCGCGCGAGCGGCCCGAGATCGTCACGATCGTGCAGGGCGAGACGTCGAACACCGTGTGGAACCGCGAGCTGCGCGACATCGCGGCGCTCGCGAAGGCGGCCGGCGCGCTGGTCGTCGTCGACGCGGTGTGCACGCTGTCGACGATGCCGCTCGAGATGGACGCGTGGGGTATCGATGCGGTGATCACGGGCGGCCAGAAGGGGCTGTCGTCGATTCCCGGCGTATCGCTGATCGCGTTCTCGGACGCCGCGTGGGACCGGATGAAGCAGCGGCCGGAACCGAACGCGCACTGGTGCCTCGACATGGCGCTCGCGGAGAACTTCTGGCACAACGCGGGCTACCACTACACGGCGCCGGTGTCGGGCGTGCTCGCGCTGCACGAGGCGCTGCGGCTCGTCTGCGCGGAGACGCTCGAAAGCCGCTTCGCGCGCCACCTGCGCTGCTCGCTCGCGTTGCAGGCGGGCGTCGAGGCGATGGGGCTCGCGCTCTATGCACCGAAGGACTGCCGGCTCAATTCGGTGGTCGGGATCGAGACGCCCGAAGGGCTCACGCCCGGGATGGTGTGCGGCCATATCTCGAAGCAGTACCAGGTCGAGATCTCGGGCTCGTTCGGGCTGCCGATCGTGCGGATCGGGCAGATGGGCGAACAGTGTCGCGAACACAACCTGTTCCGCACGCTGCACGCGTTCGGCCGCACGATGATCGACCTGAAGGTGCCGGTGGACCTGCCGGCCGGCGTGGCCGCGCTCGAGCAGGAATTGTCGCAGCGAGGCGCGTAAGCAGGGAGACAGTGATGCGTGCCGGGTGCGCGCTGCGCCAGCCGGCACGTTGAAGGTGCGCGCGGGGCTCAGCCGCCCTGCATCGCGCGCCGATACGCGTTCGGCGTCGTGCCGTGCGCGTCGCGAAAGCGATGGCTGAAGTGGCCGGCGTTCGCGTAGCCGCATTCGGCCGCGACCTGCGCGAGCGGCAGCGCCGTCGTGCGCAGCAGCAGGCGCGCCCGCGCGAGCCGCTGCTCGGCCACCCATGCGTGCGGCGCGCGGCCGAACGACAGCCGGAACATCCGCGAGAAGTGGTATTCGGACAGCGCGGCGACCTCCGCCAGTTCGCCGAGCGTCAGCGGCTGCGACAGGTAGCTGTCGATGTAGTCGCGCACGCGGCGGCGCACGGCCGGCGCGAGTCCGCCGCGGAACGGCACGTCGGTGCGCGTCGTGCTCTGGCCGCGCAGCAGCAGGCTCAATACGTCGTGCGCGGCCTCGTTCACGCGCAGCCGCCCGTCGGCATCGTCCCAGCGCTCCAGCGCAAGCGAACGGAACTGCGCCGCGACGCGCGCATCCTCGAAATAGGTGCGGTCGGCGAGCTTCAGCTCGCGCGGCTCGCGATCGAGTTCGCGGATCGCGCGCTGCGTGAAGTGCTCGGGCAGGAAGTACAGGTGGATGAAGTGCATCTCGCCGCGCACCCACCAGCGCGATTCATGGTCACCCGGCAGCGCGCACAGCAGGCTCGGCGCGCCGTAGCGCGGCACGCGTTCGCGCTCCGTCCGGTAGCCGCCGTCGAGATAGCACGACAGCGTGTGGTGGCCCGGCTGTTCGTAGATCGTCTCGCTTTCGTCGGTGATGCGCGTCCATTCGGCGATCGCGAGATGATCGCCGAGCCACGTGAAGCGCTCGAGCGTCGCGTTCGCCTCGGCGAGCGTGCGGCACACCGACTGCAGGCCGAACGGCATCGCACCGCCGGCAAGGGCGGCGGCGCGATCGGCGGGCGGGGCATACAGGGGCGGACTCATGGTGCGACGAGTATAAGCGCGCGCGCGACGCGCCGTGCGGCCGCCCGAAAAAGACCGCAATTCCGGACAATCCGCGCGGGCGGGGCGGCGGCACAGTCTGAGTCCGTTTCACTCGTTTCGCTTCGTTGCCGCCATGAACCTGTCGCTTTATTTCGTCACCGTGCTGATCTGGGGCACCACCTGGATCGCCATCAAATGGCAGCTCGGCGCCGTGCCGCCGCCCGTGTCGATCGCGTGGCGCTTCTGGCTCGCGGCCGCCGTGCTGTTCGCGCTGCTGCGCGTGATGCGCCGGCCGGTGCGTCCGCCGCGCGAGGCGTGGCGCTACCTCGTCGCGCAGGGCTTCGCGTTGTTCTGCCTGAATTTCCTGTGCTTCTACTACTCGGAGCAGGTCGTGCCGAGCGGCCTCGTCGCGGTGATCTTCTCGACCGCGCCGCTGTTGAATTCGATCAACGGCCGGCTGTTCATGGGCCGCCCGCTGCGGCCGTCCGCGATTGCCGGCGCGCTGCTCGGGCTGACCGGCATCGCCTGCCTGTTCTGGCAGCAGATGGCCGGCCACCTCGACGATCACGCGACCTGGACGGGCCTCGCGATCGCGTTCGCGGGCACGATGTGCTTCTCGGCCGGCAACCTGCTGTCGAGCCGGATGCAATCGATGGGGCTGCATCCGCTCGCGACCAACGGCTGGGCGATGCTGATCGGCGCGGCGATCCTGACGGTCGGCAGTGCGGTGGCCGGGCTGCCGTTCATGATCGACCCGAGCCCGCGTTATCTCGGCGCGCTCATCTATCTGGCCGTGCCGGGCTCGGTGATCGGGTTCACCGCGTACCTGACGCTCGTCGGGCGGATCGGGCCGGAGCGCGCGGCGTACTGCACGGTGCTGTTCCCGATCGTCGCGCTGGCCGTGTCGACGGTCTTCGAGGGCTACCAGTGGTCGCCGCTCGCGGTGATCGGGCTGCTGCTCGTGCTGGCCGGCAATCTCGTTGCGTTCGACCTGACGCGCCGGTTGTTCCTGCGCACGGCTTGACCGGGGCATCAGGCACTCTCCGGACATTGTGCGGAAAAGTTGACTTGGTTGACTTGATTTCGAATCGGGACTAGGCTTGATCCTCCGGTTGCATCAGGAGGTGATGATGGTCACGCACGCTCACGCGCTCGAAGGTTCCGCCGCGATTCTCGATATCGAGACCGAGGAGGCGCTGCGCAGCGCCGTCGGCGCGGCAACCATGCTCGGCCCGGATCGCGCCCGTGCGCTGCTCAGGCTGTCGGACGAGCAACTTGGGCACCTGTTCAAGGTAGGCATCGCGCAGGTCATCGATCTGGCCGGCACGATCACGTTCGGTATCGCGGCCGCCGCGACGCGCGACAGGAAGCCGTCCCGACGAAAGAAGGGGGAAGCGGCTACGCGCGCCGGTGTCGGCGTCGCCGATCTGGAGCGGCATGCGCAGGCCGAACGACACGCGCTGGTTGCCGACGGCACGCTGTTGCCGGCCGCGCTGATCTGGACAGGGCTCGGCATGACGCGGCAGGCGCTCAGCAAGGCGGTGGCGTCGGGGCGCATCTTCACGGTCGATGTCGGCGCCGCGCAGTACTACCCGGCGTTCTATCTGGCGGGCGACATCGATCGCAAGACGCTCGGGAAGGTGACCCAGCGTCTCGGAGCCTTGCCGGGATGGAGCAAATGGCAGTTCTTCATGACACCCAAGGCGTCACTCGGCAACGTCACGCCGCTGGTCGCGCTGTCGCGCGGGAAGCTTGACGAGGTCGAGCGTGCGGCCGCAGCGTTTGCGGGACGCTAGGAGGCGCGGGTGTTGACGGTGCCGGGGAAGCATTTCGCGAGCGCGACGCTCACGATCCGCGAGGTGGCGCCTGCGGCGCTGGTCCGGATCTCGCGATTCGCAACCGGCGAGCCGTACTTCGGCAAGTCCGGCGGCAACCACTTCGACGATCCGCGGCCGCGGCGGCGGTTCGGCACAAGCTATTTCGGTTTCGATCTGCATTGCGCATTCGCGGAGACGGTGCTGCACGACGAAGTCGCCGATCTGGTGCTGGGCGGTTTCCCGCTCGTCACGACCGAGCTCGATCGGTACGTGCTTTCATTCGACGGTGCGCCGTTGGCCGTGGCCGTCCTGCATGGCTTGCCGCTGAAGAACCTTGGCGGCGACGGTGCGTTGTCGACGATCGTGCCGTACGACGTTCCGCAGCAGTGGTCGCTGGCCGTCCACCGGCATCAGCGGCGGGTCGACGGGTTCCTGTACATGTCGCGCCATCTGAACACGTCGGAAGCCCTCGTGCTCTTCGATCGTGCCGAACCGAAGCTCTCGCTCCGGGACGCCGTTCCGTTCCGGCGTCATCCTCAAGCCGTCCGCGTATTGCGCGACTTCAACGTGTTGCTGCGTTGAACGGCGTTGCGCGCGCGGCAGCACGACTCAAGCCGCCGCGCCGCTCCCCGCGAGCCGCGCCTGCCGCTGGTACAGCACCATCGACAGCGCGACGCCGGCCGCCGCGGCCACCGCCGCGAACAGGAACACCTGCGGATAACCGAACGCACCGGCCACATAGCCGGCGAGCGGGCCCGTGATGCCGAGCGACAGGTCGAGAAACACCGAATACGCGGACAGCGCCGCGCCGCGGCTCGCCGGCGGGACGAGCGCCACGGCCTCGACGCCGAGCGCCGGGAAGATCAGCGCGAAGCCAAAGCCGGTCAGCGCGGCGCCGACGAGCGCGACGTGCGGCACGGGTGCGAGCCACAGCAGCAAGAGGCCCGAGCATTCGAACGCGAACGACACGATCGCGACGCGGAAGCCGCCGTGAGTCTTGATCGTATTCGCGAACAGCAGCCGCGCGCCGATGAACAGCGTGCCGAACACGGTCAGCGACAGCGCGGCGTTCGGCCAATGGCGCGCTGCGTAGTACAGCGTGACGAAGGTCGCGATCGAGCCGAAGCCGGCCGAGCCGAGCGCGAGGCCGAGGCCGTGCGGCAGCACGCGCGTGAACACGCTCGCATACGACATCCGTTCGCCGTGCACGAGCGGCACGGAAGCGATCAGGCGCGCGAGATAGAAGCCGATCGCGGCGAGCGCGATCACGATCACGCCGATCAGCGCCGGATTCAGCGTGTGCGCGATCGCGACGCCGACCGGCGCGCCGAGCGCGAGCGCCCCGTAGGTCGCGATGCCGTTCCACGAGATCACCTTCGCGTTGTGCGCGACGCCGACCCGCCCGATGCCCCACAGGATCGCACCGGTGCCGCACAGGCTCTCGCCGACGCCGAGCACGAGCCGGCTCGCGACCAGCAGCACGAGGCTCGCGACCGGCCAGTGGGCCAGCAGCAGCGCGACGAGCAGCAGCACGCCCGACACGCCGCAGCCGATCAGCCCGCGCAGCACCGTCTGCTTCGGCCCGAGCGTATCGGCGAAGCGCCCGGCGAGCGGGCGCGACGCGAGCGTCGCGAAATACTGGACGCTGATCGCGCCGCCCGCGACGATCGCGGAAAAGCCGAGGTCGTCATGGACGAAGCCCGGCAGCACCGCGAGCGGCAGGCCGATGGTCAGATAGCAGATGAACGTGAAACAGACGACGGACACGATTTGCAGCGTGACGGCAAACCCGCTGCGCGGCGGTGTGGCGGAATCGGTTGACATGGGGTCGGATCGAATGGACGAAACGGAGCGGAAAGCGGCGAAAAACGGAATCGGGATTTTCCCATGGAACCGGTTTTCACGCAGGTACCATTTAGTTAATCGCGACCCATTTTCATCGTCGAAGAATGGCTGACGGACCGCTGCGGGCAGGCCGGAACCCAGGCCGGGCAAGGCGCCCGACGCCTGCCGGGCGGCCGAGGCGCGCATATCGCGGCAGTTATATGGGCCCCATGCGTGATGGGCTATGGGTTGCGGAATTTGACGGTGATAGCGTGCAAACTGTCAGAGAAACGTCGGTCGAGCGCCCCGCGCAGGCCGCCTTGCCCCCACCGGAAGAACGATAGAGACATGAGTGAGCCGATCCGCTTCTACCATCGTCACGCGGTCCGCGAAGTCAGCGGCGCGGACGTCACCCGCACCGTGCTGCAGTACCTGCGCGAGGATGCGCACTGCACCGGCACCAAGGAAGGCTGCGCGGAAGGCGACTGCGGCGCGTGCACGGTCGTCGTCGGCGAGCTGACCGACACGGGTACGGTCGCGTTCAAGGCCGTCAATGCCTGCATCCAGTTCCTGCCCACGCTCGACGGCAAGGCGCTGTTGACGGTGGAAGACCTGCGCCAGCCGGACGGTTCGCTGCATCCGGTGCAGCAGGCGATGGTCGATTGCCACGGCTCGCAATGCGGGTTCTGCACGCCCGGTTTCGTGATGTCGATGTGGGCACTGTACGAGAAGCACGGCCATGAAGGCTGCGCCGGCACGTGCGCGAAGGCGAAGGACGTGCCGACGCGCACCGAGATTGCCGATGCACTCACCGGCAACCTGTGCCGCTGCACCGGCTATCGCCCGATCGTCGATGCGGCCGTGCAGATGTTCGGTGCGCCGGCGCCGACGGCACCGGTCGATACGGCCGCGCTGGCCCGCACGCTCGCGTCGCTCAAGCGTGACGACACGTTCGACTACACGACGCTCGACGGCGCGCGCTTCGCCGCGCCGCGCACGCTCGACGCGCTGGCCGCGCTGAAGGTCGAGCGCCCGGATGCACGGCTGCTCGCCGGCAGCACCGACATCGGCCTGTGGGTCACCAAGCAGATGCGTCGCCTCGACGACCTGATCTACGTCGGCCAGATCGCTGAACTGCAGCAAATCGTGCACGGCGACGACTGGATCGAGATCGGCGCGGGCGTGACGGTCGAGGACGGCTATGCGGCACTCGCCGGCACGTATCCGGAACTGACCGAAATGTGGAAGCGCTTCGCGTCGCTGCCGATCCGCAACGCGGGGACGATCGGCGGCAACGTCGCGAACGGCTCGCCGATCGGCGACTCGATGCCGGGCCTGATCGCGCTCGGCGCGCGGGTCGTGCTGCGCGGCGGCGACACGGTGCGCGAGCTGCCGCTCGAGGCGCTCTACACCGGCTATCAGCAAAAGGACATGGCGCCGCACGAATTCGTCGTCGGCCTGAAGGTGCCGACCCGCACCGGCGCGCGCGCGAAGCTGCAGTTCCGCACCTACAAGCTGTCGAAGCGCTTCGACTCCGACATTTCGGCGGTGTGCGCGGCGTTCGCGTTCATCGCGGATGGCGAGTTGATCCGCGAGCCGCGCATCGCGTTCGGCGGGATGGCCGCGACGCCGAAGCGCGCGACGCATACGGAGAGCCTGCTCGACGGCGCGCAGTGGCACGAAGCCACCGCGCAGGCCGCGATGCAGGCGCTCGAGCGCGACTACCAGCCGCTCACCGACATGCGTGCGACGAGCGCGTATCGCCTCGATACCGCGAAGAACCTGATGTACCGATTCTGGCTGGAGACGCGCCCGCACGACCCGCTGCCGCCGCAGGCGCTGAACGTGCGTGAAGTGGCCGCCGAAGTTGCCGACGACGCGGCGCGCGTCTGACGAGGGAGAACACCGAACATGAACCAGCAAGCAGAACCGTTCCTGAACACCCTCGACCCGCAGGCCGACGCCGCGCAGGTGCACGTCTCGCGCGCGCACGAATCGGCCCACCTGCACGTGAGCGGGCGCGCGACCTACACCGACGACATCCCGCTCGTCGCGGGCACGCTGCATGCGGCGCTCGGGTTGTCCGCGAAGCCGCACGCGAAGATCGTGTCGATGAACTTCGACGCGGTGCGCGCGACGCCCGGCGTGGTCGCCGTGTTCACTGCCGACGACATCCCCGGCGTCAACGATTGCGGCCCGATCATCCACGACGATCCGGTACTCGCCAAAGGCATCGTGCAGTTCGTCGGCCAGCCGATGTTCATCGTCGTCGCGACGTCGCACGAAACCGCGCGGCTCGCCGCGCGCCGCGCGCAGGTCGACTACGAGGAGCTGCCCGCGATCCTGACCGCGCAGGAAGCGCGCCAGGCCGAAACCTACGTGATCCCGCCGCTGAAACTCGCGCGCGGCGACGCGGCCGCGCGGCTCGCGGCCGCGCCGCATCGCGAGTCGGGCGAGATGCTGCTCGGCGGCCAGGAGCAGTTCTACCTGGAAGGGCAGATCGCGTACGCGGTGCCGAAGGACGACGACGGGATGCACGTGTACTGCTCGACGCAGCACCCGAGCGAGATGCAGCACCTCGTCGCGCACGTGCTCGGCGTCGCGTCGCACAACGTGCTGGTCGAATGCCGCCGGATGGGCGGCGGGTTCGGCGGCAAGGAATCGCAGTCGGGCCTGTTCGCATGCTGCGCGGCGCTCGCCGCGTGGAAGCTGCTGTGTCCGGTGAAGCTGCGTCCGGACCGCGACGACGACATGATGATCACCGGCAAGCGGCACGACTTCCATTACCGCTTCGACGTCGGCTACGACGACGACGGCCGCCTCGACGGCGTCGCGCTCGACATGACGTCGCGCTGCGGCTTCTCGGCCGACCTGTCGGGCCCGGTGATGACGCGCGCGGTGTGCCACTTCGACAACGCGTACTGGCTCGGCGACGTCGACATCGCCGGCTACTGCGGCAAGACCAACACGCAGTCGAATACCGCGTTCCGCGGCTTCGGCGGCCCGCAGGGCGCGTTCGCGATCGAGTACATCCTCGACGACGTCGCGCGCGCGCTCGGCCGCGATCCGCTCGACGTGCGCTACGCGAACCTGTACGGCAAGACCGAGCGCAACGTGACGCCTTACGGGCAGACGGTCGAGGACAACGTGCTGCACGAACTGCTCGGCGAACTCGAGGCGACGAGCGACTACCGCGCGCGGCGCGCGGGCGTGCGCGAATTCAACGCACGCAACACGGTGCTGAAGAAGGGCATCGCGCTCACGCCGGTGAAGTTCGGCATCGCGTTCAACGTCACGCACTTCAACCAGGCCGGCGCGCTGGTGCACATCTACACCGACGGCTCGGTGCTCGTGAACCACGGCGGCACGGAGATGGGGCAGGGGCTCAACACGAAGGTCGCGCAGGTCGTCGCGCACGAGCTCGGCATCCGCTTCGGCCGGATCCGCGTGACCGCGACCGACACGAGCAAGGTCGCGAACACGTCCGCGACGGCTGCGTCGACGGGCTCCGACCTGAACGGCAAGGCCGCGCAGGACGCGGCGCGCCAGCTGCGCGAGCGCCTCGCGGCGTTCGCGGCGAAGCAGTTCGGCGACGGCAAGGTCGATGCGGCCGACGTGAGGTTCGGCAACGACTTCGTGTGGATCGGCGGCGCGAGCGTGCCGTTCGGCGAGGTGATCGCGAAGGCGTATCTCGCGCGCGTGCAGCTGTGGTCCGACGGCTTCTACGCGACGCCGAAGCTGTACTGGGATCAGTCGAAGCTGCAGGGCCGGCCGTTCTATTACTACTCGTACGGCGCGGCCGTGTCGGAGGTCGTGATCGACACGCTGACGGGCGAGATGCGCACGCTGCGCGTCGACGCGCTGCACGACGTGGGCGCATCGCTGAACCCCGCGCTCGACATCGGCCAGGTCGAAGGCGCGTTCATCCAGGGAATGGGCTGGCTCACGACCGAGGAGCTGTGGTGGAACAAGGGCGGCAAGCTGATGACGCATGCGCCGTCCACGTACAAGATTCCGACCGTCAACGACACGCCGCCCGAATTCAACGTGCGGCTGTTCCAGAACCGCAACGTGGAGGACAGCATCCATCGTTCCAAGGCCGTCGGCGAACCGCCGCTGCTGCTGCCGTTCTCGGTGTTCTTCGCGGTGCGTGACGCGATTGCCGCGGTCGGCGACTACCGGGTGAATCCGCCGCTCGACGCGCCGGCCACCGGCGAGTCGATCCTGCGCGCGATCACCGCGGTGCGTGCTGCGCGCGCCGGTCAGGCAGGTTGAGATGAACGGGCCTGCACGTTCGTTTCGCACCGCGACGCCCCCGGCATTCGCGCAGGGTACCGGCCAGCGCAACCGCGCGACCGGTACGCCCGCGCCGATGCACGTCGTGCTGTTCGGCGCGGGGCACGTCGGCCATGCGCTCGTCACGCTGCTCGGCGCATTGCCGTGCGTCGTGCAGTGGGTCGATACGCGCGACGAGCTGTTCCCGGACGAATGTCCGCCGAACGTGCAGCCGGAGCCGACCGACATACCCGAGGCCGTCGTCGACGCGGCGCCGCCCGGCGCGTACTTCCTCGTGATGACGCACAACCACGCGCTCGACTTCTCGCTCGCCGCGCAGATCATGCGGCGGCGCGACTTCGCGTACTTCGGGATGATCGGTTCGCGTACCAAGCGCGTGAAGTTCGAGCGCCGGCTCGCCGCGCGCGGCGTCGATCCGGCGCGGCTCACCGAGATGGTGTGTCCGATCGGCGTCGCGGGCATCGTCGACAAGGCGCCCGGCGCGATCGCGGTGGCCGTCTGCGCGGAACTGCTGCAGGCCCGCTCGGGCATGCCGGTGGCCGACGCGAAGGCGGCTGCGGCGGAGCGCTTGCGCGACGACGCGCGCTGCGCGCGGTAACGATCAGGGCCGGCACGCCCGACCCACGTCCGCGCGTTTTTGCCTACACTGCACGGATCGCGCGGCAGCGGGCCGCGCGTCCTTTCGTGCAGGTACCATGTCCGATCATCAGGTCTATCTCGATGCGCTCAATACGAGCCTCGTCGTCATCGAGCGCTGGCTGTCCGGCGCCGATACTTCCCCTGCGGCGCTCGATGCGCTGCTCGCGCCTTTCTCCGCCGAATTCACGATGATCATGACCGACGGTCGCGCGTTCGACCGCGATGACACGCGCGCGCTGTTCGCGAAGCTCGGCGGCGCGAAGCCGGGGCTGCGCATCACACTGTCGGACATCCGCGTGCTCGCGGCAGACGCGTCGCATGCGGTGCTCACCTATCTCGAAGCGCAGCAGGCGGCGTCGGGCGAACTGCCCGCGCGTCGCGCGACCGCCGTGTTCGCGCGCGACGCGGCAGGCGTCGTGCGCTGGACCCATCTGCAGGAAACCTTCTGCACGGCCTGAGCGGCCGCGCCGCGTGATCGTGCGCGGGCGATTCCGCGCGGGTTCAGCGCCGCTTCAGCGCTTGCGGCCGCGTGCGGCCGTCAGCTCGTCGGACACGCTCTGCATCAGCGCACACAGCCACGCGATGTCGGTCGGGCGATCGGGGTGCGGGTGCGTGAGCAGGTAGCTCTTGATGCGCGGGAACGGCACGGGCGGCGCGACGACGACGAGCGGCAGCAGCTGCGCGTAGTGCGTCGCGAAGCGGCGCGTCGTCGTGAAGATCAGGTCCGACTGCAGCAGCACCTGCGGCACGATGCCGAAGTACGGCAGCGTCGTCACGATCCGTCGCGTGAGACGGGCGCGGGCGAGGCCGATCTCGATCGCGTTGCGCTTGTCGCCGGTGTACGGCGTCGGCGCGACGTGCGCGGCCGACGCGTACGCTTCGCGCGTGAGCGGTTCGCGGGCGAGCGGATGCGCGTCGCGCATCAGGCACACGATCGTGTCAGAGAACAGGTCCTGGCGCGCGAACCGAGGGTCGGGCTTCGGCCAGTTGCCGATCACGAGATCGATCGCGCCCGATTCGAGCGCCTCCGCGTGATCGAGCGCGGGATTCAATGAGTCGATTTCCAGATGCGCATGCGGCGCCGCGTCGCGAAAGCGCTCGATCAGCGTCGGCATGAAGAAATCGTTCAGGTAGTCGGGCGCGGCGACGCGGAACGTGCGCCGCGCGGACGATGGATCGAAGTCGCCGTGCGGCGTCGCGATGAAGTCGACCTCGCGCAGCGCGCGCGACGCGGCACCGAGCAGCGACGCGCCGTACTCGGTCGGCACCATCCCGGATTTGCCGCGTACGAGAATCGGGTCGTTCAGCGTCTCGCGCAGCTTGCGCAGCGCGGTGCTGATCGCGGGCTGGGTCTGGTTCAGCCGCAGCGCGGCCTGCGTGACGCTGCGCTCGAGCAGCAGCGTGCGCAATACGCGCACGAGCCAGATATCGAGCGAGGCGGTACGATCGTCGTCTTCCATCGGCGAGCGGTGATTCGGGAGAAGCGTAACCTTACCGCAGCCGCACGTTGCCGTGCGTGATACCGGCCATCACGTGCGCCCCTTCGGCAGCACGCTGATCCGCTTGACCTCGCGCGACTCGAGCCAGTTCGGCGTGCGCGCGCAGTACAGCACCATCGGCAGCGCGTCCTCGCCCCAGAACAGCTGCTGGTTCATCCAGAAGGTCGGTACGCCGAACACGCCGAGCGCGATCGCGTCGTCGGTGTTGCGGCGCAACTGCGCGCTCGTCTCTTCGAATTCGATCAGCTCGTCGCCATGCCCGACGCCGACGCGCTCGCACAGCGCCGCGAACCCGTCCGGCGTCGACGGATCGTTGCCGTCGTGCCAGATGAAGCGGAACATTTCCAGCACGGTCGC
The DNA here is from genome assembly GCF_905339955.1 of Burkholderia sp. BCC1996. NCBI lineage: Bacteria > Pseudomonadati > Pseudomonadota > Betaproteobacteria > Burkholderiales > Burkholderiaceae > Burkholderia > Burkholderia sp. BCC1996. Next base: position 335,954 of record NZ_CAJPHM010000006.1, read on the forward strand.
GATGTCGGCGCGCAGCGCGATCGCGAGGCGCAGCACCTTGTCGGAGTCGAACGGATGCGCGGGCGGCATCTTGAAGCGGATGCCGAGCTGTTCGGCGCGAAACAGCGCGTGGCGGTACGTGAACACGCGCTTGGCCGGCACGTCGGCGCTCGGGCGTTGCCCCCAGTGGCGCTGCAGGTCGGGCAGCGACACGGCGACGGGGTCGAACGGCACGTCGGGCCACTTGTCGTGCTGTTCGAGCAGCAGGTAGGAGAACGGCGACACGAAGTCGAAGAACCAGGCAGGCTGGGCAGTGTCGAGGCCGGTTGTCATGGCGATCTCCAGAGGGTGGGGCGTGCGCGCCTGGCGGCGGCCTTCATGTTACGTGGCGGCGCGCGGATGCAACCGCGCGGATGCAGCAATGATCGCGGATCGGCCGCTCATGCGGAACCGGGAGTCGCCCGGGGGGGCTCGCCGGCCGGCGCCGCCGCGCCGCCGCGCGCCGCTGCACGGCCGCCGGCGCCGGGTGTGCCCGATGCGACGTCGTGATCGTGCGCGGTGAGCCGCTCGCGCACGAAGCCGATGTGCTCGCGCAGCACGTAGAACTGCCCCGCGTACGCAAGCGGCATCTTCATCCGGTTCACGGCTTCCTCGATGTCGTCGAGTTCGTCGAGCAGCTGGACGCGCTCTTCGGCCGTATGCTCGCCGAGCGCGCGGCGCTCGAGCGCGATCAGCGCGCCGTACCAGCGGTAGATGCGCGAACGCACGCGCCAGCCGTACAGCGACGGCACCAGCCGCAGCCCGGGGATCAGCACGACGATCAGCGGCACCACGACGACGAGCAGCCGGTCGACGAGACTCGCGACCCAGAACGGCAGCCGCCGGTACAGGAACGACTTGCCCGACTTGTAATAGCGCCCCGCGTCGTCGGACAGCGGGAAGCCGCGCGTGACGGCCGACGGGAATTCGCCCGCGTGCTGCAGGATCGTCGCGTGGCCGTGCACTTCGCGCGCGGCCTCGATCAGCAGGTCGGACAGCGCGGGGTGCAGCGTATCGCGCGCGACCAGCTCGATCGTCGGCGCGACCGTGTGGATGTCGGCGGGCGGCAGGTTGAGGCCGAGATCGTAGACGCCCATCGGCAGCGTGATCGCGGTCAGGTACGGAAAGCGCCGCGCGTAGGCCTCGGCTTGCGTGAACGAGTACACGTGCACGCCGGGCGCGCGGAACAGCTTCGCCATCACCGGGATCTGCGTCGAGTCGCCGGACAGGAACGCGGCGTCGATCTTGCCGTCGAGCAGCGCGGCCGCGGCGTCCTCGCCGGCGGTCGGCAGCAGCTCGGTCGAGCCGCCCGGCACGATGCCGTTCATCTTCAGCAGCGCCAGGCTCAATTCGCGCGCGCCGCTGCCCTCTGCGCCGAGCGCGAGCCGCTTGCCCTTGAAGTCGGACAGGCGTGCGACCACCGGCCCGCGGTACATGATCGCGAGCGGCACGTAGCCGATGCTGCCGAGCGAGACCAGGTGTTCATCGCGCTCCTTCGGGCCGATGCCGCTCTGCACGAAGCCGACGTCGACCGGCGCGTCCGGATTCGACAGCCGCGCAAGGTTCTGCGCGGATCCTTCGGATGACTGGACGTCGAGCGTGACGCCGTTCTTCGCGAGGATCGCCTTGTATTTCTGCGCGGCGTTCCAGTAGGTGCTGCCGGGCGGGCCGGACGAAATCACGAGCGTGGACGGCGGCGCCGGCTGGATCAGCTTGACCGCGAGCCAGACCGCCGCGACCGCGAGCAGCACGGTGGGGCCGATCGACAGCGCGAGGTCGCGCCACGACACCGCGACGAAGCGGGCGAGGATGCGGCGGGGCGGGCGGGGGCGGGCTGGCTTCATGGAGTCGGCGGATGACACGGGCGTGACGCATCGATGACGGCCGTCGCGGACAAGGCATGCGATGCGCGTTCTGGCGGCGATGGTACCCGGTTTCGCCCGGCGTGCGCGAGTCCGGCGCCGTCGCGCGGCGGCGGACACGCGCGCGCGCGGGCGGATGGCGGGCGGCCACGCGTCAAAAGCTTTGCGCTTCCGCGGGCGCTGGATTACATTGTGCGACGCAGCCGCGCCCGATTCGCGCACGACCCGGCACGTTATGAGACCGGGCGCGCCCGGCCGGCGGCTGTCCGGCCCGGCCGGCCCGCATTCGCGCGCGCCGGCCGCCGGCCCGTGTCGCCTCTCTCGCATCGCCGTGGAAATCACCGGCCGTCCCGCCCGTTCGCGCGCGGGCCGGCTGCCTTTGGGGGTATCCGGCCGTACTGTGCACGGCCGTTCCGGAGTTACAAGGAGATAGCATGAAGTCGATCGTGTTGAGAGCGTTGGGTGTTGCGGCCGTGGCGGCCTGTCTGACGGGCAGCGTGTACGCGCAGTCGAGCGATGCGGCGGCGACCGAAGCGCCGGCCGCGGCAGCGAGTTCGCCGAAGGCGGCGGCCAAGACCGCGAAGAAGGCCAACCGCCAGCTCGGCTATGCGGTGCGCAAGGCCATTACGAAGGCAGGCGGCATCGACGTGGCGAACATCGTCGTGCGCTCGAAGGGCGGCGCGATCTCGCTGGAGGGCACGGTGCCCGACCAGGCACAGATCGACAAGGCGGAAGAGGCGGCGAAGGGCGTGAAGGGCGTGACGTCGGTCACGAACAAGCTGACGGTTCAGCAGCAATGATGCCGGGCGGCGGCGCGCCAGCGCCGCGCGCCCGCTTTCACGCGGGCCCCGGCGTGCCGGGGCCCGTTTGCACTTTCGAATGCCCCCGGGCCCGCCGCTTCGCGCCAGGCCCCCGAGCGGGCGTCCCCCAAGGAAACTTCCTTCGGGGCGGAAAACCTTGGGCGGCCCGGCGTTTTCCCGACAGGCCGCGAGCCGCGCACGACGCAGCGGCGCACCGATAACGATATCGAGAGGGCGGCAATGACAACGCACGGGTGGGGCAGTCGGATTCTTTGGGGCGCGGCGCTGGCCGCGGTCACGTTGCTCGGCGCCTGCAACGGCGACGAGTCGTCCGAACGCAACCGGCTGCCCGGGTTCGTGTCCGGCAGCGTGCGCACCACCGCCTACGACGGTACGGGCGACGACCTGCTGACGGCCGGTCTCGGCAAGACGGGCCTCGCCGCCGCCACCGCGCCGGCGTTCGCGAATCCGTCGCGGCCGACGAGCGCCGAGCTGCGCCGGCTCGCGATCTGGTCGAACTACCGCGCGCTCGTCGACATGAGCGCCAACGGCGGCTACGGCCGCTTCTGGGGACCGAACGTCGACCTCGACGGCAACGACACGCTCGGCGAAGGCAAGATTCCCGGCACCGAATATCTCGCGTATTCCGACGACGGCAGCGGCCGCAAGAACGTGACGCTGCTCGTGCAGGTGCCCGCGAGCTTCGACCCCGCACAGCCGTGCATCGTCACCGCGACGTCGTCCGGTTCGCGCGGTGTGTACGGCGCGATCTCGGCGGCCGGCGAGTGGGGCCTCAAGCGCGGCTGCGCGGTCGCGTACAACGACAAGGGCGGCGGCAACGGCGCGCACGAACTCGGCACCGACACGATCACGCTGATCGACGGCACGCTCGCCGACGCGGTGCTCGCCGGCAATGCCAGTCTTTTTACCGCCAACGTGACGAGCAGCGACCTGGCTGCGTTCAACAACCGCTTCCCGAACCGCTACGCGTTCAAGCATGCGCATTCGCAGCAGAATCCCGAGCAGGACTGGGGGCACGCGACGCTGCAGGCGGTCGAATTCGCGTACTGGGCGCTCAACGAACAGTTCGGACCGCTGGTCGACAGCTCTCATCACGGCGTGCGCTACCGCCCGGGCGACATCACGACGATCGCCGCGTCCGTCAGCAACGGCGGCGGCGCGGCGCTCGCGGCGGCCGAGCAGGACACGCGCCGCTGGATTACCGCGGTCGTGGTCGGCGAGCCGCAAGTCAACGTGCGGATGGCGCCGAACGCGGTCGTGCGGGAGGGCGGCCAGCCGGTGCCGTCGTTCGGCCGGCCGCTGGCCGACTACGCGACGCTCGCGAACCTGCTGGAGCCGTGCGCGGCCGCGTCGTCGTCGCTCGCGGGCGCGCCGTACCTGAGCGCGCTGCCGGCCGCCACCACGCAGTCGATCCGCACGCAGCGCTGCGCGACGCTCGCCGCGGCCGGGTTCGTGTCGGGGGCCGATACGCAGAGCCAGGCCGCCGACGCGCTCGCGCAACTGCACGCGGCCGGCTATCTCGCGGATTCCGACCTGCTGCAGGCGCCGATGTGGGATTCGCAGGCGATTCCGGCGATCGCGGTCACCTATGCGAACGCGTACACGCGCTCGCGCGTGACCGACAACCTGTGCAATTTCAGCTTCGCGACCACCAATGCGGCGACGGGCGCGGTCGCGCCGCCCGCCGCGTCGCCGATGCCGGCCGTGTTCGGTCTCGGCAACGGCGTGCCGCCGACGGCAGGCGTCAATCTCGTGTTCAACACCGGCGCGGGTGTCGACCACCGGCTCGCGACGCCCGACGCGAGTTTCGCGGGCGCGCTGTGCCTGCGCCAGCTGTGGACCAACGGGATGCTCGACATGCCGGCGAACGTCGATGCGGTGCGCGTGAACGCGAACCTGCAGGGCAAGCCGGCGATCATCGTGCAGGGCCGCAGCGACGCGCTCGTGCCCGTGAATCACGCGTCGCGCGCGTACGTCGCGCAGAACGGCATCAGTGAAGGCGGCCGCAGCCAGCTCGTGTTCTACGAGGTGACGAACGGGCAGCACTTCGATGCGTTCCTGCCCGTCGCGGGCTTCGACACGCGCTTCGTGCCGGTCCACTACTACAACCTGCAGGCGCTGAACCTGATGTGGCGGCACCTGAAGAACGGCGCCGCGCTGCCGCCGTCACAGGTGGTCCGCACGCTGCCGCGCGGCGGCACGCCGGGCGCCGCGCCGGCGCTGACGAGCGCGAACCTGCCGCCGATCTCGGCGTCCCCCGGCGCGAACGCGATCACGGCCGGCGCGGGCGCGATCGATGTGCCGCTCTGACGGCACCCGCCCCACCGCGATACGGAAGCCGGACGCTCGTCCGGCTTTTTTATTTTCAGCGTCTGGAATCGGTCCCGCATTGCCCTTGGTCCGAATGGCATGCGCTGTAACAAATTATCGCTTTACGGCGGAAAATCCGGAATCTATTATGCGCCGATATTTTAACTTAATTTAATAAATTCCCGTAAAGACAATATTCCTTTCCGTATAGTTAATCGATCCTTTCGATTTTATTAAATCGGCTCGAGTTGCGGTTGGTCGCCCTTTCGCGATTGACCGGCATTTCGTCGAGGGAATCGTTCGTCTGTTCGAAGCGAAGGCGCCTTGTCTGGCAGCCTTTGCAGGGGCTGCTTTTGCTTGCGGTTTCTCGCGCGTGCGGATGGCGATGGCGAATTCGCAGTGCCGCGCATTATTGAATCGTCGTTTGCAATGGAATTGATTCCATTGCGCGATCGCGGAATATGGGTGGGGTAAATCATGCCGGTCGGTATTCGCCGATGCGGTAAAAAACTCGGGGTGCATCGCAAAACGAATGCGCTCCCGGTGCGGAGCGCCGGCGCAAATGATCCTTTGCGACCGGCGGTATTTATCGTTCTGTTCGAGAGGCAATAATGACGACACTGAAGTCCTTGAAAGACGGTTTCGCGCTATTTGGAACGACGCTGAGCGTGCCGCTCGCCGCAGCCGCGGCCGCGGCGCTGCTCGTCACGGGATGCGGCGGCGACGACGGGGCGGGCCCGACCGCCGCCACCGCAGCAGCCGCGACGACGTCGAACGGCAGCACGTCGGCCACCACCAATGCAACGGCCGCAGTCCCGGCCGACCAGCCGTACGTCGACAACGACGTGTACGGCACCGGGCCGAACGACGCGGTCACGGATTCGACCGAAGGGGCCGCGGTCGTGCACCGCCAGGTCACGATCGGCGGCAAGACCGTCCAGTACACGGCCACCACCGGGCACCTGACCACGATCGACCCGATCACGTCGGCGCCGAACGCGAAGATGTTCTATGTCGCGTACACGCAGGACAATCCGGACCCGTCGAAGCCGCGCCCGGTCACGTTCTTCTACAACGGCGGCCCCGGCTCGTCATCGGTTTACCTGCTGCTCGGCTCGTACGGGCCGAAGCGCCTGCAGTCGTCGTTCCCGAACTTCACGCCGCCGGCCCCGTACAAGCTGCTCGACAACCCGGACAGCCTGCTCGACCGCACCGACCTCGTGTTCATCAACCCGGTCGGCACCGGCTACTCGGCGGCGATCGCCCCGGCGAAGAACAAGGATTTCTGGGGCACCGACCAGGACGCGCGCTCGATCGACCGCTTCATCCAGCGCTACCTGACCAAGTACTCGCGCTGGAACTCGCCGAAGTTCCTGTACGGCGAGTCGTACGGCACCGCGCGCAGCGCGGTCGTGTCGTGGGTGCTGCATGAGGACGGCATCGACCTGAACGGGATCACGCTGCAGTCGTCGATCCTCGACTATGCGAATGCGCTGTCCGCGCCGGGTACCTTCCCGACGCTCGCGGCCGACGCGTTCTACTGGAAGAAGACGACGCTCAACCCGACGCCGACCGATCTCGACGCATACATGGTGCAGGCCCGCAACTACGCGGACAACACGCTCGCGCCGCTCGCGCAGAAGCCGAACCCGCAGGACGGCGGCTTCGTGAACGTGCGGCTGAACCTGAACCTGCAGACCGCGCAGCAGATGGGTTCGTACATCGGCACGGATCCGACGTCGCTGATCCAGACGTTCGGCAACCCGGCCGCGCTCGGCAACGTGCCGTCGTCGGACGACAACCCGCCGTACACGTTCTTCCTGACGCTCGTGCCGGGCACGCAGATCGGCCAGTACGACGGTCGCGCGAACTTCACGGGCAAGGGCATCGCGCCGTACATCCTGCCGAACTCGGGCAGCAACGATCCGTCGATCACGAACGTCGGCGGCGCTTACACGGTGCTGTGGAACAGCTACATCAACACCGACCTCAAGTACACGTCGACGTCGTCGTTCGTGGACCTGAACGACCAGGTTTTCAACAACTGGGACTTCAGCCACACCGACCCGACCGGCGCGAACAGGGGCGGCGGCAATACGCTGTACACGGCCGGCGACCTCGCGGCGACGATGAGCGTGAACCCGGACCTGAAGGTGCTGTCGGCGAACGGCTATTTCGATGCGGTCACGCCGTTCCACCAGACCGAGCTGACGCTCGCGCAGATGCCGCTCGATCCGACGCTCAAGGGGCAGAACCTGACGGTCAAGAACTATCCGTCGGGCCACATGATCTACCTGAACGACGCGTCGCGGACCGCGCTGAAGGGCGACCTCGGCAACTTCTACGACGGGATCCTCGCGAACCGTACCGCGCTGCAGCGCGTGCTGAAGCTGCAGGCGCGCACGCAGCAGATGAAGCAGCAACAGTTGAAGCAGCAGGGGCAGTAAGGAGCGCGAGCGACTTGCGCTGCCCGGCCGTGGGCCGGGCGGCCCGAGTTCGCGAGGCCCCGGATGGACGACAGCCCGATCGGCGCAGGCCGGTCGGGCTGTTTTTTGCGGCGGGGTGCCGGCGTCGCGTGCTGGCCTGTCATGCATCACATCGCGCATGTGGCTCGCGATGCTGTGATCTTCCACGGTGGCCGAGAGTCGTCGACCGACGGGGCGTTGTCGGGTCCGCGTGAGATTCGCCGCGGCTTGATCCTCGAAAGGGGAATGCATGTCCCTGTATCGAGGGAAATTCTCCACCGACAAATCGTGCCGATCTGTTTCGTCAGGGGCGGGAAGTCGGCGATGTCTGCCGTGGCGGGCGGCAGCCGCGCCGCTTACGCGAGCACGAGCCGCACGCCGACCGCGACGAGCGTCGAGGCGAGCAGGTTGCGCAGCAGCCGCTCGGGCGCGCGCGCCGACAGCAGGCTGCCGAGCACGATGCCGGGCAGCGAGCCGAGCAGCAGCGACAGCAGCATCGACCAGTCGACGGAGCCGAGCAGCCAGTGGCCGATGCCGGCGACGAGCGTGAGCGGCACCGCGTGCGCGATGTCGGAGCCGACGATGCGCGTGGTCGCGAGCAGCGGGTACAGCAGCAACAGCACGGTGACGCCGATCGCGCCGGCGCCGACCGACGTCATCGACACGAGCGCGCCGAGCACGGCGCCCGTCAGCACGGTCGACCAGAACGTGCGCGCGGGATTCGGCGGGAGCGGGTTGCGCGCGGCGAGCGCGGTCAACTGCGGGCGGAAGATCAGTGCGAGCGACGTGAGCAGCAGCGCGATGCCGAGCACCAGCTGGATCATTCGCGCGGTGCCGGGCGAGTTCATCCCGTGCGTGTGCAGCACCCACAGCGTGACGGCCGCGGCCGGGACGCTGCCGGCCGCGAGCCGGCCGGTGATGCGCCAGTCGATCGACCCCTTCAGTCCGTGGACGAGGGTGCCGGTGGCCTTGGTCGCGGCCGCGTACAGCAGGTCGGTGCCGACCGCCGTCGCGGGGTGGACGCCGAACAGCAGCACGAGGATCGGCGTCATCAGCGAACCGCCGCCGACGCCCGTCAGGCCGACGAGAACGCCGACGAACAGGCCGGACAGGGAGTACAGCAGATCGATATGGGGAAGCGACATCGGAAGCAGGCGGTTATGCGGCGTTCGGCGGCGGCGCGCGGCCGCGGCGCGCGCATCAAAGTCTGCCATTGTCGCAAAAGTGGCGCTTCGGTGTACGACTACGTTAAAAATCGGCCGGGAAGGCCCGCCGGACGGGCCGTTCGCGGCGGGTCAAACGAACGTTTGAACAGGCGCGGGACCGGGCCGGGCGGGGTGGCGTGCCGGCGTTGCCGGGTTGCGACGCCGATGTCGGGCCATCGGGTGCGGCGGGGCGGAGCTCGTCCCGATTCAGGCCCGCCGGCCGTCAATGCATCGCGGGGCCGGCGCCCGCAACGGCGTCCTGGCGGCGGATGCGCAGCGCGAGGCCGAGCAGCCCGGCCGCGGCCGCAAATGCGGCGCCGACCGCGAACGCGGCGTGGTAGCCGCCGTTCAGCGCGTCGAGCGGTGCGGCGTGTGCCGCCGCGAGCGCATCGGTGCGCGCGGCCGCGAGGCTCGCGAGCACGGCGAGGCCGAGCGCACCGCCCATCATGAACGCGGTGTTGACGATGCCCGACGCGAGCCCGGAATCGGCCGGATCGACGTCGCTCATCGCGGCGAGCAGCACCGGATTGAACGCGACGCCCGCGCCGATGCCGAGCAGCGTCATGCCCGGCAGCACGTGCCAGACGAAGCTGCCGTCGGCCGGCGCGCGCGCGAACAGCGCAAGGCCGCACGCCGCGATCAGCAGGCCGGCGGCGATCGGGCCGCGGATGCCGAAACGCATCACGATCCGCGCCGACAGCCCGAGCGAGAACGCGGCCATGATCAGGTTCGCCGGCAGGAACGCGAGCCCGACCTGCAGCGGTCCGTAGCCGAGCACGCGCTGCATGTAGAGCGCGGACAGGAAGAACCACGCGAACATCGCGGCCGCCCACAGCACGCCGATCACGTTCGCGAGCGCGACGTTGCGCGCGGCGAACAGCGTGAGCGGCATCAGCGGATGCGCGACGCGCGCCTCGATCGCGACGAACAGCGCGAGCAGTACGACGGCCGCGCCGATCAGCACGACGGTTTGCGTAGACAGCCAGCCGGCCTCGTTGCCGCCGACGATCCCGTAGACCGCGAGCATCAGCGACGCGGTCACGGTGATCGCGCCCGCGACGTCGAGCCGCGCGGCGCCGGCCGGCGCGCGCAGGCGCGGCAGCAGCGCGACGCACATCGCATAGACGGCGATGCCGATCGGCAGGTTGACCAGGAAGATCCAGTGCCATGACAGCGTGCTCGTCAAGAGCCCGCCGAGCAGTACGCCGATGCTGCCGCCGCCCGCGCAGACGAAACCGTAGACGCCCATCGCGCGCGCCCGTTCGCCCGGCTCGGTGAACAGGTTCATGATCAGCGACAGCGACACGGCCGACACGATCGCGCCGCCGAAGCCCTGCACCGCGCGCGCGGCGATCAGCATCGTCTGCGTTTGCGCGAGGCCGCAGGCGAGCGACGCGAGCGTGAACACGACGAGGCCCGCGAGGAACATGCGCCGCTGGCCGTACAGGTCGCCGAGCCGGCCGCCGAGCAGCAGGCAGCCGCCGAACGTCAGCAGGTAGGCGTTGACGACCCACACGAGGGCCGTCTCGGTGAAATGGAGGTCGGTGCTGATCGACGGCAGTGCAACGTTTACGATCGTGCTGTCGAGCACGATCATCAGCACGCCGAGGCAGAGGACGATCAGCGCGTACCAGCGCTTCTCGCCGTGGATCCCGTGGGTCATGGGCTGGCAGCCTTCTCTCAGATCGTTATTTGAAAGGCTGAATTGTAGACGTCGTTCGCGTGCGCTTCCTGCCGGTTTGTGGCAGGAGCGACGCGTAGCGGCGGCGCGTGTCGCGCGGCGCCGGGCGTTATTCGCGCGGCGGGAGTTCGCAGCCGTCGGGGCCGCATGCGGCGGCGTCGTCGCCGGCGAATTCGACGATGGCGCCGTCGCGCCATGCCTGCCCGAGCGCCTGCGCGAACACGTCGGCCGGCTGCGCGCCCGATACCGCGTAGCGGCCGCCGAACACGAACAGCGGCACGCCGCGTCCGCCGATCTGCGCGGCGCGCGCGATGTCGGCCTCGACTTCGTCACGGTATGCATCGCTGCGCAGCACGGCTTCGACGGCCGAGCGCTCGAGCCCCGCTTCGACCGCGAAGTCGATCAGCGCCGCATGGTCGAACAGCGAGCCGTGCTCGCAGAAATAAGCGCGGTACAGGCGCTCGGTCAGCGCATGTGCGCGGCCGGTGGCTTCCGCGAGCTTCACGAGCCGATGGCCGTCGAGCGTGTCGCCGACGAACGTGCCGGGCAGGTCGTAGCTCAGCCCGACGCTCGCTGCCGCGTCGGTCACCTGGCGCAACATCTGGTCGACCTGCGCGGGCGACATCCGGTACTTGCCCGCGAGCATCGCCTCCACCGGTTCGACCGGCTGGCCCGGCATCAGCCGGTACGCACGCAACGCGACGTCGACGTGCTCCGCGTGCGCGAATGCGGCGAGCGCCTCGTCGAAGCGGCGCTTGCCGATCCAGCACCACGGGCAGATCAGGTCGGACCAGATTTCGACGGTCAGGATCGGGCGGGCAGTCGGGGCGGGGGTGGTCGTCATGGGCGGTCCGGGGCGGCAAATAAATGTAACCGGGACTATAGCATTTTGTGCTTCGACGCTTCGCCGTGGGCTGGCCCGCGTGGAACGGGCCGGCCCTGACGTATCACGAAGCATAGTCACGGACCGCGCGAACCGGTAGCGGGGCCGATGTCGGTGATGGTGAACGGGGAGCGGGGAGCGGTGAAGGCCGCAAGCTTGGCGACCAGGCGACCAGGCGACCAGGCGACCAGGCTCGCCGCTCACGTCGCTCACACGTCGCCCTGCGTTTCCTTCAGATGCTTCAGGTGCTTGTAGACGGTCGCGCGCCCCATCCCGAGCACGTTCGCGACGTAGTTCGCGGCGCTCTTGCCGCGGAACGCGCCTTCCGCATACAGCGCCTCGACGAGCTCGCGCCGGTGCTCGCGCGTGAGGCCGTTCAGGCCGACCTGCCGCTCGCGCAGCCAGCCGTGCAGGAACGTGTTGATGCGCTCCTGCCAGTCGTCGCGGAACAGCTCGTCCGGTTGCGCGACGATGCCCGCGCCCTTGATGAACACGTCGAGCGTCGCGCGGACGTCGTCGAACACCGCGATGTTGAAGTTGATGCACATCATCCCGGCCGGCCGGCCTTCGTCGTCGAACAGCACGTTGCTCACGCAACGCATGCGCCGGCCGTCCCAGTTCAGTTTCTCGTACGGGCCGATCACGCGCTCGCGCGCCGAATGATCGATTTCCTCGAGCGCCGAATCGTCGCCGACCTCGCGCTTCGACAGGTTGTTCGCGAGGTACAGCACGGTCTGGTCGTGCAGGTCGTGGATCACGACTTCCGCGTACGGGAAGAACAGCGCCGCGATGCCGTCGGCGATCGGTGCGTAGCGGGTGAGCAGCAGGTCTTTGACGGGGGATTGCTTCTTGCGCATCGGAATCGCCATCTCGGGTGAGCGGGAGCCGGGCGGTGCGTCGGCACGGCGCGCCGGCGTGCCGTCCACCGGCTCGCCCGTGCGCCCCCGCGCTGCCGCCGCGGCGGTTGCGCCATTGTATCGGCCCCGCGTGCGCGTGCCGCTCATGCGCGCGTCAGATGCATGTACAGCGCGTGCGCGATCGCGATGTCCTCGAGCCCGAGGCCGATCGAGCGGAAGAACGCGTGACGCGTGCGCGACGGTGGGGCGCAGGTGCCTGCGACGAGCGCGGGCAGGTCGCCGACGATCTGCTCGGGCGTCCAGCCGTGCCCGGCCGCCGCGATCTGCATCTCGCCCGCGCTCGCGGGCGTCGTGTGCCGGTAGTCGCAGTACACGTCCATGTCGGGCAACCATGCCGGCGGGATCTCGTGCGCGCGCGCGACGTTGGTGCTGATCGAGGTGACGAGCGCAGGGCGCGTGAGCATGCCGTCGGCGAGCACCGGCGTGCCCGACGACGTGCACAGCATCACGACGTCCGCGTCGCGCACGCACGCCTCGACGCTGGCGGCCGCACGGGCGCGCGAATCGATCCGCGCGAGCGTCGCCTGCAGCGCCGGGTCGCCGGCGAGCGCGGGCGAATGGACGCTGATCGATGCCCAGTCGCGCAATGCCGCCGTATGGCGCAGATGTGCGAGGCCCACCGCGCCCGCGCCGATCACGGCGAGCCGGCGCGCATCGCGCGGCGCGAGGCAGTCGACCGCGAGCGCCGTCGTGCCGGCCGTGCGCTCGACCGTCAGCAGCCCCGCGTCGCACCACATCAGCGGCTGGCCGGTGCGCATCGACATCAGCGCGGTCCACGCCGTGACGATCGGTTTGCCGCCCGTCACGACGTATGGCGACAGCTTCGCGCCGAACACTTGCTCGTCGGCGAGCGCGCCGAGATACGTGATGAAATCGCCGGCCTGCTCGGGGAACAGCGTGAGGGTTTGCGGCGGCTGCACCGCGCGGGCCGATGCGAGCGACGCGAACATGCGGCGCAGCGTGCCGAGCACGTCGAGCGACGGCAGCGCCGCGCGCACCGCGGCTTCGTCGACGGTCAGCGGCAGGGTCGGGGCGGGTTGCGTCATGGAACTTCTCCGGTCGGGGCCGGACAGGACAGTCTCGAAAGCGGGCGTCCGGCGGTGTTCGTGATGGATTAAAAGTCTAATATAGACAAAAGAAGTCGGGTGGATTTTTCTTTTCGGAGCTGGCCCGGGCGGCTGTCAGTCGAAAAAACATCGATGAATCAACGGCATTTTGCGTAATCGACGGAATCTCGGTGGGCAGCAGCGAGGTCGCGATTATCGTATCCCCTATAGTCTATAGTAGACTAAGAGTCTATATTTCGGATGCAGACCGACACGTTGCCGCCCGGTGGCCGGCATGCATCGCATGCCGATCCGGCGCCCGGCGCCCGGCGACGGCGTCGCGCGAACGGTCTTCATCGCCTCAATCTGGAATCGAAGGACATCGTCATGAACTGGAAGCTTTCCCTCTGCGCCGTCGCGGCGCTTGCGTGCGCGGCCGTCACCGCCCACGCGGAACAGACCACGCTGCGCTTCGGGATCGAAGCCGCCTATCCGCCGTTCGAGAGCAAGACGCCGGCCGGCCAGCTGCAGGGTTTCGACGTCGACGTCGGCAACGCGGTCTGCGCGAAGCTGAACATGAAGTGCGTGTGGGTCGAGAATGCGTTCGACGGGCTGATCCCGGCGCTGCAGGCGCGCAAGTTCGACGCGATCAATTCGGCGATGAACATCACCGCGAAGCGCAAGCAGAGCATCGATTTCACGCCGGCGATCTACGTGGTGCCGATCGTGATGGTCGCGCACCGCGGCTCGCCGCTGCGGCCTGATGCAGCGAGCCTGCGCGGCAAGCACGTCGGCGTGCTGCAGGGCTCGTCGCAGGAGGATTTCCTGAAGGCGCACTGGGCCAATGCGGGCGTGGACGTCGTGTCGTATCAGGACCAGGACCAGATCTATGCCGATCTCGTCGCCGGACGTCTCGACGCGGCCGTGCAGGAAGCGCAGACCGCGCAGGACGGTTTCCTCGACAAGCCGGCCGGCCGCGACTACCAGATCGTCGGCGACCCGCTGAAGGATCCCGCGACGCTCGGCGAAGGCACCGGCTTCGGGTTGCGCAAGGGCGACAAGGCGCTGCAGGCGAAGATCGTCGGCGCGCTCGACGCGCTGAAGAAGGACGGCACGCTGAGCGCGCTGTCGCAGAAGTATTTCAAGCGCGACATCGTCGCGAAGTAAGCCAGGCCGCGCGCCGGCCGCGGTGCCGGCGCGCGTCGCACCGAATCTCGACGCAGTACGGGGAAGCATGGATTTCGACGTCATCGTTCTGGGGGCCGGCATCGTCGGCGTGTCGTCGGCGCTGCATCTGCAGGATCGCGGGCTGCGTGTCGCGCTCGTCGACCGGCGCGCGCCCGGCGAGGAAACAAGCCACGGCAATGCGGGGCTGATCGAGCGCTCGTCGGTCGTGCCGTACGCGTTCCCGCGCCGGCTCGGCACGCTGCTGCGCTACGCACGCAACCGCTCGGTCGATCTCTATTGGGACTACAAAGCATTGCCTGCGTATGCGGGCTGGCTTGCGCGTTTCTGGCGCGAATCGTCGCCGCAGCGGCTCGCGGCCGCCGCACGCGACATGCTGCCGCTCGTCGCGGCGAGCGTCGTCGAGCACGACGCGCTGATCGCGCGCACCGACGCGCAGCCGCTCGTGCATGACGGCGGGTGGATCGAGGCGTTCCGTTCGCCCGCGCTGTTCGACGCGGAAACGCGCGCGCAGCAGCGGGTGGCCGACGCGCACGGGTTGCGGATGAGTGTGCTCGACGCGCGCGCGTTGCGCGAACGCGAGCCCGGCATCGGCGACGCGTTCTGCGGCGCATTCCACTGGCAGGACCCGAAGACGGTGTCGAGCCCCGGCGGCCTCACGAAGGCGTACGCGCGGCTGTTCGAGCGCGACGGCGGCACGTTCGTGCGCGGCGACGCGACGACGCTCGCGCAGGTGCGCGACGGCTGGCAGGTCGATACCGAGCATGGGCCGATTGCGGCCCGTTCGGCCGTGGTTGCGCTCGGGCCGTGGTCCGATCACGTGTTCGCGCCGCTCGGCTACCGGATTCCGCTGCGCGCGAAGCGCGGCTATCACATGCATTACCGGCCGACCCGCGTGCCGCTGAACGTGCCCGTGTGCGATACCGAGGAGGGTTTCGTCGTCGCGCCGATGGAAGGCGGCCGCCTGCGGCTCACGACCGGCGTCGAGATCGCGTTGCGCGGCGCGCCGCCGACCGGCGTGCAGCTCGCGCGTGCCGAGCCGCTGGCGCGCGACGCGTTCGGCATCGGCGAGCGGCTCGATCCGGCGCCGTGGCTCGGGATGCGGCCGTGCACGCCCGACATGCGGCCCGTGATCGGGCCTGCGCCGCGCCATCGTCATCTGTGGTTCGCGTTCGGCCACTGTCACCACGGGCTCACGCTCGGCCCCGCGACCGGGCGTCTGCTCGCCGAGATGATGACGGGCGCGCCGACCTTCATCGATCCCCATCCGTACCGGCCCGCGCGCTTCGGCTGAACCCGTTGCGATACGACGGCCGCCGCGTGTGCGGCCGTCACAGTTTTTCATTCGGCTGTCCGTATTGTGTGAAGTCTTGCAGCCGGAAATGATCTGCGCAATTGACCGGAAAGAAATCGCGAAATAAGCAAAGCAGAAAACACGCGATTTATTAATACATTTTCATGAAGATGAAATGCGAAGCAGGCGGTCCGTCCGGGCCATCCGGCGACGTTTCGCAACGGACGTTCCGATGTGACCCGGGATGTACCGGAACACGTTACTTCCGGCCTCGCAAACGTTACGTTACATCCGAGCGCCCGACACATTTATCGTCAGATGATTGCGGCTGCGCGACCCGTTTATTTACCCGGAAATCCATATAAAACCGTTATTGGCTTGCAATAGGCCAACGAATCAATCCGTTTTATCTGGATGGCACACTTCGTGCAATCCATCCCCATGCTTTATCAACGTAGTGCCAACGAGATGGGGTAAGGATGAGACAAAACTTTAAATTGACGGGTGTGGCGCTGTCGGTCACGACGGTGTTCGGGGTACTGGTTTCCGGTTCGGCTGTCGCCGGGCCGCTCGATGCGCTGCCGATTCCGCAAGTCGTCGTGAATCCGCCGACCAACAGCGTATCGATCGGGTTGGCCGCGACCGGCACGTCGCCGCTGGGTTCGGTCACCGTTGCGACGGGTGGGGCCGGCGCGATTCAGACGTCGCTGGGCAACCCGGCGCAGGCGCTGTCGGGCGCGGTGAACGCGCTGCAGGGCGCGCTCGGCGGCGGTGGCGGCGCGGTGACGCCCCTCGCGCCGGTACAAGGCGTGGTGAACCAGGTGACGGGAGCGCTCGGTGGCGGCAACCCGGCCGGTGCGTTGAGCGGCGCGCTGAATACGGCGACGGGGACGTTGAGCAATGCGGTCGGCACGGTGACGGGCGGGCTGGGTAACATTGGCGGCGGTGCGAACCCACTGGCGCCGGTTCAAGGTGTCGTCAATCAAGTGACGGGGGCGCTCGGTGGTGGCAACCCGGCCGGCGCGCTGACCGGCGCCCTCGGTACGGTCACGGGTGCGTTGGGTAACGTCGGTGGCGGGTCGAATCCGCTGGCACCGGTTCAAGGTGTCGTCAATCAAGTGACGGGGGCGCTCGGTGGTGGCAACCCGGCCGGCGCGCTGACCGGCGCCCTCGGTACGGTCACGGGTGCGTTGGGTAACGTCGGTGGTGGGTCGAACCCACTGGCGCCGGTTCAAGGTGTCGTCAATCAAGTGACGGGAGCGCTCGGTGGCGGCAACCCCGCTGCTGCACTGACCGGCGCGCTCAATACGGCGACGGGTACGCTGAGTAACGGAATCGGTACGGTGACGGGCGCACTGGGCAACGTCGGCGGCGGCGCGAATCCGCTGGCGCCGGTTCAGGGCGTGGTGAATCAAGTAACGGGTGCGCTTGGCGGCGGCAACCCGGCCGGCTCACTGACCGGCGCTCTCGGCACGGTGACGGGTGCGCTCGGCAACGTCGGCGGCGGCAACCCGGCCGGCGCACTGACCGGCGCTCTCGGCACGGTGACAGGTGCGCTCGGCAGCGTCGGCGGCGGCAACCCGGCCGGCGCACTGACCGGCGCTCTCGGCACGGTGACGGGTGCACTCGGCAACGTCGGCGGCGGCAACCCGGCCGGCGCACTGACCGGCGCTCTCGGCACGGTGACGGGTGCGCTCGGCAACGTCGGCGGCGGCAACCCGGCCGGCGCACTGACCGGCGCCCTCGGCACGGTGACGGGTGCGCTCGGCAACGTCGGCGGCACGAACCCGCTGGCGCCGATCCAGAACGTCGTCGACCAGGTCACGGGCACGCTGGGCAGCGGCAATCCGGCTGGTGCGCTGAGCAACGCGGTCAATACGATTGCGGGTACGCTCGGCAACATCGGTGGCGCGTCGAGCCCGCTGGCACCGGTGCAAGGCGCCGTCACGCAACTCGCCGGCACGCTCGGCAATGGCAACCCGGCCAGCGCACTGACGGACGCTGTGAACTCGGTGACGGGCGCGCTCGGCAGCCTTGGCGGCACGAACCCGCTGGCTCCGGTACAAGGCGTCGTGAACCAGGTCGTCGGCACGCTATCGGGCGCCGGCGGCGGCAGCCCGATCGCGCCGATCACGAACCTCGTCAGCGGCCTGCAAAACGCGCTGCCGACGGGCGGCAACCCGGCCGGCGCACTGGGCAACGCGGTCAACTCGGTCACGGGCGCACTCGGCAACCTCGGCGGCACGAACCCGCTGGCGCCGGTACAGGGCGTCGTGAACCAGGTCGTCGGCACGCTCGGCGGCAGCAACCCGGCCGGCGCACTGAGCAACGCGGTCAGCTCGGTCACGGGCGCACTCGGCAACCTCGGCGGCACGAACCCGCTGGCCCCGGTACAGGGCGTCGTGAACCAGGTGGTCGGTACGCTCGGCGGCAGCAACCCGGCCGGCGCACTGAGCAACGCGGTCAGTTCGGTGACGGGCGCACTCGGCAGCCTCGGCGGCACGAACCCGCTGGCGCCGGTGCAGGGCGTCGTGAACCAGGTCGTCGGCACGCTGTCGGGCGCAGGCGGCAGCAGCCCGATCGCGCCGATCACGAACCTCGTCAGCGGCCTGACCGGCGGCAGCAACCCGGCCGCCGCGCTGACCGGTGCGCTCGGTTCGGTGACGGGGGCCCTGGCGAACGGTCCGGCGGCCCTCGGGCAGGCGGCCGGCGCGTTGTCGGGCGCGGCCGGTTCGACGGCTGCAGCGGGCGGCAGCCTGCTCGGCTCGGGCGCGAGCGCGGCGGGCAGCACGGCGGGGGCAGCCGGTTCGCTGCTGTCGACGGGCGGCAACGCGACGGCGACGGTCGTCAATGCGGCCGGCACGACGCTGGGCACGGCGCTGGGTTCCACGCCGAGCCTGTCGGTCACTCCGCACTCGGGCAACAACTCGGCGAACAACCCGCTCGCACCGGTGTCGACGCTGCTGCAGGCGGTGACGGGCGCATTGCCGAGGTAACCGGCCGGCGCGCGCGGCGACGGTTCATCGCCTGCCGCGCGCAACGGGTCGCACAACGCGGCATGACAGCAATGTCATGCCGCGTTTTTTTGGGGTTCCCGGTCTGTCTCACGGGAGGAATGGCACTGAATTGCGGGGCGGAATGGAATAACCGGCCGGATTCGTCCGTTTACTTACCGAGTCGCGGCGCAGCCGGACAGCGGGATAATGGTCATGACGTAGTCGACGTCCCGTCCGGCGCCGCCGTGCCGCGATGCCATGCCAAGGAGAACGGGAATGAAGACGATGCTGTTCGCCATCGCGCTGACCGCCGCGATCGCGCGGCCCGCGGCCGCCGAGCCGCCGCAGGCCGGCGACGGGAAACTGGTCGACGAAGATCACATGACGCTGTACGTGTTCGATCACGACGCGCCGGGCAAGAGCACGTGCACCGGCACCTGCGCGGCCAACTGGCCGCCGGCGCTCGCCGACGGATACGACAAGGCGTCGGGCGCACTGAGCCTCGTCACGCGCGACGACGGCAAGAAGCAATGGGCGTACCGCGGCCGTCCGCTATACCGCTGGAAGATGGACCGCAAGGCCGGTGACGCGGGCGGCGACGGCGTCGGCGGCATGTGGCACGTTGCGCGCCCCTGAGAACGGACTGACGGACTGACGGCGCGGCGACGCGCAAGGCATCCGGATGAGCTACGAATCGGACCTGCTGGTGTGGCTGCCGCATCTCACCCGGTATGCGCGCGCGCTGACGGGCGATCGGGCCTGGGCGGACGATCTCGTGCAGGACACGCTCGAGCGCGCGCTGAACCGGCCGCCGCGTGACGGCGGCAACCTGCGCGCGTGGCTGCTGACGCTGTTGCGCCACCGCTTCATCGACCAGTTGCGCGCGCGGCGCGAGATCGCGGTCGACGATGCGACCGCGCCATGGCAGACGATGGCCGCGCCGAACGACGAGATCGGCGGCCTGCTGCTGCGCGACGTGCAGCGCGCGCTGTACCGGCTGCCGGTCGAGCAGCGCGAGGTGCTGCTGCTGGTCGCGCTCGAGGAGCTGAGTTACCGCGACGCCGCACAGGTGCTCGGCGTGCCGGTGGGGACGGTGATGTCGCGGCTGTCACGGGCGCGTGAACAGATGCGTGCGCTGTTGTCCGGCGAGCCGCCGGCGCACGGCGCGGCCGCGTTACGGGTGATCGGGAAGACATGATGGACGACGACGATCCGCGCAAACCTTCGAACGATCGGGACGATGCAGTGTCGGCCCAGCTGCTGTCGGCGCTGCTCGACGGCGAGCTGTCCGGGCAGGAGCGCCGCGAGGTGCTCGAGCGGCTGCGGTCCGATCCGCGGGAGGCCGACCGGTTCGCGCATTACGGCGCGCAGCGCGATGCGTTGCACGCGCTGTTCCCGCTGCCGGCTGCCGCACCCGCGCTGTTCGTGCAGCGGCGCGCGCCGCGCTGGCGTGGCCTTGCCTATGCGTTCGCGGGGCTGGCGGCCGGGCTGGTGATCGGCATCGCGCTGCACGCGGGCTGGACGACGTTCGGCGCCGAGCCGGCATTCGCCGCACGCGCGGACGTCGCTTACGCCGTGTACGCGGCCGAGCGGGAGCACCCGGTCGAGGTCGACGCACGCGATCCGGCGCGCCTTGCCGCGTGGCTGTCTGCGCGTCTCGGGCGGCCCGTGCGCGCGCCGTCGCTCGACGAATACGGCTATGCATTGCTGGGCGGCCGGCTGCTGCCGGGCGACGCGGGGCCGGCGGCGCAATTCATGTACCAGCGCGCGGACGGCAAGCGCGTGACGCTCTACATGACGGCCTACGACGCGCGGCGTTTCGCGCCCCAGGCGATGTCGGCCGACGGCCGCCATACGTATTTCTGGTCGGATCGCGGCATGGGTTTTGCGCTCTCCGGGCGCGCCGACGAACGACGCCTGCGCGAACTCGCGATCGACGCATGCGGCGCGCTCGGCGGGCCGACCGACGCGTGGAAGGGGTGATGCACGCGGCATCCGCAGGGAGCCAATGATGAACGCGAAGGTGGCGATGGTGGCGGTGGCGCTCGCGGCATGCGCCGGGCTCGCGCGGGCGGACGGCGATGCCCCGGTGCGCGTGCCGGTCGACGCCGACGGCGTGCAGCGGGTGGCGATCGTCGGCGGCAGCTATTTCTTTCGCCCGAACCACGTGATTGTCCGCGCGCACGTGCCGGTGGAACTGACCGTATCGGCCGAACCGGGCGTCGTGCCGCACAGTTTCGCGATCGACGCGCCGCAGGCCGGCATCGCGGTGCGCACCGAACTCGGCACGACGCCGCGCACGTTGCGCTTCACGCCGACGGCGCCCGGCCGCTTCGCCTACTATTGCACGCATCGGCTGCTGTTCTTGCGCAGCCATCGCGAGCGCGGAATGGAAGGTGTGCTCGACGTCGAGGCGGCGCCATGATCGCCGCGTTGCTGGCCGCGAGCCTGATAGGAGCGAGCATGACAGCCGACCCCGTGACCGTCGCGCAGACGCATTTCGACCAGGTCCACTCGTACCGCGCGACGATCCGCTCGTCGGCGCGAAGCGGCGAGCACGCCGAATTCCACTATGCGTACCTGAAACCCGGCTTCGTCCGGATGGACTTCGTGTCGCCGCATCACGGCGCGGTTCTCGCGTACGATCCCGGCGACGGCAAGGTCCGGCTGCGCCCGTTCGGCGAGCATGCGCTGCCCGCGCTGACGCTGTCGCCGTCCAATCCGCTCCTGCGCAATCGCAGCGGCCATCGCGTCGACCGGTCGGACGTCGGCGTGCTGCTGCGCAACGTGCATGCGCTGCAGCAGGGCGGTGCGACGGTGACGGAGGGCCAGGAAACCGTCGGCGGCCGCACCACGCTGCGCGTGTCGGTGACGGGCGCACCCGCGCACGTGGTCGACGGCGTGCATCGCTATCGTCT
The DNA here is from genome assembly GCF_905339955.1 of Burkholderia sp. BCC1996. Taxonomy (NCBI): domain Bacteria; kingdom Pseudomonadati; phylum Pseudomonadota; class Betaproteobacteria; order Burkholderiales; family Burkholderiaceae; genus Burkholderia; species Burkholderia sp. BCC1996. Next base: position 357,555 of record NZ_CAJPHM010000006.1, read on the forward strand.
GTGGCTGGACACCGAGGACGGCTTTCCGCTGAAGGTGGTCAGCTTCGCGGACGACGACGGCGCGCCGCTCGAGACGGTCACGCTCGACGACGTCGAGATCGACGTCGCGTTTCCCGCCCGCTTTTTCTCCCCCTGATTCCTGATCCCGACGACTCCTGCCGGAGGCAGCATGGCGGAATACCGGTTTTCGACGACGTGGCGCGTGGACGCGTCGCTCGCGGCGGTCTGGGACGCGATCTACCAGGTCGATCGCTGGCCCGACTGGTGGAAGAGCGCCGTGCGGACCGTCGAGATCGAACCCGGCGATGCGCGCGGCGTCGGCGCGCTGCAGCGTTACACGTGGAAAGGCGCGTTGCCGTACCGGCTGACCTTCGACATGCGCGTGCTGCGCGTCGAGCGGCTGCATGTGCTCGAAGGCCGCGCGAGCGGCGCGATCGAAGGCGACGGCCGCTGGTCGTTCGCCGGCGACGGCACGCGCACCGTCGTGCGCTACGACTGGCACATCCGCACGCGCGAGCGCTGGATGAACTGGCTGGAGCCGGTCGCGCGCCCGCTGTTCGCCTGGAATCACGACGTCGTGATGCGCGAAGGCGCAAAAGGGCTCGCGCGCCGGCTGGGCGCGACGGTCGAGACCGACGGCCGGACGTTCCAGCCGGTCGCCGGCTGTCCGGACATGTGACGATCTCGCGTTCTGTCCCGGCCTCGTTGGCGTCCGAGCGGCCCTTTTCATGCGATACCGGACGACCGCGGGAACTCGGTGCCTGCCCCGTGTCAAATTGGGGCGATGGTCGGGATATCCCGTATCCCGTCCGCTCCCGGTGTGCGAGGTTGATGTGTATGTGACTGTTTTGAATGGCTTTTTTTGATTTATCCCCGTTTTTCCGCCGTTCCGCCCCGCACGAAAAAACCTCCGGCTCCCCTTCTTGAATTTGTCAAAACCCGTCCATATAATTAGCACTCGCTGCACGAGAGTGCTAACAATTCTCTGCCGGGCGACCCGCCGGGCAGATTCCCTAAGCGTTCTTCAATCTCAGTCAAGAGAGGAGTGAATATGAACCTTCGTCCTTTGCACGATCGCGTGATCGTCAAGCGCCTGGATCAGGAAACCAAGACCGCCTCGGGCATCGTGATCCCCGAAGCTGCTGCTGAGAAGCCGGATCAAGGCGAGATCCTCGCGGTCGGCCCGGGCAAGCGTGACGACAAGGGCGCGGCGATCGCGCTCGACGTGAAGGTCGGCGATCGCGTGCTGTTCGGCAAGTACGCTGGTCAGACCGTCAAGGTCGACGGCCAGGAACTGCTGGTCATGCGCGAAGAAGACATCATGGCCGTGGTCAACGCGCAGTAAGCGTCCACCGACGGTACATATTCCCAAGAATTCAAGGAGTTAGAAGATGGCAGCTAAAGACGTCGTATTCGGCGATTCCGCCCGTTCGAAGATGGTCGAAGGCGTGAACATTCTCGCCAACGCAGTCAAGGTCACGCTGGGTCCGAAGGGCCGCAACGTCGTGCTCGAGCGCAGCTTCGGCGGCCCGACGGTCACCAAGGACGGTGTGTCGGTCGCGAAGGAAATCGAGCTGAAGGACAAGCTCCAGAACATGGGCGCGCAAATGGTCAAGGAAGTGGCTTCCAAGACCAGCGACAACGCAGGCGACGGCACGACGACGGCAACCGTCCTCGCGCAATCGATCGTTCGCGAAGGCATGAAGTACGTCGCATCGGGCATGAACCCGATGGACCTGAAGCGCGGCATCGACAAGGCAGTCGCAGCGGCTGTCGAAGAGCTGAAGAAGATCAGCAAGCCGTGCACGACGAACAAGGAAATCGCACAGGTCGGCTCGATCTCGGCGAACAGCGACACGTCGATCGGCGATCGCATCGCTGAAGCGATGGACAAGGTCGGCAAGGAAGGCGTGATCACCGTCGAAGACGGCAAGTCGCTGGCTGACGAACTCGACGTCGTCGAAGGCATGCAGTTCGACCGCGGCTACCTGTCGCCGTACTTCATCAACAACCCGGACAAGCAAGTCGCCGTCCTCGACAACCCGTTCGTGCTGCTGCACGACAAGAAGGTGTCGAACATCCGTGATCTGCTGCCGGTGCTCGAGCAAGTCGCGAAGGCTGGCCGTCCGCTGCTGATCATCGCTGAAGACGTCGAAGGCGAAGCGCTCGCAACGCTGGTCGTCAACAACATCCGCGGCATCCTGAAGACCGTTGCGGTCAAGGCGCCGGGCTTCGGCGATCGTCGCAAGGCGATGCTGGAAGACATCGCGATCCTGACCGGCGGTCAAGTCGTCGCGGAAGAAACCGGCCTGACGCTCGAGAAGGCAACGCTGGCAGAACTGGGCCAGGCGAAGCGCATCGAAGTGGGCAAGGAAAACACGACGATCATCGACGGCGCAGGCGAAGCCGTGAACATCGAAGCGCGCGTCAAGCAAGTTCGCACGCAAATCGAAGAAGCGACGTCGGACTACGACCGTGAAAAGCTGCAAGAGCGCGTGGCCAAGCTGGCCGGCGGCGTGGCAGTGATCAAGGTCGGTGCAGCGACCGAAGTCGAAATGAAGGAAAAGAAGGCACGTGTCGAAGACGCACTGCACGCAACGCGCGCAGCTGTGGAAGAAGGCATCGTGGCAGGCGGCGGCGTTGCGCTGATCCGCGCTCGCACCGCGATCGCAGGCCTGACCGGCGCGAACGCCGACCAGAACGCCGGCATCAAGATCGTGCTGCGCGCAATGGAAGAGCCGCTGCGCCAGATCGTCACGAACGGCGGCGAAGAAGCGAGCGTCGTGGTGGCGGCAGTGGCTGCAGGCACGGGCAACTACGGCTACAACGCAGCAACGGGCGAGTACGTCGACATGGTTGAAGCCGGCGTCGTCGACCCGACCAAGGTCACGCGCACCGCACTGCAGAACGCAGCTTCGGTTGCTGGCCTGCTGCTGACGACGGACGCAGCTGTCGCAGAACTGCCGAAGGAAGATGCACCGATGCCGGGCGGCATGCCGGGCGGCATGGGCGGCATGGGCATGGACATGTAATCGACTTCGGTCGATGGTGTCCGGGGCGCGCAGCGATGCGCGCTCCAGCCAAAGAAAAAGACCCGCAGCGATGCGGGTCTTCAGACTGCTGACAAACCCTCGCCAAGTGCGGGGGTTTGTTTTTTAATGACGTGATGCTGAAGACGCCCATGCCCACGCAGCACGAACTCGAGATGGTGACGCTCGAGGAACTCGTGCCGAAGGACCACCTGCTGCGCCAGATTGACGCGGCGGTGGATTTCGAGTTCATCCGCGCGAAGGTGGCGCATCTGTATTGCGCGGACAACGGGCGGCCGGCGCTCGATCCCGTGGTGATGTTCAAGCTGCTGTTCATTGGCTACCTGTTCGGGGTGCGCAGCGAGCGGCAACTGATGCGCGAGGTTCAGGTCAACGTTGCCTACCGCTGGTTCGCCCGGTTTCGGTTGACCGACAAGGTGCCGGATGCGTCAACGTTCTCGCAGAATCGCCGCCGACGCTTCACGGACACGGCGGTGTATCAGGAGATCTTCGACGAGATTGTGCGGCAGGCGATGAAGCGCGGGTTGGTCGATGGTCGAGTGCTGTACACGGACAGTACGCACCTGAAGGCGAACGCGAACAAGGGCAAGTTCGATGTCGTGAAGCTGGAGCAGACGCCTGCGGCGTACACGGAGGCGCTGAATGCGGCGGTGGACGCGGACCGGGCCGCGCATGGCAAGAAGCCGCTGAATCGCGACGACGACGAACCGCCACCGAGCAAGGACACCAAGATCAGCCGAACCGATCCGAACAGCGGTTACATGGTGCGGGACGACAAGCCCAAAGGGTTCTTCTATCTGGACCACCGCACGGTGGATGCCCGGCACGCGATCATCACCGATACGCATGTGACGCCGGCCTCGGTGCACGACAGCCAGCCGTATCTGGATCGGCTGGATCGCCAGCGCGAGCGCTTTGAGTTCAAGGTCGAGGCGGTGGGGCTGGATGCGGGCTACTTCACGCCGGCGGTATGCCAGGGGCTGGAGGAGCGAGGGATTGCCGGGGTGATGGGCTATCGCACGCCGAACCACAAGCCGGGTATGTTCTACAAACGGCAGTTCAAGTACGACGCGTATCGCAACGAATACGTATGCCCGCAAGGACAGGCGCTGCCGTACAGCACGACCAATCGGGTCGGCTATCGGGAATACAAATCCAATGCGCAGATCTGCGGGCGCTGCCCGGTACGGGCGCAGTGCACGAACAGTGCGAACGCGGTGAAGGTGGTGACGCGCCACGTGTGGGAGCGCGCCAAGGAGAAGGTGGACGCGCGGCGCTTGACCGAATGGGGCCAACGCATTTACGCGCGGCGCAAGGAGACGGTGGAGCGTAGCTTCGCCGATGCCAAGCAACTGCATGGGCACCGTTATGCCCGTATGCGTGGGCTACGCAAGGTGGCCGAGCAGTGCTTGCTGGCCGCGGCGGCACAGAACATCAAGAAGATTGCGATGCTGCTGGCGCGGAAGCGGAAAAAGGGGCCAGCGGGTCCCGATTGGCACTTCGTGCGCATGCTGCTGCGTCTGGTGAGCGGTTTGCGCTGCAGCTTCGACTGCCCGCTCGCGGCGAGCCCGTAATCCTGATCCCAGAAAGACAAAACCCCGCGCTCCGAAAAACGTGGGGTTCGTCAGCAGTCTGAAGACCCGCAGCGATGCGGGTCTTTTTTTATGTGCGCGTAAAAAGGGGCGGACATGCCGCCCCGGCGCGAGGGTGAGCCGCGTGCAACGGCGGCGCAGGGCCGCCGTGCGGGTTCAATGCCGGGCGATCCGCGGCGAGGTTTTGCTGCTTTCCGTCACCGGGCGCCCGCCTTCCTCATCGTTGCTGCGTGCCCAGAAGAACCGGTCGGGCAGGTACGCGCCCATGCCGGGCCGGAACGCGTCGCGCACGGCCTGGTACAGGTATTCCTGCGCCTCGCGCACCGCTTCGGGCGGCTCCTGGCCATTCGCGAGCAGTGCCGCGATCGCCGCGCCGAGCGTATCGGTGATGCCCATCAACCGGTGCGGCGAGCGATCCCACATGTCTTCGCGAAGCTGGCCTTCCTCGCCGTACAGCGTGTTGACGAGCCGGTGCGAGCCCGTCTCCGACGACAGGATGTACTCGCAGCCCTGCGACAGCAGGTGCGACACGGCCGCGTCGAGATTCGGCGCCTCGGCATCGCCGTCCGGCTGCGCGAGCGCGATCAGCGTCGCGTGGTCGGCGACCAGCAGCGTCGTCTGCGGCGCGAGCAGGTCGGCGATCGATTCGCGCAGGTCGTCGGCGGCGAGCACGTGCTCGTCGTCGAGCGTAAAGTCCGGCGCGAGCACGAGCGGCACGCCGTCGTAGTCGGCGACCACTTCGGCGATCGCGCTCACGACTTCCGCGCGCGTCGCCGCGCCGATCTTGAACGCGGCGACCGGCATGTCCTCGAGCAGCATGCGCGCCTGGGCGGCGACGACATCGGGATCGAGACCGGTCACTTCGTCGCAGGCGGCCGAGTCGCGCACGGTATAGCCCGTCAGGACGGACACGCCGTGGCAGCCCATGCTCGCCAGGGTCATCAGATCGGCTTGGAGGCCGGAGCCGCCGGTGGGATCGGACAGGCCGAAGGTGAGGACGATCGGAGGGGCGTTGCTGGACATGTAAAAATGGGGCAAGAAAAAAACGGGGAAGCGACGGAACTGCGGACGGCGAGGCGAAGTGGGCGTTTGGGCCCTGTGTTGCCCGGCAGGCCGCACTTTCCAGCCATTATGCGGCGGAATCCGGCCCGCACGACGGATTTTTTAGCGCAGCGCAACGTAGTCGCCGTACTCCAGCGCGATTGCTAGGCAGTCCGGCCCCGACACGGTACCATCATGGCTCCCGAATTTACCGACTTTTCCCGACGCGGCTTAAGATGGAATACAAGAGCTGGATGTGCCTGATTTGTGGCTGGATTTATGACGAAGAAGCCGGGCTGCCCGAAGAGGGCATCGCCCCGGGCACGCGCTGGGAAGACGTCCCGATCAACTGGACGTGCCCCGAATGCGGCGCTCGCAAGGAAGACTTCGAGATGGTCCAGATCTGACCGGACCCTTGGCCAACGGACACCCGGCTGCGGCCTCGCGGTTGCCCGGTGCTTGCGCGCCGAGGCCGGCGCGAGCGACTTGACGATGACAGGCGCGCGTGTCCATGACGGCCGATCCGGCGAACGTTCCCCACCCTGACGCATTACCCAACCCGCGCGGCGGGGCCGTGCGCGCGGCCGACGCGTGGCTCGCGGCGGCCGCCGACGCATTCGAGCGTCGCGACGACGCGGCCGCGCCGCTGTCGGCCGCTGCCGCCGTGCTGGCGGAGGCCGGCTGGCTGCCGGCCGCCCGATTCGCGGGGCAACTCGCCGCCGCGGCGCCGCTCGTCGCCGCTGAGCCGGCTTGCGCCGCCTGGCGCCTCGCGTTGCGCGATTTCAGCGCGGCGGTCGGGCGCCACAATCTGCGCGAGCTGGCCTGCTCGCCAGTCCTGTTCGACCATTTCCGTGCGCTGCGTGCGCAAGGCTCGACGGACCTCCACGCGAGCGTGCCGCTCGACGCGCTGGCACTCGTCGGGCGCGCGACGCCGCCGGCGACGCTGCGCGCGTTGCCCGACGCATTCGCGAGCCGCGCGCGGGCCCGTTACGAGCAGGCGCTGCTCGGCGTGCTGCGCGCGCCGCACGGCACGCCGGACGCGGCGCTCGACGAGCTCGACACGACCCTGACCGCGCTGGCCGACGACGCGCCGTACGACTTCTGGCGGCTCGCCGCCGCATGCCTGCGCGCGCTGCGCGCGTGTGCCGCGCCCGAACTGAAGCGTTTCCTCGCACGGACCAACCTGCTGCTCGGCGAGCACGCGCAGGGCAGGCGCAGCGCGCCGCCGGCGCTCGTGCGCGAGACGGTTGCGTTGCTGTGGCGCGATTTCGCGCTGTTCGGCGCGGCCGCGGAAGACGTCGCGCTCGTCGACGTGCTGCACGACTATGGACTGACCGTCGACTGGCACGTCGCCGGCACGCCCGCGTCCGAGGCGCTGTGGGAAGCCGGCGCGGCGCAGGCCGAGCATGAGGCAGTCGCGGCGGCGCCCACCCGCATGCTCGGCGTCGTGACCGTCAATGCGCACGCGTATGAGGATTTCCTGCAGACGGCCGACGCGTCGATGGCCGATCTGGCCGTTGATGCAGGTGCGGCCGATGCGGGGGCCGCATGGCGCGCATCCGCGGCCGCCTACCGGGTCGGTACGGCCGCATGCGCGCTCGGGCTTGGTCACGCGGCGCTGCTGGCCGACACGCTCGGGCTCGCGTGGCGCCGTGCCGCACACGGCCTGCCGCTCGCCGACGGCGGGCTCGACGCGCACGGCCGGGCATCCGACCTGCTGCGCGGCGCGCTGCTGAAGATCGCCGCGGGGGTGGCGCCGCCGGACCTGACCGCGGCGTCCGAGGCGCTCGGCGCGGCGCTCGCCCGGACCTGATGCGCAACGGGGCGCGACCGCGGCGGCAGCCCTTGCCGCGCGGGCCGGCAACACGCTGCCGACAGCGCCCGCGCGCGTGTTAGAGTGCCATGTGATCCGCGCGCGTCGTTGCCAGCGTCGTGCGGCGTTGCTTGTTGATCGCGGCCCGGTCAGGCCGCGGCGTCTTTGCTAAAATTCAAACCATGTCAAAGCCTTCCGATCGCATCAATCTCACCAACCAGTTCCTGATCGCCATGCCGAACATGGCGGATCCGACGTTTTCGGGAACGGTGGTCTATCTTTGCGATCACAGCGAGCGCGGTGCGCTCGGCCTCGTCATCAATCGGCCCACCGACATCGACCTCGAATCGCTGTTCAGCCGCATCGACCTGAAGCTCGACATCGAGCCGCTGCTGCACATTCCCGTGTACTTCGGCGGCCCGGTCCAGACCGAGCGCGGCTTCGTGCTGCACGAGCCGGTCGAGGGCGCGAACTACAACTCGTCCATGTCGGTCGAGGGCGGGCTCGAGATGACGACGTCGAAGGACGTGCTCGAGGCGGTCGCGACGGGCACCGGCCCGAAGCGCTTCCTGCTGACGCTCGGCCACGCCGGCTGGGGCGCCGGGCAGCTCGAGGAAGAAATTTCCCGCAACGGCTGGCTGACGGTCGCCGCCGATCCGCGCATCGTGTTCGACACGCCGGCCGAGGAGCGTTTCGAAGCCGCACTTGGCCTGCTCGGCGTCAGCTCGTCGATGCTGTCCGGCGAAGCAGGGCACGCATGAGCGGCGCGAGCGCGCGCGATGCGACGCTCCTGGCGTTCGATTACGGCGAGAAGCGGATCGGCGTCGCGATCGGCAATGCGCTGACGCGCTCGGCTCGCGCCCTCGTCGTGATTCCCAACCTGAACCGCGAGCACCGCTTCAAGGCGGTCGGCGAACTGCTGGCCGAATGGCGGCCGGACGCGCTCGTCGTCGGCCTGCCGATGCATCCGGACGGCACGCCGCACGACATGACGCAGCAGGCGAAGCGTTTCGGCAACCAGCTGAACGGCCGCTTCGGGCTGCCCGTCACGTGGGTCGACGAACGCTATTCGTCGGTCGAGGCCGAGGCCGGGCTCCGCGAGCGCAACGTGCGCGGGCGCGCACGCGCCGAGATGCTCGATGCCGAGGCCGCGCGCGTGATCCTTCAACAGTATCTCGATCAATTGTCCGACCATGAGCACCATTGATGCCGACGCGCTCTACCGCGTCCTGCTCGACCAGATCCGCGACGCATACGGCACGGCCTTCGCCGAGCCGGGCGGCCCGCGGCTCGCCGGCATTCACAGCGGCGGCGCCTGGCTCGCCGAGCGCCTCGCGCGCGATCTCGGCGCGCCGGGATTCGGCGTCGTGAACGTCGCGCTGCATCGCGACGACTACGCGAAGAAGGGGCTGCACAGCCAGGCGAGCCCCACGTCGCTGCCGTTCGAGGTCGACGGCGCGCGCATCGTGCTCGTCGACGACGTGCTGTACACCGGCCGCACCGTGCGCGCCGCGCTCAACGAACTGTTCGACTACGGCCGTCCGGCCGCGGTCGAGCTTGCGGTGCTCGCCGATCGCGGCGGCCGCGAACTGCCGGTCGCCGCGCGTTTCGCGGGCGGCACCCTCGATGTGCCGGCCGATGCGACGCTCGTGCTCGCGCGCGACGAAGCCGCGCAGCTCACGCTGCGCATCGAGGCGCACGGCGCCTGAGCGAACCGCGCAACCGTATCCCGGGCCGCCGGTTCGTACCGCGGCCCGTTTGCATAGTTGGAATCACGCACACCATGACCACCGACACCACTGGCCGCACCGGCAATCCCGCCGCGGCCGCGAGCCCCGAGCGGTTCCGCTACGGTTTCCTGAAGGGCAACCCGCAGCTCACGAAAAACGGCGAGTTGAAACACCTGCTGTCGATCGAGGGCCTGCCGCGCTCGATCGTCAACCACATCCTCGACACGGCCGAGCAGTTCGTCAGCGTGACGGACCGCGAGGTGAAGAAGGTGCCGCTCCTGCGCGGCAAGTCGGTGTTCAACCTGTTCTTCGAGAACTCGACGCGCACGCGCACGACCTTCGAGATCGCCGCGACGCGCCTGTCGGCCGACGTGCTGAACCTGAACATCAACGCGTCGTCGACGAGCAAGGGCGAGTCGCTGCTCGACACGATCAACAACCTGTCGGCGATGCATGCCGACCTGTTCGTCGTGCGCCATGCGTCGAGCGGCGCGCCGTACCTGATCGCCGAGCACTGCGCGCCGCACGTGCACGTGATCAACGCGGGCGACGGCCGGCACGCGCACCCGACGCAGGGCCTGCTCGACATGTACACGATCCGTCACTACAAGCGCGACTTCACGAAGCTGCGCGTGGCGATCGTCGGCGACATCCTGCATTCGCGCGTCGCGCGCTCGGACATCCACGCGCTCACTACGCTCGGCGTGCCGGAAGTGCGCGCGATCGGCCCGCGCACGCTGCTGCCGGGCGGCCTCGAGCAAATGGGCGTGAAGGTGTTCCACAACCTCGACGAAGGCCTGAAGGGCGTCGACGTGATCATCATGCTGCGCCTGCAGAACGAGCGGATGAGCGGCGCGTTGCTGCCGTCCGCGCAGGAATATTTCAAGACCTGGGGCCTGACGCCCGAGCGCCTCGCGCTCGCCGCGCCCGACGCGATCGTGATGCACCCGGGCCCGATGAACCGCGGCGTCGAGATCGACTCGCAGGTCGCCGACGGCCCGCAGTCGGTGATCCTCAACCAGGTCACGTTCGGCATCGCCGTGCGGATGGCGGTGATGGGCATCGTCGCCGGCAACAGCGACTGAGCCCGCTTTCGCGCATCCTTATTCACGCAATCAACGCATTTACAGACAGCGCATGAAGATTCATATCAAAGGCGGCACGCTGATCGACCCGGTCGCCGGCACCGAGCGGCAGGCCGACGTATTCGTCGCGGACGGCAAGATCGCCGCGCTCGCGGCAGCAGGTACGGCGCCGGCCGGTTTCGACGCGGACAAGACGATCGACGCGTCGGGCCTGATCGTCGCGCCCGGTCTCGTCGACCTGTGCGCGCGGCTGCGCGAGCCCGGCTACGAGCACAAGGCGACGCTCGCGTCCGAGATGGCCGCGGCCGTCGCGGGCGGCGTGACGACCCTCGTGTGCCCGCCGGACACCGACCCCGTGCTCGACGAGCCGGGCCTCGTCGAGATGCTCAAGTTCCGTGCCCGCAACCTGCACCAGGCGAACGTCCATCCGCTCGGCGCGCTCACCGTCGGCCTCAAGGGCGAAGTGATCACCGAGATGGTCGCGCTGACCGAATCGGGCTGCGTCGGCTTCACGCATGCGAACGTGCCGGTGCGCGACACGCAGGTGCTGCTGCGCGCGCTGCAATACGCGAGCACCTACGGTTACACGACGTGGCTGCGTCCGCTCGACGCGTTCATCGGCCGCGGCGGCGTCGCCGCGAGCGGCGCGCTCGCGTCGCGGCTCGGGCTGGCCGGCGTGCCGGTCGCGGCCGAGACGATCGCGCTGCACACGATCTTCGAACTGATGCGCGTGACGGGCGCGCGCGTGCACCTTGCGCGCCTGTCGTCGGCGGCCGGCCTTGCGCTCGTGCGTGAAGCGAAGGCCGAGGGGCTGCCCGTGACGTGCGACGTCGGCGTGAACCACCTGCACCTGATCGACGTCGACATCGGCTACTTCGATTCGCAGTTCCGGCTGGACCCGCCACTGCGCGGCGAGCGCGATCGCGAAGCGATCCGCGCGGCGCTCGCCGACGGCACGATCGATGCGATCTGCTCCGATCACACGCCGGTCGACGACGACGAGAAGTTGCTGCCGTTCGCCGAGGCGACACCCGGAGCGACGGGGCTCGAACTGTTGTTGTCGCTGACGGTGAAGTGGGCCGATGAAACCGGCACGCCGCTCGCGCAGGCGCTGCGCCGCATCACGGCCGCGCCGGCCGACGTGCTGCAGTTGCCGGCGGGCCGCCTGGCCGAAGGCGGCGCGGCCGACCTGTGCGTGTTCGACCCGCGCGCGCACTGGCGCGTCGAGCCGCGCGTGCTGAAGAGCCAGGGCCACAACTCGCCGTTCCTCGGCTACGAACTGCCGGCCTGCGTGCGTGCGACGCTCGTGGCGGGGCAGGTCGCGTTCGAGCGTCACTGAACCCAGCCGGATCTTCGCCATGACCGCTTTTCGCAAGCTGCGTCTCGTCTTTCACCTGCTGCGCGGCATGGCGATCGTCGCGCTGCGCTTTTCGCATGTCACGCCCGCGCGCCGCGCCGAAATGACGCGCCGCTGGTCGCTCAAGATGCTGCGGATCTGCGGGATGCGCCTCGTCGTCCACAACGACGGCGCGCGGCTCGACGCGAGCGCGCTCGTGGTCGGCAATCACGTGTCGTGGCTCGACATCTACGCGATCAACGCATGGCGGCCGACGCCGTTCGTGTCGAAGGCCGAGGTGCGGCAGTGGCCGGTCGTCGGCTGGCTCGCCGAGAAGCTCGATACCGTGTTCCTGCAGCGCGAGAAGCGTACCGAGGCGATGCGGATCATGCACGAGATGGCCGAGCGCCTGCGCGGCGGCGGGCTGATGTGCGTGTTTCCGGAAGGCACCACGTCGGACGGGCAGGCGCTGCTGCCGTTCCATGCGAACCTGTTCCAGGCCGCGGTGTCGGCCGGCTGCGCGGTGCAGCCGGTCTGCCTGATGTACGAGGACGCGCAGCGGCGGCAGTCGGTCGCGCCGGCCTACACGGGCGAACTGTCGCTCGGGATGTCGCTCGACATGGTGTTGCGCGGCGGCCCGCTCGTCGCGCATCTCTACGTGTGCGAGCCGATCGCGCCGGGCGGTGATCGGCGCACGACGTCGGCGGCGGCCCGCGATGCGATCGCCGCCGCGCTGGCGACGTTGCAGGAGAAGGTCGGCAAGCCGTCAGCCGAGTCGCTCGCGGAACTGCAGAAGCATGCGTATCCGGCGACCGAGCTCGGTGGCGGTGCGGCGGGTGAGGCGGCGGCCGAGGAGCCGGTGCCGGGGCGCGAAGGCTGAGCGCGCGGATGCGTTCGCGCGCAGTGCCGCGCGTGCCGGTTTGTCAGCGTGTCACTCGCCGCCCGGCGTGCGGCACGCGTCGCACTGCACCTGCGTGACCGTACGCTGTGCCGGGTCGGCCGTCAGTCGCACGGCCGACAGCTGATTTCCCCATACGCACCCCGAATCGAGCGCGACGACGTTGTCGCGCAGCATCAGGCCGAGCGCGGCCCAGTGACCGAACACCACCGTTACGTTTTCGGTGCGGCGCGCCGGCACGTCGAACCACGGCAGGTAGCCCGGTGGCGCGCTGTCGGGGCCGCCGTTCGTCTTGAACTCCATCGCGCCATCGGGCGTGCAGAACCGCAAGCGCGTGAACGCGTTGAACGCGACGCGCATGCGGTCGCGTTTTTTCAGGTTCGGACTCCATTGATTCGGTTCGTTGCCGTACAGGCCTTGAAGCGTGTCGCGCCAGTCGGGGGCGCGCAGTGCGCGCTGGAGTTCGTCAGCGAGTTCGAGCGCGAGCGATGTGTCCCATTGCGGCAGTACGCCCGCGTGCACGAGCAGCATGTCGTTTTCGAAGTGCGCGAATGGGCGGTGGCGGACCCAGTCCAGCAGTGCGTCGGCGTCGGGGGCGTCGAGGATTTCGCCGATCGTGTCGCCCGGGCGTTCGGTGCGGATGCCGGCTGACACCGCCAGCAGATGGAGGTCGTGGTTGCCGAGCACGACGGTCGCGCGCGGGCCGAGGTCGACCAGCGCGCGCAGCGCGGCGAGGGAGTCGGGGCCGCGGTTGACGATGTCGCCGGCGATCCAGAGCGGGGTGTCGGCGGGGGCTGAAAGCTTTTCGGACAGCGACTGGAAAGCTGAATGACAGCCTTGGATGTCGCCGATGGCGATGGGGGTGCGGGTCATGAGAGGCGGATCCTGCGGGTTTCCCGGAAAAAAGAAAAGTAATCGGAATTCAGCGTGATTTTTTGGTCAATGTTCTCGGAAATGCGCTTGATTTGGTGGGAAATTCCGTTGCCGGCAAGGGTGCGAAGCGCTGTATCAAGTTGTTAGCAGCATGGCTTTTGCGCCGCGCGGCTCCCTATAATTGTCGTTTTCCCGAACAAAATTAGCATTTCATGACTTTGGCGGACATGTCGACCGGTTAAAATTCCCCGGTCTGATCTGGCGACCATCGCCAAGTGCTTCGAATTTTGACGTGGCGACCGCCTGGAGGCGTCCGCCGCGCATTACTACTGAGGGAGTCTCATGATTCTGGTTACGGGCGGCGCGGGCTTTATCGGTGCCAACTTTGTACTCGACTGGCTGCGCGATTCCGACGAGGCCGTGCTCAATGTCGACAAGCTGACCTATGCCGGCAACCTCCGTACGCTGCAGTCACTGGACGGCAATCCGAAACATGTGTTCGCACGCGTCGACATCTGCGATCGTACCGCGCTCGACGCACTGTTCGCCGAGCACAAGCCGCGCGCCGTGCTGCACTTCGCCGCAGAAAGCCACGTCGACCGCTCGATCCACGGCCCGGCCGATTTCGTACAGACCAACGTCGTTGGCACGTTCACGCTGCTGGAAGCCGCCCGCCAATACTGGAACGGCCTGAACGACGCTGACAAGGCGGCGTTCCGCTTCCTGCACGTATCGACCGACGAAGTGTTCGGCTCGCTGTCCGCGACCGACCCGCAATTCTCCGAGACGACGCCGTACGCACCGAACAGCCCGTATTCCGCGACCAAGGCCGGCTCGGATCATCTGGTGCGCGCTTACCACCACACGTACGGCCTGCCGACGTTGACGACCAACTGTTCGAACAACTACGGCCCGTACCAGTTCCCCGAGAAGCTGATCCCGCTGATGATCGCGAACGCGCTCGCCGGCAAGCCGCTGCCCGTGTACGGCGACGGCCAGAACGTGCGCGACTGGCTCTATGTGGGCGACCACTGCAGCGCGATCCGCGAAGTGCTGGCGCGCGGCGTGCCGGGCGAGACGTACAACGTCGGCGGCTGGAACGAGAAGAAGAACCTCGAGGTCGTGCATACGCTGTGCGATCTGCTCGACAAGGCGCGCCCGAAGGCGGCCGGTTCGTATCGCGACCAGATTACTTACGTGACGGATCGCCCGGGCCACGATCGCCGCTATGCGATCGATGCGCGCAAGCTCGAGCGTGAACTTGGCTGGAAGCCGGCGGAAACGTTCGAAACGGGCTTGGCAAAGACTGTCGACTGGTATCTCGACAACCAGGTGTGGGTCGACGAAGTCGCGTCGGGCGAGTACCGCAAGTGGGTCGAAACCAACTACGCGAAGCGCGCTTGAGGAGACACGCGATGGCACGTAAAGGCATCATCCTCGCGGGCGGTTCGGGCACGCGGCTGTATCCGATCACGCACGTCGTCTCGAAGCAACTGCTGCCGGTGTACGACAAGCCGATGATCTACTACCCGCTGTCGACGTTGATGGTCGCCGGCATTCGCGATGTGCTGATCATCTCGACGCCGCAGGACACGCCGCGCTTCGAGTCGATGCTCGGCGACGGCAGCCAGTGGGGGATGAACATCCAGTATGCGGTGCAGCCGTCGCCCGATGGCCTCGCGCAGGCGTTCATCATCGGCAAGGAATTCGTCGGCAACGATCCGTCGGCGCTGATTCTCGGCGACAACATCTTCTACGGCCACGATCTCGCGAAGCAGCTCGAGCGTGCGAACGCGCAGGAAGCCGGCGCGACTGTGTTCGCGTATCACGTGCACGATCCAGAGCGTTATGGTGTCGTCGAGTTCGACAAGTCGTTCCGCGCGCTGTCGATCGAAGAGAAACCGGCGCAGCCGCGTTCGAACTACGCGGTGACCGGCCTGTACTTCTACGACAACCGGGTGTGCGACATCGCGGCCGACATCAAGCCGTCGCCGCGTGGCGAGCTGGAAATCACCGATGTCAATTCGCGGTATCTGAAGGACGGTGCGCTCAACGTCGAGATCATGGGGCGCGGCTATGCGTGGCTCGATACCGGCACGCACGATTCGCTGATCGAGGCGGCCAGCTTCATCGCGACGCTGCAGAAGCGGCAGGGTCTCGTGGTCGCGTGCCCGGAAGAGATTGCCTACCGCCGCAACTGGATCGACGCGGAGCAAGTGCTGAAGCTGGCACAGCCGCTCTCGAAAAACGCGTACGGGCAGTACCTCAAGAACATTCTCACGGATCAAGTCGCATGGCCATCCAAGTAACGGCGACGGCGCTGCCCGAAGTCAAGATCATCGAGCCGAAAGTGTTCGGCGACGCGCGCGGGTTTTTCCTCGAGACCTTCAATGCACGGGAGTTTGCCGAGCAAGTGGAGCCGGGTGTTGAGTTCGTGCAGGACAATCACTCGCGTTCGTCGAAGGGTGTGATGCGCGGTCTGCACTATCAAATCCAGCATGCCCAGGGCAAGCTGGTGCGCGTAGTCGAAGGCGAAGTCTTCGACGTCGCGGTCGATATTCGCAAGAGCTCTCCCAATTTCGGAAAGTGGGTCGGTGTCCATCTGTCGGCCGACAACCATCGGCAGGTGTGGGTGCCCCCCGGCTTCGCGCATGGGTTTGTCGTGTTGTCGGAGTCGGCGCAGTTTCTCTACAAGACCACCGATTATTGGTTCCCGGAGTATGAGCGGAGCATCGTCTGGAACGATCCGGAGATCGGCATTGAATGGCCAATCGATTTCGAGCCGCTGCTGGCCGCGAAGGATGCCGCGGGCAAGCGATTGAGCGACGCCGACGTTTATGCCTGAAACCGCCAACATGAATCAGGAACCAACGATCCTCGTCACGGGTGTCAATGGCCAGGTCGGATTCGAGCTGCTGGGCGCACTGCAGGGCCTCGGCCGTGTCGTGTCGTGCGACCGGTCGATGCTCGATCTGTCCGATCTCGATCGCCTGCGTACGCTGGTGCGGGAACTGAAGCCGTCGATCATCGTGAATCCGGCCGCCTATACGGCCGTCGACAAGGCGGAATCCGACGTTGCGGCGGCACGCAGGCTGAATGCCGACGTCCCGCGAGTCTTTGCGGAAGAGGCGGCGCGCAGCGGTGCGACGCTGATTCACTATTCGACCGACTACGTGTTCGATGGCACCAAGGCGGACGCGTATGTGGAGGCCGACCCGACGAATCCTCAGAATGTGTACGGGCTGACGAAGCTCGAGGGCGAGCAGGCGATTGCCGCGACCGGGTGCGCGCATCTGATCCTGCGCACGAGCTGGGTATACGGCCGGCGTGGCAAGAATTTTCTACTGACGATGCTTAAGCTTGGCTGCGAGCGGCCGGAACTGCGCGTCGTGGCGGATCAGGTCGGTGCACCTACTTGGTCCAGGACGATTGCCGCGGCTACGTCACATCTTGTGGCTCAGGGCTTGGCAGCCCAGGATTCTGAATGGTGGGCGAAGCGCTCCGGCGTCTACCACCTTACGGCGGCCGGTGCGACCTCGTGGCATGGTTTCGCTGAAGCCATTTTTGCGGCCGCGATGGGCGAGAAAGCGCCGAAGGTCGTGCCGATTCCGGCGAGTGACTATCCGGTGCCTGCGAAGCGCCCGTCCAATTCGCGAATGGCGCTCGACAAGCTGACCAAGACGTTCGGTTTGCGGATGCCCGCCTGGGATGATGCGCTGCGGCTTTGTCTGAGTGAGTAACGCCATCGGACATGCCGCAACCGGAGAACGAGCGGGCATCGTCGTCGTCTTCTACCGTCCTGACCGCGCGTGCGTGTTGCACGCGAACCGGCTTGCGCAGGTGTGGCCGTGCGTGGTCGTTGATAATACAGAGCAAGTATCTGGTGCAGCGACGTTGGGTCTCGACCCGCAGGTCGATTATGTGGCGAACGGCGCCAACCTGGGTATCGCGACAGCGCTCAACCAAGGCATCGGGCGTCTGGTCGAAGCGGGTTGCACAAGCGCGATCCTGCTCGATCAGGATAGCCGGCCTGCTGCGCAGTTGTTGACGGAGCTTCCGCGAACGCTCGCGGCCGAGCGTGCCCGTAATGCACGCGTGGCAGTTGTCGGGCCCGCATATGAAGATGGCCGTCTGGGCGGTGTCGCACCTTTTGTCCGTTTCGGATTTCTGAAGTTGAAGCGGATCGAACCGACCGGTACGCAATCGATCGGTGTCGACTTTCTGATCACGTCGGGTTCATGCGTGAATCTCGCCGTCTGGCATGACGTCGGCCCGATGGATGAGTCGTTGTTTATCGACTTCGTAGATCTGGAGTGGTGCGTTCGTGCGCGCGCGAAGGGGTATGCGGTATTGGGCGCACCGGCTCTGAGGCTGGCGCATGAACTCGGCGGCGAACCTGTGCGCGTATTTGGCAGGAATTATCCGGGGCACGGCCCGGTGCGTCACTACTATCTGTTTCGCAACGCTGTAGCGCTGATCAAACGGGATTACGTGCCCTGGAGCTGGAAATCGACGGAGCTCGTGAAAATGCCGTTCCGGCTCGCGATCTACGGCCTGTTCATGCGTCCCCGCTTGATGCATCTGCGGTTGTCGTTTCTGGGCATCTGGCACGGGTTCATTGGTCGTACCGGGGCGCTTTGATACCGTGCCGCCGTCGCTTCTCGAATTGCATTTATTCATACTTGAAGGCTTGCATGTTGACTCAATCACTCGCTGACCTCAAACAAAGCATCGCGTCGTGGCGATTGTGGACACTGCTCGGCTGGCTCGAAATCCGGCAACGGTATGCGCGTTCGCGTTTGGGACCGTTCTGGCTCACGATCAGCATGGGCGTGATGATCACGTCGCTGGGTGTCGTATACGGCACGCTGTTCGGGCAGAAGCTGAACGAATACCTGCCTTTCCTGGCATCCAGCATCGTTCTTTGGGGCTTGTTTTCACAGATCATCCAGGAAGGAAGCATTGCGTACATCAATAGCGCGTCGTACATCCGCCAGATGGCCACGCCGAAACTGATCTACATGCTGCAGGTAGTGTGGCGAAATCTGATCGTGCTCGCACATAACTTCGTCATCATCATTGTGTTGCTGGCGATCTTTGGCGTGAAGGAATGGGAGATCCTGCCTCTCTTCATCCCCGGCCTGTTGATCTACATACTGAACGCATTGTGGATCGGGATGCTTGCCGGGTTGTTGTCCGCTCGCTTCCGTGATCTGCCGCAGATCATCGCAGCGTTGCTCCAAGTCGCGTTCTACGTCACCCCGATCATTTTCCGTCCGGAGTCTCTGAACCGTTTTTCGTTCATCGTCGAATGGAACCCGCTCACCTATCTGATCGCTGTCGTGCGCGGTCCGCTGATCGGACAGATGCCGAGCACGCTGACCTGGACAGTCGCGATCGGCATGGCAGTCATCGGATGGCCGCTCGCGCTGCTGCTGACCGGACGCTTCCTGAAGCGTATTCCGTACTGGGTGTGAGGAACAGGATATGGCATACATCGAACTGAAGAACGTAACCCTCGACCTGCCGATTTACGACGTCCAGGGGCGCTCCCTGAAGAAGCAGGTGCTTCGCATGGGCCGGCGCAACCGAATCGCTGAAGGTAGCGACGGCGTGATTGTCGTGCGTGC
This sequence comes from Burkholderia sp. BCC1996, assembly GCF_905339955.1. Lineage (NCBI taxonomy): Bacteria > Pseudomonadati > Pseudomonadota > Betaproteobacteria > Burkholderiales > Burkholderiaceae > Burkholderia > Burkholderia sp. BCC1996. Next base: position 376,603 of record NZ_CAJPHM010000006.1, read on the forward strand.
GCTCGACGACGTGAATGTGCGTTTCGAACGCGGCGACCGGGTCGGGCTGATCGGCCACAACGGCGCAGGAAAGTCGACACTGCTCCGTGCAATGGCCGGCATCTATCCTCCCACGGCTGGCGCGCTGACACGTGTAGGAAAGGTGGTGCCGCTGCTGGATATCAGCTTGGGCATGGACGAGAACTCGACCGGAATGCAGAACATCCGGTTGCGTGGCTTGCTGCTCGGGATGTCGGACGAGGAAATTCGAGCGAAGGAGCGGGAAATCGCCGAATTTTGCGAGTTGGGCGATTATCTTGACCTGCCGATTCGTACGTACTCCAACGGGATGCGAGTGCGGCTCGCATTCGCCGTGTCGACCGCAGTCGATGCCGAGATTCTGTTGCTCGACGAAGTGATGGGAGTTGGAGACTCATCGTTCATGCACAAAGCCGAAACCCGATTGGCCGATCTGCACAGCCGGGCTGAAATCGTTGTGCTTGCAATGCACTCGAACGCGGAAATTCGCAAGGTCTGCAATAAGGCGCTCTGGATGGAGCGCGGACGGGTGCAGGCGTTTGGCCCCGTCGAAGAGGTGGTTTCCGCGTACGAGAAGAAAGTCGCCGGATAGTCGTGGGCCGGCGCGGTTGGATCGCAAGACTGATGAATGGCGAAAGATTCTCGGAGGTTTCCGGATTGAGGAGCGGCTACCGAGATTCTTTCCCGGCTTACCTGAAGAGGCCGGCCGAGCGTGCCAACTTTGCGTTGTTCTCGCAGATTGCGATCGAATGGAGCGCGATGCGCAAGCAATGTTTCCGGATCTTGCCTGAACAGGAGAAATTTGCGAAAGATATGGCGTCAGCACTTCGTTTACGGCAGACTTTGCCAAGTAAAGTTGGCAGTATTACGAAATATTTCCAAAATTCTGACGCTCTCCCGACACCTCATGTCGTTCAGATCCCCAGAACCCGGGGGCGATCCCCGTCTCCGTCAAGCACGCTTGGAGTGTGGGGCGCGATCGAGCATATTCACTCACTCTTCCGAGCCGCAAGCAAGAGATCGGCATACCGAACGTTCGCTGGCTTACATGGAAGCATCACGAAACAACACGTATTATTTGCCAGGATATGACGTCGAATAATATCTATGTAACCAAGCCAATGTTGCCTGACATTGATCAGTTGATTTCCGGAATCAAGGAAATTTACGAGCGAGGGGTGGTAACGAACGCCGGGCCGCTGCATCAGCGGCTGGAGAAGGACCTGCATGCCCGTCTGGGTGGCGCCGAGTTCGTGCTGTTCAACAACGGTACCTCCGCGCTGCTGGCTGCGCTGGCAAGTCTAGATTTGCCGAAGGGGGCCGAGGTCATTACGACACCCTTCACATTCGCGGCGACCAGCCACGTTATTTCGCTGATGGGTCTCGTACCCGTATTCGTCGATATCGATCCGACGTACATGACTATCGACGTCAACGCGATCGAGGCGAAGATCACCGAGAAGACGCGTTGCGTGCTTGCCGTCCATGTGTACGGCTACCCGTGCGATGTCTACGCACTCGAGAAACTCGCAAAGACGCACGACCTGAAGCTGGTCTATGATGCCGCGCACGCGTTCGGCGTGAAAGTTGATGGTCGTGACATCGGCAGCTTCGGCGATGTGACGGCCTATTCATTCCATGCAACGAAGCTGTTCAATTCGATCGAAGGCGGAGCGCTATCCCTGGCGAACGCCGAGCTTGCGCAGGCCGCCAAGGATTTCCGAAATTTCGGAATCAGAAGCGAAGAGGTCGTTGCCGCGGTCGGGATGAACGGCAAGATGAGCGAACTGCACGCGCTCTTCGGCGACCTCAATCTTCGACTGGTCGACGAGCAGATTGCCGCGCGCAAGAAGGTAGCGGCAATCTACCATGAGATTTTGGGCGATGAGCCCGAAATCGAGATCGTGCCGTTGCCGGACAACGTGGTCGGCTCCTACCAGTATTTTCCAGTCAGGATTCGCGGTTTCCGGGATTTGGTCTACGAAGGCCTGAAGATGGAGCACATCTTCGCGCGCAAGTATTTTTATCCCTTGGTGACCGATTTCGAATGCTATCGGGACGCACACGATAGCCGCGAGTTGCCGAATGCAGTCCAGGCTGCGCAGGAAGTCCTGTGCTTGCCGTTCTACGGCGAACTGTACAGTCACGATGCGACACGTATCGCACAATGTATCGTCCAACTCCTGAAAGAAGCGCGGGCAAAGCAGTCGTGAAAACAGCCTTGATGCAGCCGTATTTCTTTCCGTACCTCGGTTACTTTGACCTTGTCGTGTCGTCGGATCTTTTCGTGTTCTACGACGATGCGGCTTTCTCGAAGAACTCTTGGTACAACCGGAACCGGATTCTGGCACCGAACAAGGAGTGGGAGTACGTTCGAGTATCCGTGCAGGGCGCTCCGCTGGGAACGCCTGTCAAGGAAATCAGGCTGAGTAACAAGGCCGGAGATCTCGCCAGGACGAACAGCTTACTGCAGGCGTATCGACGTGCTCCCTACTACAAGGATGTCGTTGCTCTGGTAAACGAAACGTTCGAGTCGAGTGACGATCATCTGGCAAACGCCGCCGCGAATTCAATCAAGCGCTCGGCAGCCTACCTCGGACTCGACTGCCGCTTTACTCGATCGAGCGAGCTCGAGTACGCGCGCGATCAGGACGCGGTTCAGAAGGTCATCGGCGTCTGCAAGGCGGTCGGGGCCACGCAGTATGTGAATCTTCCGGGGGGGCGCGAACTCTACGACCCCGAGGTGTTTTCTCGGCAGGGCCTTGAGCTGAGCTTTACGCCTGTATTGGATCTGACCTACCCGGTATCCGGGTTCGATTTCGTTCCGAGTCTTTCGATCATCGATGTTCTGATGTGGTGTGCACCGCAGAGCATTTGTTCGTACCTTATTTCGCGCAGAGCATAACTATGTCCCGGCCTTATAACGTCTTGGTTTTCCCGGCAGGGGAGATCAACTCCGCGGAGGTGCACGCGGCGCTTTCCTCGCAGGTGAACATCAAATTGTTCGGGGCCTGCTCGGTCGAGCGTTTCGGTCATCACATTTTTTCCAACTACAACAACACGCTGCCGAATATCGGGGCTGCAGAGTTTCTGCCCAAATTCAATGCGTTGCTCGAAGCGTGGGACATAGATCTGATCATCCCGACCCACGACACCGTCGTCGAATACATGGTTCAGATGCGGGGGCAGATCGCTCGGAAGTGCCTGATCCCGAGCGAAAACACGGCTGCCGCATGCAGGGACAAGAAGGTCGCGTATTTGCTTTTTGCCGATTGCACGTTTACACCGCGCGTGTTCGAAAGTCTGGGCGATGTCGGGGATGCTCCCGTCTTCGTCAAGCCCGCGCGTGGCCAAGGGTCTGTCGGTGCCCGGTTGATCAAGGCGGGCGAAGCGGCGGTGGCACGGATCCACTGGGACAACGAAGTCGTCTGCGAGTATTTGCCGGGCGACGAACTGACGGTCGATTGCTTTACCGACCGACACCGCCGGCTGCTCGGTGTTTTTCCGAGAACGCGCGAGCGTACGCTCGGTGGCATTTCGATTGCAGGTACGGCAATCGAGGCCAGCGACGAGATCATGAAGATCGCGTCGACCATTAACGATCGCCTTGAGTTTCTCGGGATGTGGTATCTCCAGTTGAAGCGGAGCGTATCGGGTGAATGGAAACTTCTCGAGATTTCGGCTCGATGTGCGGGTTCGCAGAACCTGACGCGGGCGCGTGGCGTGAACCTGCCGCTGCTGAGCGTCTACGCCGCGATGGGGCGGGATGTGGCGGTTCAGGAAAATCCGTATCGCGTGCGCATGGATCGCACGCTCACCAACCGGTACGACATCAATTACGAGTACGACACGGCCTATGTCGACTACGACGACACGATCACGTGCCCGAGCGGCGTGAATGTCGACATCGTCCGGCTGCTGTATCAGATGAGGAACGATGGTAAGAAGATCGTCTTGATGACACGGCACGAATACGATCTGGAGACATCGCTCAAGAACAATGCCATCTCCGAGGACCTGTTTGCGGAGATTGTGCACCTGAAGAATGGCGAACCGAAGGCTGATTTCATCCGGCCGGGGCGAGCCGTCTTTATCGACAATGCGTATGCCGAGCGGTGTGCCGTTCAGGCTGCGCACGGCATTCCGGTATTCGATGTCGACACGACAGAAGTGCTTCAGAAATGGATCAAATGAACGACGTAGTTGCAGAAAGGTCGAGCCGCTGTTTCCTGTTTGCGGCGTATTACCCGGATAACAAGGTCGACGACTTCGATCTATATCACCTGCAGAAGCTGGCGGCGTTGGGAGACGTTTTCTACTTCGTCGATGCAGCAGACTTCCCTGAGACAGAGCTTGCCCGCGTGCGGCCGCACGTCCGGTTTGCCGGTTTCGAGAAGCACGAGGAATATGATTTCGGTTCCTGGAAACGCTTGATCTCGAAGGTGGGGCTGGACGAACTGTCGTGCTATGACGAGATCGTCATCGTGAACAACTCGTCGATCCTGGTCGGAGATCTCGAACCGTATTTTGCCGCCTTCGAGCGGTCGCGCGCGCGTTTCGGGGCGATGCTGCTTCTGGACGAGCACTACAACGGTCCAGTTGTCCAACTGTCGGATTATCTGGTCAATCAGGACGTGCAGGTTGAGTCGGCGATGTTTCCGAGCTCTTTCTGGATCTTCCGACGGGAGCTCTTCCTTCAGCCCTTCGTTCAGAATCTTTTCGAAACCGTGAAGCCTGAGGCGGACCGGCTGCAGGTTTGCTATCGATACGAACGTGGCTTCAGTCGATCGGTCTTTCGGCATGCGGTCGAGTATCAGGTGTTCATTGACAAGGTATTCAAGCATTCATCGATTTACACGATGGACGCGTTTGAATTGGTCGACCTTGGGTTGCCCTATATCAAGAAGAAATTGTTTTCCCAGTTCTATTATCAGATCGATTTTTTGGATGCGAGAATAAATCGGCTGATCAAGAATATGTCTCCCGCGGTTGCATCGCTGTTGAAGACGCGGATTGGCAAGGATCGGGTGACCAGGGGCGCGCAATGAAGCTGAATCACGTCATTTCGAAACTAAAGACTACCGTCAATGCGCGCCGTTACGAAGCATTGCGCGATATTTTCGACGAGCAATGGTATCTCGAGCAGAATGCTGATGTTCGGGTGGCGAAGATCGACCCCTTCACGCATTTCATTCGATATGGTTGGGCCGAAGGGCGGGCGCCCAGCAGGAGCTTCACTCTCGACCGGCTGCGGGCGCGGCATGTCGAGCTGGCGGATGTCCATACTCTGGATGTGTTCGCTGATCGCTTCTCGCAAAGTCCGCAGACGTTCATCGAATACGATCGCCGGCAGCGCGAACTCTCCGCCGCGGTCGCACCGGCCGAGCGCCTGATCGTATTTTTCAACGTCGCCCGGGATGTTGTCGGTGGCGGCATGCTGTCGATCAATCGGTTCGTCGCGAATGCTCGTGCGCTCTTTGCGGATTCGGATACGACCCGGGTGGTGGTGTCGGGCGTTCCGCTTGGCATCGACGCAGTGAAGCATTCGTTTTTCCAGGCAGCCGCTCCACAGATCGAATTCCCATACATCCTGGAAGCGTCGAAGGCAGAGAACGTATGGCTCTTCCTGCCCGAGGTCTTCAGCATCGAATTCGCAGCGAAGCTGACCGCCGCCGAGCGTGAATGGCTGCTCACGCGACGGAAGCTGACGATCGTCGTTATGAACCAGAACGACGATCTGATGCCGAGCCCGAGTGATCTTCAGGGTGCGCTCTTCCCGCTGTCGCCGAATGTCATCGTGACAACGGCACATACGCGATATTGCACGCAGCGTTCGTCGTCGCGTTACGGCGTGCCGTTCAAGCAGTTGACGCCGTTCCTGCCGCCGGTCGCAGTAAAGGCACAGCAAGAGAAGGAACGCCTGATCATGCTGTCACCCGATCCGATCGAAGGTGATCCGTATGGAATCACGCGTGAACAGGTCGTCAAGACGCTCGAAGCCGCGTTGCCGGAGTTCAAGTTCGTGACCGTGCAGAACATGTCGGTGGACCAGTATCTCGACCTGGCTTCGCGCGCGATGTTCTCGCTAACCTTCGGCGAAGGGCTGGACGGTTATTTCATCGAACCGGTACTGGGTGGCGGCGTTTCGTTCGCCATCTATAACTCGACGTTCTTCCCCGAGCGCTTTCATGGAGCGAAAACGCTCTATCTCGGGTGGACCGAGTTGCTCGAGCAACTGCCGGCAGCCATTCGCGAACTGGCTGCGTCGCCGGATGCGTACGCGACCCAGGCGGCGGAACTGCATTCGCTCGTGGCAAGCGAATACTCGAATCAACGGAGTCTCGGCGAACTCTCGAGCCTGTTCGACGGTGAGGTCGATTATCGACCTGGCTCCGTCCTTGATGTGGCTGAAAACGATCTGAATATCAAGCGCGAGCTCGAGCTCCGTCATGACTTCCGTTTCTTGGATCTCGAAGCGGATGCGAGAGGGGTGATTACGCCGGACGGTGCGTTCCTCAGACACCTTGGCGGAGAGTTCTACAGTGTGCTGTATGAGGTCTATGTTCGCCGCGACTACGACTTCGATATTGATCCGGCGAGCGAATACGTCCTGGTCGATGTCGGCTGCAACTTCGGTCTGGTCAGCATCTACCTGACGAAACGATTCGGCAATATCGTGAAGTCGTATGCGTTTGAGCCGGCCAATCCGACAGCGCGGCTTGCGCGGAAAAACTTCGAGTACAACGTATCGGCCACGCCGATCGTCCTGAAACAGATCGGGTTGTCCGACAGCTTCGATCTCAAGACGCTGGAATTCATCCCGGACTGGTCGACGGCGTTCTCGACCGATAACGAGGTCCTGCTTCCGTACCTGCGTCAGTCGACGAGCCTCGGGCGTCGCACGCACGACAAGATCGAAGTCGAGGTGGTGCCGGCGTCGACGGAACTGGCCACTATCCTGGAGGAAAATCCGGGCAAGAAGATTCTCGTCAAATGCGATACGCAGGGCTCCGAATTTGCGATTGTCGAGAATCTGGAAGCCGCGGGCCTGCTGTCGAAAATCGATCAGTTTATTGTGGAAAGCCATTTCCGCGATCCGGCGCAACTGATCGCGTCGTTGCAAGGGGCTGGTTTCTCGGTAAATGCGCGGCTCGATTCTGCGGCCAACCAGGTATATACGATTACGGCGAATCGTCGGGACTCCAACGCCGGCTCGCCGCCTTCTGAACAGCAGGCTTGACTCGATCGTGAAAAAGCTAGAGATCGGCGGTTACCTTGGACTTGATGTACGGCAAGGGCGCCACTTTCATGAGGAAGGGCGCCGGTACAACACGGCGCGCAGTGCGCTTATCAGTGTCTGCAAGGCGTTGCGGGAGGCCGTTGACCGACCGTTGACGCTGTTGCTGCCGCGCTTCAATTGTCCGGATGTGGCCGAGGCACTGGAGGTGCATACCGATGTTGAGATGCGCTTCTATGGAATCGACGGGAATCTCGAGCCGATTCTTCCGGAGGTCGATACGGCCGACTCGATCTATTACTTCATCAACCTGTTTGGCTTGAAGTCGGCGTCGGCGGCCCGGCTTCCCGAAAACTCGATCGTCGATAACGTTCACGCGTTCTTCAGTCCCGCGGTCGACGGCATGCATACCCTGTACAGCGCCCGGAAGTTTTTCGGGGTGCCTGACGGCGCGTACCTGTACAGTGATCTTGCTCTCGAGGTACCGCCAGCATACGTATCGTGGGAGGAAAGCGCCTACCTGCTGCAGCGACTCGATGTCGGCGCTCCTGCGGGGTATGCAGGGTTTCAGCGTGCCGAGCATGCGCTCTCGGGTTCGCCCGTGCGCGGCATGTCGGCGCTTTCGCAGGCGCTGCTGGGCGGTCTGGATTACGAGGGTTTCGCGCGGCAGCGGCGGGAGAACTTTGAATACCTGCATGACGCGATCGGCGCCGCGAACGAACTGGCGCCGGTAATCGATCAGGCGCTTTCTGACAAGCATTTCGTGCCGCTGTGCTACCCGCATTTGCGCGAGGACGGGGAGCGTGTCCGGAGCTTCCTCATTGCGGAGGGAGTCTTTGTGCCTCGGTATTGGGCCGGGATTTCGGACGATTCGCGGGCGACGCCTTTCGAGCGGCACCTTGCGAAAAACTGCTTGCATCTGCCGATCGATCATCGATACGGCCGTGCAGACATGGATGAAATCGTCGCTCGAATCAAAATCGCTTGAAGCCGCTGCGAACCGCGGTGCGTTGACTGCTACCGCGGCGCGACTGGACGCCCAAAGGATCGATATCCGACTCTACAATGGCGGGGAAGCGCAAATTAGTCGAGCGGGGCGGCATTTGCGTTTATGCGCCCGATGTCGGCTAGCCGCGAGATCTGTCAAGCTCGCTTACGCAGGCCAAGATGCGTTCGGCCCGGTTCCTGTACGTGTGATCGTTGCGGGTACGTCGTTGAGCAGCGAGCGCCATCTCCGTCGCGCGTTTCCCGTCATCCCGCAGCATTTCTATGTGCTGGCGCAGCTCGGCGGGTGTGTCGAAAAGCAGTATTTCCCCTTTCGCTTCACTGTAGTAGTCGTCGATTTCCAACCCTTCCACGAACATACATTGCACGGTGCCGGCAGCGGCGGCCTCGAACGTGCGAGGCCCAGGGGTCGATGCATCGAGTTTGAAGCGCTCGTTGCCGAGGTCGAGGCGGCGCCCCATGTTCAGCGTGATCAGCGAACTCGAATAGAGAGCGGGGAGCTCGCTGTTGGGAATGCGCCGGTTCGTTGCGAACGGCAGGTCGCCGGGCCATTCGGCCCCCGTTACTTCCACCTTGAATCCCTGCAGTGAACTGGCGCAGTCGCGCAGCAGCTGGATCCGGTTCGGGAAGCCGACGCCGCAGAAGAACACGTCTCGGGCCATCGACTGGGCACGCGTATGAAAGTGCGCATCCGGATCGGCGGCTAGCGGCAAATGATGTACGTTCGGATGATTGTAGTGCGTGGCGCTCCATCGATCATTCGAGAAGATGATGTCGGCGAGCGGAATGATCTTCTGCGAGTAGTCGAATTCGTAAGGGTCGTCATGTAGCCAGAAGACGACGCATGCGCCAGAGTCGAGTGCTGCTTCCTTGAGGTCCAGGTAGTAGCTGACCGAAGGCATGGCTGATCCGAACACGACGATCAGATCGGACGATTCGGTGCGGGCGACGGCCGCCGCACTTTCCAGCGAGCATTCACGAACTCGTCCGACGGAGTCCAGCGCCTTGAATCCGTTGCACACATAGTTGCGCAGCGTGGCGTTATTGTTGATCGAATCGGGCGATGCGCCGGATACGAGTACATTGATTGCGTGGTTCATCGCGCTGCTCTGATGCGGTTGGCAAGGATGTGTAGCGTCGACCGAAGTCCGTTTGCTTGGTAGAAGCGACGCAGACGTTTGGCCTTGGCGACATACGAATGGCCGATGATCGGTTGCTCCGTGCCGATTTGCCAGCTCGGAGAGGAAAGAACGACGCCGAGTTCCTGAATCGGTGTGTGGGTCAGCTTCAGGTCGGGGTCAATACGGCGCGACGTATCGGACAGCAGGGACGCATATTCGCTGCGGAGTCGGTCGGCATGCTCCGTCACCTGCGCATACGCCTGCTCCGTTACGCCGGTCCGCAACGTTTCGAGCACGTCAGGTGCATCGACGAGCATATGGATCGTATCGATGAGCGCACCTTCGCTGTCGGGTGGAATCTTCAGGCCGTTCACTCCATGCGCGACGCGCTCACCCAGTGCGCCGATATCCGTGACGATCGGCACGAGCCCGAGTTGCCATGCTTCGGACAGCGTCAGGCAATACGTCTCCGGCCAGATAGAGATGTGCAGCGACACTTGACACTGACGAAGCTCGTCTGGCAATTGGTCCGGTGTGTAAGGGCCGTGAACGACGATGTTCGGATGCTTGTCCCGTTTTGACAGCCACGCATACTTTGGATCGATTCTGCCGAAAATGTGAAACTCGACAGGCGCATTCGCTAACAGCGGCAGCGAACGTGCGAGCACGTCGCCTCCTTTCTGCGTCGTCACGTTGCCGAGAAAAGCGACTTTCAGGGGTTTCGTCATGGATTGCCGGCGGGCGACCTCCCCATCCGGGACCGGCACCGGCAGAACGCGGACGTGCGGGTGCTGGCGCACGGACGGATAGATCCGCTCGAACACGTTCCGGCTGAAAGCGGTATTGAAGACGATCATGTCCAGGTGACGAAGGACATCGTTCCAGAACGCGCGACGGGTCGCCTGCGATCCGCTGACGATGTGCTGCTTGTGCCAGAGACACACGTCGCACTGCGAGATCGAGATATCCGGTGCGCCGCAGTACCTACCCTGATGCGAAAGCAGGTTGAATTCGTGGCAGGCGCCGAAATAGTCGTGTGCGGTAAAGGCGGTCGGCACGCCGAACTCTTTCGCCACATGAACCAGCGACGGCACGTGGCCGATGAAGTGGTGAAAGTGGACGAGGTCGACACCGTGTCGCTGAAGCACTTCGCGGAACGCGCGTTCACGTTCGCCGCAAGTCAGCAGCGCGGGCGAATAGCCGCTCGCGAACTCGAAATGCGCAATCTCGTCGTGGTTCTCCGACAGCACGTGAGTCGATTTCTGCCCCTTCATGTCGGGTGCATAGAACAGGATTTTCCACTCACTGCCCAGCGCTTGTCTCAGGCGGTCGAGATAGACTTCCACTCCGCCGAAGTTGCCGCGACTCATCAGATTGTGCGTGACAAACAGCAATGTGCGCGTCTTTTCGCGTATGGGTTCGATCTGCGCGGCCGGGAGGCTGGCTGTGCGATCGAGAAGCTTGCGGATTCGGCAGTCGTACGTATGTTGCTCAAGGGCTCGCTTTCTGGCCGCCTCGGCGATCGCGTTGCGATACGGTCGATCGTTGATGAGTCGTGTCGCTTTTTCCAGGAAGTCTTGTTCCGACGAAAACATAATGACTTCGTCATTGGGTACGAACGACCGATCGACCTCCGCCAGAGATTCGTGAATCATCTGGGCGCCACCGGCCAACGCGGCCTCGAACAGCCGGGGCGGCGGTGTTTCGGCAAACTCTCGACCGCCCGATGCGGAGAAAACGCGGGGCAGCATGAGCGTGATCGCGCTGCGATTGACGAATCTCGCGAAATCGACCGGAGATGTACGCCACGACAGCGCACTTTCCGGCATATCGACGCCGTGCGGCGGCAGGAACTGGTTGGTCGGCAATGCGATCTTGCACTTCCAGTCGGACGGAAAGCGCTTGAGGACAGACCTGAGAAAGGCGCTTCGATTCGGCCAGGCCGTACCCGCGAAAAATAGCTCGTATCGCAGCGGCTGATCTTCCGGGCAGACGGGGAGCGAATGAAATTCCGTTGAGCCTGCGAGCGGCAGATGGTTGCCTTTGGTACCGTACGCGTTGACGCTCGACGAGTCGTTGGTGAACACGAGATGGAAGATCTCCGCGTTCCGGACGTTGACGTTGATCTCGTAAGGATCTTCTGTCACCCACAGCACGGCCCGCCCGCATGCGCGCGCGAGCTGCGCGCACAGCGTTGCGTTCAGTTCCTCGCCATCGAACGCAATGAACAGGTTGCAGCGATTTGCATGGGCGATCGACATGGCGTCAATGGGATCGGCCTTTGCAACGAATTCCACTTCCGGATGGCGCTTGAGTGCACCGAGCACCGCAAGGCAGATGTAATGGTTCGGGTTGCGATATTTCGTGTCAAGCAGGAGGATGCGGAACATGGCCGGATTCATTCGATACTCTCAGGCGGTAGCGTTAGGTAACGCCTAGTACTTCCGTGGGGCGGGATCGTCCACCGGATGACGCACATCGGTGAAGAGCCGTATTTTACCTTACGCCTTTTATCGTGTTCCTCGCGAGGGACGGATGGCCATCACGAAAATTCCGGGCGCGGAGGCCGGCCTGGCCTGACATTCGCGATTCCCCGCGAGGACGCAGGCGCGATCGTGCGGCAATTGTGACAGCGATGCTAGTTGCGTAACGATTCGCAAATGGTCTTGTCGGCCAGTCCGCGCGCGCGTGTTCCGGTATCGGCGCGTTGTCTGCGTCCCCGACTGAGTCGCTCCCCGCCTGCCTGACGTCGCGTGCCTATCAGATTCGCGTCAGCAAGCGTCTGACTGCACGCAAGGGCGATGTCACGCGCCAACTGGTTGACGTCAGTATTTCCGCCTGCGACTTGAGCAGGCTTTCGAATTTGGCGCGCAATGTCGCCGTTTCTATCTCCGAAGCCGCCAATGTCTGACGGGCGACCTCGAATTGTGTCCGGATGCTTTGCAACGTTTCCGATAATGTCTGTTGTTGTTGTTCGCCGGCGCGAATTGCGCTGCTGAGCGATTCGATAGTTGACGCGAGCGACTCGGTGGCACGGATCTGCTCCTGGAGGGCTTCGTTACACGCGCGGGCCGATTGCTGTGCGGAGTGTGCGCGTCGGTCGAGTTGCCATTCGTATCGCAGGAGTGGCTCGATGTCGTCGAGGTAGGTACGCGCGTTGGCGATCGCGGTGCCGAGCGTCACGTTTTCGGGCGGGAGCCTGTTGCGAACTGCTTCGTCGAGCGCGGAAAACAGCGCTTTCGCTTGCCGTGGCAGCGTCTGAAGAGGGTGGAGATCCTGAGGGTCGAATCGCGTGTGTCGTAGGTTGTCGTCGAGAAACGTCCGTTCGAACGACTCGACCTCGGAATCGATTAGTGGCAGACCGAGTTCCGACGAAACGCGTTCCAGCTCCGGGCGAGGTGCGTTCATCAGTAAATCGTAGCTGACAAGGGTGCGCGTGAGGCCAACGGTTGCTTCGAGCGCGGAGACCGTGTGGGCAAGCCAGAGCGTATGGGCTTTTTCCTCGGCGAAGCCGTTGCGCTTGGCCAACGAGCGTGCGACGCTGATCGGATTGCGCACGGCGATTGCGTAGACGACACGGGACTGCAGGCTGGCGAAAATCGGCTGCCAGAACGGCAGCAGGCGGGAAATGCGCGGATCTTTCAACGCGAAGATCTTGCTGTCGCATTTCTCGCGCAGCACGGTAGCTGCCCTGAGCCGAAGTTCGTCCAGGTGATGCTCGTCGATGCGGCTCAGGTCGATCGGGGTCATAGCGTCCCAATCGAAGCCTGCGGCGTGCATGACCTCAATGTTGATCCGATTGATATCGACGTCCTCGAAGAATCCCTTGTCGTTATTACCCGTTTCTGCCGGTAACAGTTTCGAGCCGAGAGCGGCGCCGAGCGTTTCCATCGCTCGCGTCAACACACTTGTTCCGCTCCGATGCATGCCAAGCACCACGATCAAGGTAGGTGGGACGGATGAGCCGATTGACGCAGTATTGGGCATGGGGGAAATCGGGTTTAAATAGGGTGTGAGTGCTACTTTTTCCGTTGAGCGTGCCGACGTTGCCCGGAGGCAGGCAGTTCGGTCATGCGAGATATGCAGCGACGTTCTGACAGGATGCGTGGTCCGGATTACCTGACAAAGGGCCATTGTATAAACAGGCGATTGATGAATGTATTGGAACTCGACGAGTTGATCGACAGTTCATTACGATGTGTTACCAGTCCGCGCTAGGCGACGTCCGCCAGTTCCTGAGTGCGATTCATGTTATTGCGAAGTCTGTCGATCTTCCCAATCCGCCGGTCACGATGCTCGAGGGGCGCTGGTGCGGCCGGCATGAAGTCGCTGCCGTAGTCTATGCGTGTCGACGCATCGAGGGATCTGACGCTTGCCGGAACCTTCAATGGCTTCTTCTTCGGCATTCCGAAGCATCTGTCGGAGCAGGTCGACAAGAAGATTCATGCCGACCAGGCATCCATGTGGCTTGCAGTCAACATGGCCGATATTCCTTATCGTTATGATGTGTCGAGCGTCAACTGCTACATCCATTTCGAATGGCGGCCGTCGCTACCTCGATGCTGCGAAGGACGTCGTGCTGTTGCGCTATCACGATTCCAACCTCAACGAGGTGGACAAGCTTGATCCGTCGGCACCTCCTTGGCGATCGCCGAATCCGGGCCGTCGAGCTGGCAGGTAGGTCGGGCAAGGTTTCGAAAGCACGATGTTCTGGAAATTGCGATATAGCCGCTTCCCGGAGCGGGGATCGGATCGAGAGGCGAGAAACGTGAATACAAGCTTGTACTGCCTGTCGAGCAGGGCGCCGAGACGCCGGCAAGTAGTGTGCTGGACGTCGGATATGGTGATTTCAAGGTGGTCAAGCCGCTGAGCCTGAATCGGTACCTGGGCCTCGATACGTCTCGGCACGTGATCGAGATCGCGAGAGGAGTGCGTCCGGATTGGAGATTCCGGTATGTCGGCCGGATGCGTCGGCGTGAACCATCGTTTTGTCGGGAAGCAGTGCTGTGTTTCAAGGTATTGATTCATCGGTGTAGCCAGGCGGATTATCAAGCGCTGGTTCGGTTCCTGGTCAGTACACCGAGCGTACATTGCTAGTTTCTGGCTATGGTAGCGCCTATGAAGGCCGGGCCGCGAACTTGATGGTCTACTTTTGCAAGCCGCTGGACGAATCGGTTCGCAAGACCAGGAAGTTCAGGTCGGAGCGATCCGTCGGTTCACATTCGGACGTCACGATATTCCGTGGTGACGTCTAAGTGTGAGGCGGTGGGGCGAGCGCTGCCGACATACCAGCTAGCTCGTTACGCGTCCGGGGCGACACAATCGTGAAAATGACACAAGTCTGGTCGCGGGTGCGGAGGAATGTGGCACACTTGACGATGCCTTCCTTGATTTCGTGAAAACGTGGTATCTCCTTTCCCTAAGCCTCGTCCCAGCTATTTGTCGACGTCTGCAGACGCAGTACTTTCGGTTTCTGTCGTAACTTATCGCTCTGATGAGGCAATGCTTGCACAGACTTTCTCGAGCCTGCTTGCTGCCTGTCGAAGGCTGCGAGAATCCCGCCCCGGACTGGTCGTGAAGGTTTGTCTCGTCGACAACGGAAATGAAGCGGTGAAATTGGCGGCGGCCTGGAATGCATTTGACAGAGCGGACGTCGAATGTACCGTGTTGACCGGTCATGGCAATGTCGGCTACGCACGTGGTCATAATTTGTCGATCGAAACGGCACAGGGCGACTTTCACCTGATACTCAATCCCGATATCGACGCAGCGCCTGACGCGCTCGATCGAGCACTCGATTTTATGGACAAGCATCCGGCAGTTGGGTTGCTGACACCGTGGATCGGTGACGATCTCGGTGATGTCCAGTATCTTTGCCGACGTTTTCCTGCGCTGTTCGATCTGCTCGTTCGCGGCTTCCTGCCCGCGCGCTTGCGCCGGTGGTTTTCCGGCCGCCTCGCCCACTACGAAATGCGCGACGTGATCAACGATCACGACATCGTCTGGGATCCACCCATCGTCAGCGGCTGCTTCATGCTGTTCCGCACGGAAGTGCTGAAGAAACTGGGCGGTTTCGACCCGCGCTATTTCCTCTACTTCGAGGACTACGATCTCAGCCTGCGCACGCACGATGTCGCGCGCGTCGCGTATGTGCCGTCGGTCCGCGTGATCCATCACGGGGGGGGCGCGTCCCGCAAGGGCTTCGCGCACATCCGCATGTTCGCGGCATCCGCGTTCAAGTTCTACAACCGTTTCGGCTGGAGGCTGTGGTGAGTCATCTCGTCGTGACCGGTGCGAACGGCTTCGTCGGCCGTGCGGTATGCCGCCGCGCGCTGGAGGCCGGACATACCGTGACCGCCCTGGTGAGGCGTCCGGGCGCAACCATCGAAGGCGTGCGTGAATGGGTGCACGACGCAACCGATTTCGATGGCCTCGACGAGGGATGGCCAACGGATCTTGCCGCCGACTGCGTCATTCATCTCGCGGCACGCGTGCACGTGATGCGCGACGAGTCGCCAGACCCCGACGCCGCATTCGACGCGACCAACGTCGCCGGTACCTTGCGTCTCGCTAAAGCCGCGCGCCAGCATGGCGTGCGCCGCATCGTTTACGCGAGCAGCATCAAGGCGGTCGGCGAGAGCGACGGCGGGGTACCGCTGTCGGAAGCGGCGAGTCCCGACCCGCAGGATGCCTACGGCCGCTCGAAGCTGCGCGCGGAGCGGCAGCTGGCACAGTTCGGTGCGTCGAACGGGCTCGACGTCGTGGTCGTTCGGCCGCCGCTGGTTTACGGTCCGGCGGTGCGTGCGAACTTCCTGCGCATGATGGACGCGGTTGCGCGCGGGATGCCGCTGCCGCTCGGTTCCATCCCGGCACGCCGCAGCATCGTCTACGTCGACAACCTGGCCGACGCACTGCTGCGATGCGCGATCGATCCGCGCGCGGCCGGAGAATGCTTCCACGTCGCCGACGACGACGCGCCGTCGGTCACGGGCCTGTTGCGCCTGGTCGGCGACGCGCTCGGCAAGCCGGCGCGGCTGATTGCCGTCCCGTCCGCCGTGCTGCGGGCGCTCGGCGCACTGACCGGCCGCCGCGCGGCGATCGACCGCCTGACCGGCAGCCTCCAGCTCGATACGGGTCGGATCACGCGCGTGCTCGACTGGCATCCGCCTTATACGACAAGACAAGGCCTCGAAGCGACGGCCGCATGGTATCGTTCGCGCGACACACAACAATAATCGCCATGTTTCTCCCGATATCCACGTGGCCCGAAGCGGCCGCGGTGGCGCTGGCCGCAGCCATCGCGTCCACGGCCATCCTGCGCATGCTGCTCGCGACCGGCCTCGCGTGGCGCCTTGCCACCGACATTCCGAACGACCGTTCGCTCCATACATTGCCGACGCCACGCGTCGGCGGATGGGGCATCGTCCCGGTTTGCGTCGTTGCGCTGCTCGCGCTGGCGCCGCACTTGTGGCTGATCGCCATCGCCGCCGCCGGACTCGCCGCGGTGTCGCAGATCGACGACCGGCGCGGGCTGCCCGCCCGCGTGCGGTTCTCGGCGCATCTCGCGGCGGTCGTCGCGCTGATCGCCGTGTTCCCGGCCGACGCACCGTGGTGGCTGCTGGCCGGCATCGGTTTCGCGATGGTCTGGCTGACGAACCTGTACAACTTCATGGACGGCGCCGACGGCCTCGCGGGCGGCATGGCGCTGTTCGGCTTCGGCGCATATGCGGTCGCGGCGCTGACTGGCCCGATGCCGTCACCGGATCTGGCCGTGGCCGGCTCGGCCGTCGCCGGCGCCGCGCTCGGCTTTCTGCTGCTGAATTTCCACCCGGCCAGACTCTTTCTCGGCGATGCTGGCTCGATTCCGCTCGGATTCCTGGCCGGTGCGCTCGGCTATTGGGGCTGGCGGGCCGGCGTCTGGCCGATCTGGTTCCCGGCGCTGGTGTTCGCTCCCTTTATCGCCGACGCATCTGTAACACTTTTGAGACGACTGTTACGTGGCGAAAAGTTCTGGCAAGCGCACCGGGAGCATTATTATCAAAGAATGGTCCGAGCGGGCGTAGGTCACCGCCGGACCGCTCTTTATTGGTACCTCATCATGCTCGCAGGCATAATCGTCGCCGTGTGGGCAAAGGGCCGCCCGGAACTGCAGCAGTGGCTGTCGTTCTTCGCGTGGTACGGCGTCCTGGCATGTATCGGACTGGTAATCGACATGCGCTGGCGCCGGTTTCAGTCGGCCGCCGAAAATAACTCTTGAGGTTTCCTGCCGATGTTGCGATCCAAAGCATCATGGCTTTCGCTGAGCGCTTTCCTGTTTGACCTGACGGCGGTCACCGCCGCGTGGTTGTTCGCCTATCTTGTCCGATTCAACGGCAGCGTTCCGTCCGATTTCATGGGCGGCGCGCTGACGGCGCTCGTCTGGGTGCTGCCGGTCTACGCGCTGATGTTCCACGTGTTCGGCCTGTATCGCGGCCTGTGGGTGTTCGCGAGCCTTCCGGACCTGGTTCGGATTTCGAAGGCGGTGATTGGCGGCGGCGTGATCGTGATGATCGGCGCCGTGATGTTCCAGCCGTCGCCGATCATCCCGCGCTCGGTGTTGCTCGTGTCGCCGCTGATGCTGTTCCTCGCGATGGGCGGCGCTCGTGCGCTGTACCGCGCAACGAAGGAGTTCTACCTGTACGGCGGGCTGGTCGGGCAGGGCAAGCCGGTGCTCGTGCTCGGCGCCGGCACGGCCGGCGCGAGCCTCGCGCGCGAACTGTCGCGTTCGGGGGAATGGCGTCTGGTGGGCCTCCTCGACGACGATCCGACCAAGCAGGGGCGCGAGATCTACGGCTACAAGGTGCTCGGCTCGTTCAACGACCTGAAGCACTGGACCGATGCGATGAAGGTCGAATACGCGATCATCGCGATTCCGTCGGCATCCGTCGAAACACAGCGCCGCGTCGCGACGCTGTGCGTGCGCGCCGGCGTGAAGGCGATGGTGCTGCCGTCGCTGACCGCGCTGATGCCGGGGCAGGGGTTCCTGTCGCAGGTGCGCAATATCGATCTCGAGGACTTGCTCGGACGCGATGCCGTCACGATCGACACGCCGCACGTCGAGGCGCTGCTGCGCGGCCGCGTCGTGATGGTAACCGGCGCGGGCGGTTCGATCGGTTCCGAGCTGTGCCGGCAGATCCTACGCTTCAAGCCGGCGCAACTGGTCGCGTTCGATCTCTCCGAATATGCGATGTACCGGCTCACCGAGGAACTGCGCGAGCGCTTCCCCGACCAGCCCGTCGTACCGATCATCGGCGACGCGAAGGATTCGCTGCTGCTCGACCAGGTGATGTCGCGCTATGCGCCGCATATCGTTTTCCACGCGGCCGCGTACAAGCACGTGCCGCTGATGGAGGAGCACAACGCGTGGCAGGCGCTGCGCAACAACGTGCTGGGCACCTATCGCGTCGCCCGCTCGGCGATCCGCCACAACGTGCGCCATTTCGTGCTGATTTCGACCGACAAGGCCGTCAATCCGACCAATGTGATGGGCGCGAGCAAGCGGCTCGCCGAGATGGCGTGCCAGGCGTTGCAGCAGACGAGCGAAGGCACGCAGTTCGAGACGGTGCGTTTCGGCAACGTGCTCGGCAGCGCCGGCAGCGTGATCCCGAAGTTCCAGCAGCAGATCGCGAAAGGCGGCCCGGTGACGGTCACGCATCCCGAGATCACGCGGTTCTTCATGACGATTCCGGAAGCGTCGCAACTCGTGCTGCAGGCGTCGAGCATGGGGCACGGCGGCGAGATTTTCATTCTCGACATGGGCGAGCCGGTCAAGATCGTGGATCTCGCACGCGATCTGATCCGTCTCTACGGCTTCTCGGAAGGGCAGATCCGGATCGAATTCACGGGGCTGCGTCCGGGCGAGAAACTCTACGAGGAACTGCTCGCGGACGACGAGACGACCACGCGCACGCCGCATCCGAAGCTGCGGATCGCACGTGCGCGGGAAGTGCCGGACCATCTGCTCGACGAGCTGTTGCCGTGGCTGATGCAGCACCGCGTGCTGAGCGACGACGAGGTGCGTCGGGATCTGCGGCGCTGGGTGCCGGAATATCAGACGACCGTCGCCCCGGTGCTGCAGAGCGTGCCGATGGTGCGAGCCGTATCGAACGAATGAGCGCTCGCGGACGCCGCCCACGTTGGCCCCGAGCATGAAAAAAGCGCCCCGCGAGGCGCTTTTTTCGTTTTGGGTGCTGGACTCACTGCCCGCGTCTTTCCTTTCTCACCACCATCCACCGCGGCACCTTGAACCTGACGATGCTGAGATAAAGCCACACATACGTCAGCGCGAACAGCACGACAAAAACGAACAGATGCACCGTGTGCCGCCAGAACAGCGTCGCCGGAATCACCGCAACGAGGCACAGCAGCCAAAGATAAGGCGACGTCAGCGAATTGCGCCGCGTGAGGTCGTGCGCATGCTTCGTCCCGACGGCCCAGCGCATCAGCCGCTTGTACACGAGCATATGAAGATGCACGCCGTCCGGAATCCCCGGCGACATCCCGCGGATGAACTTCTTCCGGTAGATCGAGAAACACGTCTCGAAGATCGGATACATGAACAGCAGCACCGGATACCACGCCGACACTTCGCGATTGCGCATCACGAGCATGATCGCGAGTTCGGCGAGCATGAAGCCGATGAAATACGCGCCGCCGTCGCCGAGGAAGATCAGCCCCGCGGGGAAATTCCACAGGAAGAAGCCGAGCACGGCGCCCATCATGATGATCGACGCCGACATCACGACCGGGTCGTTGACGTGGAACGCAACATACGCAAGCGACGCGAACATCATGAAGCTGACCATCGACGCGAGGCCGTTGAAGCCGTCGATGATGTTGATCGCGTTGGCCAGCGCCGCGACCGCGAGCACCGTGATGAACGCCGAAATGGCCACGTAGCCGAGCAGGAAGTCGAGCGGCGGCACGCTGATCCGCTTGACCGCGATGCCCAGCAGCCAGAACGCCAGCGCGGCCGCGCCCATCGTGCAGAGCAGCCGCGCGCGCGGCGACACGCGCTTGGTCAGGTCCTCGACGAGGCCCGACAGGAACGCCGGCATCCCGCACGCGACGATCCCGAGAATGCTGCCGGCGATCGTCGGATAGCGCCGCGACACGAGCAGCGCGGCAATGACGACCCCGGCGAGGATCCCGATGCCCCCGACACGCGGCACCGGCCGTACGTGGAATTTCTGCACGCCGGCCAGGTCGCTGTCGACCGAGAATTTCTCGTGCAGATGCGCATAGCGCACGATGAACAACGTGACGAGCAGGGAGACGATGAAGCCGGACGCGAAGCTGAGCATGGGATCGCTCGAAAAATGGACAGCGGATTATACAAAACCGCGGGGGTTCCCCTCCTGCCATTTCCAGTGGTCGGCGCACATCTCGTCGATCCCGAGCGTCGCGCGCCAGCCGATGAGGTCGGCCGCGGCCTGCGGATTCGCATAGCACTCGGCGATGTCGCCCGGGCGGCGCGCGACGAGTTCGTACGGCACCGGGCGGCCCGACGCCTTCTCGAACGCGCGCACGACTTGCAGCACGCTGTAGCCCTGGCCCGTGCCGAGGTTCACGACGAAGCTCGCATCGCGCTTCGCGAGCGCGTCGAGCGCGGCGATGTGCCCCTTCGCGAGATCGACGACGTGGATGTAGTCGCGCACGCCGGTGCCGTCCGGCGTCGGGTAGTCGGAGCCGAACACGCGCAGCTTCTCGAGCTTGCCGACCGCGACCTGCGCGACGTACGGCATCAGGTTGTTCGGGATGCCGGCCGGATCCTCGCCGATCAGCCCGCTCGCATGCGCGCCGACCGGGTTGAAGTAGCGCAGCGTCGCGATGCGCCACGACGGGTCCGATACCTCGAGATCGCGCAGGACCTGCTCGGCGATCAGCTTCGACTGGCCGTACGGGTTGGTGGCCGACAACGGGAACGATTCGTCGATCGGCGAGCGCTCCGGCACGCCGTACACGGTCGCCGACGAGCTGAACACGAACTGCCGGACGTTGCGCTCGCGCATGATCTTGAGCACCGAGAGCAGCCCGCCAAGGTTGTTCTGGTAATACTCGAGCGGCTTCGCGACCGATTCGCCGACCGCCTTGAGCGCCGCGAAATGGATCGTGCCCGTGATCGGATGCGCGTCGAACACCTTCGCGAGCGCGGCTTCGTCGCACACGTCGACCTGGTGGAACGCGGGCGTCCTGCCGGTAATCCGCTCGATGCGCCGGACGGACTCGGCCTTGCTGTTGACGAGGTTGTCGACGATCACGACATCGTAGCCGTTGTCGAGCAGCTCGACGGCCGTGTGCGAGCCGATATAGCCCGCTCCGCCGGTAACGAGGATGGTGCCTTTAGCGGTCATGCTGATGCGCTCCTTCAGAGTGTGATGCCGGTCAATGTATGAATGGTCTGCCGGTAGCGTTCGACGACTTGCTGCTCGTCGAATTCCGCGCTCACCTTGCGGCGGCCGCGCGCGCCCATCGCGTCGCGTCCGGCGGTCCCGAGTTCGATCATGCGGATCAGCTGCTCCGCGAGGCTCGCACTGTCGCGCACGCGGCACAGGAAGCCGGTTTCGCCGTCGGCGACGACGTCGCGGCAACCCGGCACGTCGGTCGCGACGATCGGGCGGCCCATCGCGGACGCTTCCATCAGCGTGCGCGGCACGCCCTCGCGGTACGACGGCAGCACGACGCAGTCGGCCGCCGCGATGTGCGGGCGCACGTCGTGCGCCTCGCCGAGATACTCGACGACACCGTCGCCGACCCACGCGTCGACGTCCGCGCGGCCGATCGCGCTCGGATTGTCGACGCCGAGCGGCCCGAGCAGCTGGAAGCGCGCATCCGGGTAGCGATCCCGCACGACGCGCGCGGCCTCGACGTATTCGCGCACGCCCTTGTCCCACAGCAGCCGGCCGATCAGGATGAACACGGGGCCACGGCCGGCGGGCAGCGGCACCGGCGCGAACTGGTCGAGATCGACGCCTTCGCCGTGCAGCAGCCGCGCGCGCTCGGGGTGCGCGAGCAGCTGCTCGTCGGTGAAGGTCGCGAGATCGTCGCGGTTCAGGAACCAGACTTCACGCGGAAAGCGGAACGCGAACCGGTACAGGCGCTTCGCGACGCTCGCCGCACGGCTTTTCTGGATGAACACGTAGCCGAGGCCGGTCGTGACCGCGATCGACGGCACGCGCGCGAGCCACGCGGCGATCGACCCGTAGATGTTCGGCTTGATCGTGTAATGGAACACGAGATCGGGCTCGAGCGCGCGGTAATGGCGCACCAGCGCGGCAAGCGTGCCGAGATCCTCGCGCGGGCTCGTGCCTTTCGACGCGACGGCGAGCGCGACGTAGCGGCAGCCCATCTGCTCGAGCAACGGCACCGTGCGGTCGTGCGGCGCGATCACGATGACCTCGGCGCCGCGCGCGACGAGCGCACGGATCAGCCCGTGGCGGTACGTGTAGATCGCCCAGGCCGTGTTGCAGACGAGCGCGATGCGCAGCGAGGAGGTAGCGGACATGAAAAAAAGAAAAAAATAAAGCGTCGAAAATGCCGGAGGCGGGCTACGCGGACGGCCGCGCGGCGAACAGCGTCTGCTTGATCCGCTGCAGCGTACGGTACGGCGTCACGAAATGCAGCAGGTTCTTGGCGAGGCCGGCCCAGTCGTACGGGTTCAGCACGTTGAAGTGCCGCAGCAGCAGCGATAGCGTCGATATCAGCTGGCGGCGGCGCTTGGTCGCGCTGATCCCGCCCTCGTTGAGCTCGTAGTAGAGGCCGAGCTCGGGCAGGTTCGCGCAATCGTAGCGTTGCATTAACCGTAAAAAAAGATCGAGATCCTCGGCCGCGCGATACTTCGCGCGGTAATTGCCGACTTCGCGCACGGCGTCGATGCGCAGCATGACCGACGGATGCACGAGCGGCGAGCGCAGGAAGCGCGTGCGGCGCAGCGTGCGCGGGTCGGCGGGCGGGGTCAGCATGAAGCGCGGCTCGCCGGCACGCGACACGACCTGGGTCCACATGCCGACGCAGGCCACGCGCGGGTGCGCATCGAGATACGCGCGCTGTTTCGCGAGGCGCCGCGGCGCGGCGAGGTCGCCGGCGTCGATGCGGGCCGCGAAGCGGAAGCCGCGCGCCGCGAGCGCGTCGATGCCGGCCTCGAGCGCGCGCTCGATGCCGCCGTTGCGCGGCATGCGCAGCACCTCGACCGCAAGGCCGGGCAGGTCGGGCGCCACGATCGGCGGCGTGCTGCCGTCGTCGACGATCAGCACGTGCACCGGCGCGTCCTCGCGAAACGACGCGAGGGTGCGCACGACGTCGTCGTGGCCGTTGTAGGCCGGCATCAGCACGGCCACGTCGTCGAGCGGGGGCGGGCAATCGGGAGACGTCATGGGCGCAGCTTGAAACGAATGTAATAAAAATTAACGGCGGCGGCGGCGAGATAGCCGGCCGCCAGCCCGACGAGCGCGCCGTACAGGCCGAGCCGGGGGATGGCGAACACGTTGACGAGCGCGGCGATCGCGAGCGCGAGCACCCATTTCGCCAGCAACACGAATTTTGCTTGATATTTGAGAACGATAAGATTGCCTATCGCCTCGATGCCGGCCGGCACGGACAGCCAGACGGCCCAGCGGAAGATGTCGACCGACGCCTCGTAACCGCGGCCGAACACCTTGCCGACGATGAGCGGCGCGGCCGCGTCCAGCACCAGCGCGCCGGCCGTCATCAGGCCGGCGGTCATCGCGATCAGCCGGACGATGTTGCGGCGCAGCCGCGCGACGTCCTGCACGCGGTACACGAACGCGGGCGCGATGGTCTGCGCGAGCATCAGCGCGAGCGTGATCCAGTTCTCGTTGAGCTGCTGGGCCGCCGAGTAGCGGCCGAGGTCGGCGAACGACACGTGACGCTCGAGCATCAGGCGATCGAGCTTCAGGAACAGGTACATGCAGATCAGGCCGAGCCAGAACACGGTGCCGGCGGTGGCAAAGTGCCTGAACAGCGGTTTGTCGAACGTCCAGCCGAGCGCGCCGCCGTTACGATGGCGGAAGTAGAGCAGCAGCGCGAAGCCGATCACGGCGGCCTCGAGCGCCCACAGCCACGCGAAGCGGGCAGGGCCGGCGGCCGCGCGGACCAGCAGCCAGACGAAGAGCGCCTTCGCCAGCGCGGTGAGCATGCTGGTGACGAGCTGCGGCTTGCTGTAGGTCAGGCTCTGCAGCCACGCGTTGATCACGCCGACGAACGGCTCGCGGAACACCATCGTGACCGCGAGGCCCGCGAGCATCGCGCCGACGAGCGGGTCGAACGCGCCGGCGCCGATCGCGATCCAGGTCGCGACGAGCGCGACGGCGGACACGCCGATGCGCAGCACGAAGGCGCTGCCGAGCACCGCGCCGAGTTGCGCGGGCGGGCGCTGGACGATGGTCGGAACCAGGATTTCGGCGCCGCACACCCAGGTGAGCGGCGCCAGTACGAGGAGAAGCGTATTCGCATACTGCCATTTGCCGAACACGTCCGGCCCGAAATAACGGGCCAGAAGACCGCTGATCGCGATCGCGACGCCGATCTGCGTGAGCCGTTCGAGCCCCAGCCAGACGAGATTCGCGACGGCCTTCGCGACGTCCGGGTTGCCGAATCGCTTCAGCATGCGGGGCAGCCGCGCGAGCGGAAGGCGGCCGGCAGGGCGCCCGAAGGCGGCGGGTTGGCGGCGGCGGAGCGGCTAGGCATTAAAATGGACAAAATACGCGTCATCAAAACCCGCGATTATAAGTGGGATCGGGGCCGCTCCAGCCGTCCCGTTCCTTGTTCCGCAAGGCCCGCATGTACGATGGCCGGCATGCGCGAAAGGCGGCCAGATTATTTTCCA